>NZ_JBIRBB010000009.1:0-452045 GCF_044326295.1 Spongiactinospora sp. 9N601
GTCTGGTACGCGGGGGCCGCCGCCTGCACCTGCGCATCCCCGCGCAATGGCCCTGGGCCCGCCCGATCATCACCGCCCTGGCACGCCTGCACGCCCTGCCGACGCCGATCTGACCACCACCCAACCGCCCCCGCGACGAGGAAAGGAAACCGCGGGCCTGTGGAACCCCGCCCACCCGGCGCGACAGCCGGGCATCCACGCTGACCGCAGCGGGGCAATCGACCTCCAGCCGAATCCCTCAGCCGGCCAGCTCAAGATCGAGAAAGATCGAGGCTAGCCCAGCGCCACGATTGGGAATGGCACGCCAGCCGTGAGAGGTCCGGTACTTTAGGAGGCAGGAGAAAGAGGTTCACCAGGCGGAGCGGCCGACTAGATGAGGGAACTATCAAATGATTACGTTCGTAGTCGACCGAACAGTGCTCGGGAGAGGTCGCTGCCGACTTCGTGAGCTCCATCCCCCAAAGCTGCCAGGCTGACGGACTCGTCCGGTTCCGTGCGGTACATGCCAACCGAACGGCCAAAGTTCAACGGTTGGGCACGGGAACGCGAGCGGTGCGGGTCAAAGGTATCGACGCTTATGAGTCCGTCCGAAGGCACCCCGGCTGCCACGAGGATATGCCCTTGTTCGATAATGCCCAACGCTCCTGCGAATCGCAGCATCTCAGCGAGCTGCTTCGGTAGCGCTTCGGGATCCAGAATTGAGCCCATCTGGTCTCTGGGGAGGGTCGATCGAACGGAGATCTGCCCCGTTTTATACAGCCGAACTTCCCTGATCCTTCCGGTCTGGGGTTTGTCCCACACGCGATGCTGGCCGTTCTCGATACTGACAGTCGCGTGATCCTGGGATCTGAGAAGGTTGAGCGCCTGGCCACTCTCAATGTATTCGGTGCCGCGGACCCGGCTCACCAGCGATTCGATGAATTGGTCCATCTCGCGAGCCGAGTATCCAGGGTGATCCATTGGTAGCACGTGTAGTTCGAGTAGAGAGTCTTGGCTGCTACCAAATGATTGTGCTCTGTCGTCATCTGCGATCCAGATGAGGGGAGGCTTTTGGGTCAATCTTCTGAATTCTAGGGGAGATGGTTTTGAATCCAGCTCGCGCAAGCCTTTGACAACCTTGGTCTGAAGCTCCGCGCTGGTGGAGAAGGAGTCCCGAAATACGCCCGTCGCATACGCCTCTACGATGCGCGTGAATTCGTGCTGATCGGGCTCGAATCTCACCCCGCTCTTGCGGTAGACCAACCGTGGCTTCCCCAGACGTTGCGCGTGCACCCATTCGTCATGTGTGGCCGACTGCCCAGTTTCCGGGAACCTATGACCATAGTTAGGACCCAGAAGGAATAGACAGACGTCTGCGGATTCCAGAGCGGCCAGGCATGCCTCTCTGCTGGGAGTGGTCTGGGCTGAGAAGTCTTCGAAGCGCACTGGCGTATGGCCCAGCGCTGTGATCAAGCCGGGGAGGAGATCGCGCTCTTCCTCCAAGCCCTTCCGTACGCTGCTGATAAAGACTCTCACGATAGGATGTTCTCCACTGGTCGAGGTTCGCTGTGAGCCAGGGCGGCCCGTACAGCACATGGTATCCGGATGCAGGTAGGGCGGAGTCAATGGCAGAGATCTCGGATGAAGCGATACGCGCCTACTGGAAGGAACATCGGGAGCAGTTACGCCAGTGTGAGACTCAGCGCTCGACGCTTAGCAATCTTCTGATTATCATCACGGCTGCCTTGAGCGCTCTGATCGTTCAGCAGCGCTTCTCGCTGTATGTTCTGCCCTTGTGTGTCTTTATCTCGATGGCTGGCCTGTATGGCGCTGTCGCTGTCTCGAAGTACTACGAGAGGGCTTCCTACCACCTGTCTCAGGCGCGTGCTTTAACCAAAGACCTCGTGGAGCGTGGGGTATTGGGCACTGATGAGAGGTTGGTAGAAGCACGTACTGATCACTACCGTGCCTTCCCCCGGATGCATCGCATCCGCCTTCATCGGCTGTGGGTGGTCCTGCACTGTGCTATCGGGCTCTACGGGGTGTCATTGTTGTTGATATGTGCCGTCATGGCGTGATCGGGGCGATCTTGTCACGCAGCCTCCAGTGCTCGAGTGGGCTGGAGGAGGATGAAGAGGTAGCTTGCTGTACAGCAGAGAAGTACAGCAACGGGGCCGCACAGCGCCTCACTTTGACGCCCGACAGCGCACGCCTGAGCATGGGGGATGCCTCAACAATTCGTGACGGGCTCCCGTTTGCAAGCAGGAAGTCAGGAGTTCGAATCTCCTAGGCTCCACTCCCACCTCCCCATTCAAGGCGCACCCCGCACCCCGCGCCCCAATCGACCTCACCGACGCCCGGCCAACCTCCCAGGCCAGACCGCACCCAATGGCCCTCGCTGGACGCTCGGCCTGTTCTCCCAGGGTCGGGCTTCGCCCGGTGTACGGCATGCGTCCTTCTCGCCGTCCGCCGTTGCCAGTCCGGGCCTGATGCGCGGGTTCTGCAGGCCGTCGTGGCGACTCGCCGTTCCCGCACCGGCTGAACCGGCTCATCCGGCCCACCCCACTGTTGGCCAGTAGGCCGCCGCTACGCCCCCACCGCCTGCGGCGCGCGGTGCGCTCCGCACCCAATCGTCCTTGCTGGCGTTCGGCCTGTTTTTCCAGGGTCGGGCTTCGCCCGGTGTACGGCATGCGTCCTTCTCGCCGTCCGCCGTCGCCAGTCAGGGCCTGGTGCCCGGGTTCCGCAGGCCGTCGTGGCCGCTCGCCGTTCCAGCACCGGCTGAACCGGCCCCTTCGTCATCCAGGTCTTGGCAGGCCGCCACAGACACCCGCGTGCAGCCGGAGGACCAGACGAAAGGACATTTTGTGGGGCGATCATGGTGGTGTCGGGTCACCGGGCAAGTACAGCTATCTGAAGATGCCTCGGCAGACCTGATTGCGAAGGCGGGTCTCAGGCGCGGTCGGCGGGAACAGCTCATCGCATCTTGCTCTGATCAGAGAAGACAGCCCATCCTTCTGCCTTTCGCGACCGGACCTCCGTGGAGGCTTGTCCCGGGTTGGCGTTGTACTCGGCATGGGTGAGTCCGCCTCCAGAGGCTGACGGGGCCACCGTGGCGCAACGCGAACTACCAAGCGGCGGCCATGCGTCCGTGACTTCGCCCTATGCCTCTTCTCCCGTGTCGAGGCCGGCGACGCCTCTTGGCTGGGACGTGGCGACGGGGGCACGGGCTGCTCCGGAGAGCGTGTGGACGACGATGCAAGATCGCGGCCAGACTGCACGCTATCGCCGCGTGAGGCGTTCAACCAGAGCGTCACAGCCGCAGCGATAGCAACGGCAGCGAACGCCGCCGACCAGGCCCGGCGTCGGACACGCCTTGGGGCCGGTTCTTCCGGTGCTACCGGAGTCGAATACGCGCGGGTCTCGAAGGACCATGGCAGCAGATCATCCGGCGGGTGCCGATGCTGCTGAGGCTCACTGGACGGGGCGTCATCGTGTTCACCGGGCACGCCATGAGCATGGGCACATGAAGACGGCCCCGGCGAAAGCCAGGGCCGAGGACGCACAAAGCCGGGTCAATGTTTGGCGCGTCGCTGATCTCGCTTTGATGTCGCCCTGCTGAGCGCCTACGCACTTGGGGTAGACGGGAGGCAGTACGTTGACGCTGAGGTCAGCCGGCGCCGGAGCGCCCGAGTTCGGCCAGAGCGGCACCACCGCATGGCGCAGATCGTAGGGGGGGACATCGACGACGCACCTTGGTGGCTCCCCGTCAGGCGTAGGAGAGGGAGGGGCATGCCGCCGCGCCGCTTCCGGTGCTCGGGCCTGGTGGCCCTGCGCTCCGGGTCGGCTTGCCATCAGGTGACTCAGCGGGGAGCCGACCAAGGTGCTGTGTACTGCAGTGGACTCCAGCGACATCGGCTTACGCGATCACACGTCACTGGACCTCATCTGCTGTATGAGGCAGGGCGAGGTGCGGTGCCTCCGAGGTCGTGACTGCCTCCCGTTGGCAAGCAGGACGTCAGGAGTTCGAATCTCCTAGACTCCACCAGCCTGAACACCCCCGCCGGTGATCGTTGGCGGGGGTGTTGTGACTAACGGCGTGACTAAGGGCACACCGCCCCGTCCGGTCGTCAGCCCCTGTTGAGGAGCACTGCGGCGACCGCAGCGAAGCCCGAGAGGGTCGAGCCGATGCATGCCATGGTGGCTACCCGCTCCTTGGGTGAGATCCACAGCCCTCGGTTCAGCTCTCGCCACCGCTCGCGGCCCAGCTTGCGAGTCAGGTTCTGTCGTTTATGTTCTCTGACCTGATTGCAGCCGAACAGGAGCCCGCGTGCGTTGTTCCGGCATGCTCCTTGGCGTCCCTGCGCTCCACACGTGCGTGGAACTCGGAACAGGAAGTAGATGATCGCCAGAAGAGAACCTGCGATCAAGAGAGGAGCCACTTCGCCCTTGTCGTCGGCCACCCACCAGCCCCATGCCACGGCTGCGAGCACGGCGTAGCCCCAGTATTTCTCAATGAGATTTTGCTTCCTTCGCGCCATGGCCTGCAAGGTACAAAGGAGTGTACGCCCGCCAACAGTCAGAGATCCGTGGCTCATGGTGACGATGATCTATATTGACATGTCTCTGGCTGGCTCGGTATATGCGCTGCTCAGAAAGCATCGCCGTTGGCAGGCGAAGATTTGCGGCTTTTGTGTGGTTATGGAGCCTCTTTCGCGCGAATATATTGTCCATCGCTTCGGCACCTGCCAGCAGCACCTGCCAGCAGCACCGGCCGTAACCGGTGCCGGTAGACCGTTTCCGTGATCACCGTGTTGGCATGGCCGACCAGGCGGGTTGGGGCAGTTCGCACGGTGTCCACTCATTGCCGACCAATCCGGCGTCGTCAAGAACCTTTCGGAAGTCGCGCCGTACGTTGGTCGCGGTCAACGGTGTGCCGGTCCATGTGTCTTCCGCCGCCGCTCGGACGGTCTCCTGAGTCTCGATGAGCCGCCGCATGGCCTTCGCACAGCGGGCGGGCACCTTAAAGGTGCGGCGCGACTTGGTCGTCTTAATGTCCCTCCTTTTGTGAACCGAGCGCCAGACGTACACGGCATACTCCTCGTGTTCCCATCCCCCTTCGGTGGCCGGAACCACACTTGCGCCGTGCATCGAACGCAACGACATGGGACCAGGTCAACGCACGTACTTCGCCAGTGCAGGCATGCTCTCCCAGCGTTGCCCACCCTTACCGTCTCCGGTGGTACGCCGCGCTCCGCGCGTAACGCCATCGTTCCGCTCGCCCAGGGGGCCGCCACGCGCGAACGTCGGCAGTAGATCCACGCCCTGCTCAACCAAGGTGTCGGGTTGCTGGAATGTGCCCGACGCCTGGGCCTGGCGCTCAACACCGTGGAACGTCATGTCCAGGTCAGCGAATCCGAACGGTTGGTGCGCGTGCCGAAGTACCGGACCCACGGGTCGGGCGGGACGGCCGCAGGCCCAGCCGCTCGGTGCAGACGGACGCGGTGGGAGCAGCACCGTCATCGTGCTGATGTCTGGAACAGGCACGTCATAGGGCGGGGCGGCAGGTTGAGGGGAGCGTCGGGCTCCTTCCAGGTGAGTATTGTCGCTCTGGATGTGGTGAAGCTCTTGGTAGATGAGGCGATCGAGATCACTCATCTACCAAGCGCTTCGAGGTTGTGCCGAATCACTGGTAGTAGCAGCTCGCCTGAATGATCTTGCTGCGCTCGAGTTGGCCCACGGTCCCGTCGTAGCGAGCGAGGTAGTGCAGCGGCCCGCGGTAGTCAAGGATGCGGACCAGTGAGCCCTGAGGGACCCAGATTCCCGAAGTCGGGCTGGTGTAGAGGATCGCGGAGCTGTTGGTGCGGCACAGTTGGTTCGGCTCGGCCGCGTCGGCGGCGGCTGGCACCGACATGACGATGGCTGCTGCTAGGACCGCACACGCCGCGCCGCGCCGGCCAATCCTCGTAGCCAACGTCTTTACTTTCTCCATGCTGCCTCCGTTTCTCGTTTGCAGACCCTTGCTGAGGCGCTTGAATTACCTGTTGTGGCGTATATCGCCACTTCTGCGACATATTTGCGTCGCGCGTCCACACCAGGAGATCAGAAGCCCTGCAAGAAGGCGGGCTCATCTGGAATGCTCTGGACGAACCTGGACGCCGTACAACAGTCGGACTCTCGGCAAGGACCGCCGTGGATGATGCGCGATACTTTCCGTACCAGCAGCCGATCACTTCCAGGGAGGACTTGGGAGCAGTCCTTCGACACCACAAAACACAATTCGAACGCAAAATCGGAAAGGGCTGTGCGGTGGCTGCCCTGGCAAGAAGGGTGGCCGTCTCCCGCAGCAGCGTGTATGCGTACCTCAAGGGTGTCACGCTTCCGGACGCAGTGATATTGGACCGACTCTTAGCCACGTTGGAGGTGTCCGCTGAAGAAAGGCGCCGGCTGGGAACCGCCCGGGACTGTCTTGCCGAGGCCGGCACGAAGCGCGCGCCTGAAGGCCAGAGTTCAGGCGACCGTACGGCCGTTCCCCTTCGGCCTTTGCAGCTCCCCGGAGTCAGCACTCACTTCATCAGGCCAGACCAGGAGTTGGCGATGCTGGCCAAGATGGTGGGAGGCAAGAACCCAGGAGGCGCGACCATCATCGTGGTCGTTAGCGGCATGCCGGGCATCGGTAAGGCCTCCCTGGCCCTCTCGTTCTCGTACCAGGCCGCCGACCGCTTCCCGGATGGGCTGCTTCAAGGCTGACGGGATCAAGGTGACCGAGTCACAGGTAAGAGTTCGCCGGATGTTGGTGCACGGTGTGCCGGGAGATGCCCAGCCACCGACGGCAGGGTCTGCAGAGACGCGAACTCTCGGGTTCCGCCTGAACCGGCGTCTTCCCGTCCCCCACGCCGTTGGCCAGCGGGCAGCCGTGGTGGCCCCTCGGGTGCTGCCCCCGCCTCCTGCGGGATGCTGCGCTCCGCGCGTGCCCATTGGACCCTGCTGGCGCTCGGCCTGCTTTTCAGGGCCGGGTTTTGCCCTGTGTACGGCATGCGTCCCTCTCGCCGTCCGTTGTTGTGTCGGCCGGGGTCTGGTGGCCAGGCGAAGCTTTGATCGTCGATCTCTGGGCAGGCAATATGCGAGCGCAGCCGAGATCGGCAGAAATCGCGCCGTCTTGCGGTGAAGGGCATTCCGCCTGTGGCGCGGTCAACGCCGCCTCGGGTGCTGAGATGAGCAGCGGTTGATTAGGGTCTGCTACATGTCCGATGTGATAACGGTCCATCCCGCGGAACCAGGTGATGGGGATGTCCTCGGCGAGATCCATGCTCTGTCTTGGGGGGTGTCGCATGGGCCGTTTTGTGCGCCGGAGGTGGCTGCGGCTGGGGTTGAGGAGCGGCGGGGGAAGTGGCATGGAGTGCTGGCCGAGGGTGGGGGCACGATTCTGGTGGCGCGCTTGAATGAGCGGGCGGGGGCGTTTGCTCGGTTTGGGGCCTCTACTTCTCGGCCCGGCGTGGCGGAGATCCAGACGTTCTTTGCGCACCCGGATGTCTGGGGTAGTGGGGTTGCGATGGTTCTGTTGACGGCTGTCTTGGAGCGGGTGCGAGATGCCGGGTACGACGAGGTGCATTTGTGGACGCTGCGGGACTCCGCTCAAGCGCGCCGGTTCTACGCGAAGAACGGCTTTGTCGAGACCGGCAGGACTCACGATCACGACTTTGGTGAGGGGCCGCCGCTGGCCTTGGTGGAGTTGGAGCGGGCTGTGCCTGGGCGTTGAAGGAGTGCGGAAGGAGTGCGGAAGGCGTCCAGGGGCTGGGGCCGTGGACGCCACGCTCGCCGGGGATCAGGGGATGTACATCAGGAAGTACCAGCCTGCCTGGCGGTGCTGGTCGCCTGGGTAGTAGCGGCAGGGGGCGAGTCCGGTGAACTCGCCGTTCTGGGCAGCGTCCTGGAGACCTGCGTAGCAGGCGGCCAGGGTTTCGTAGCGACTGGAGTAGTACCAGTCCGGCGGCAGCGGGGCGAGGGCGGATGTGGTGCTGGGCTGGTGGGTGATAGAGGCGGGTGCGGAGGCGGAGGCGGAGGCGGGTGCGGCCAGGGCGGGGGCGCCCAAGGCTGTCGCGAGCAGGGCCGCGGCGGATAAGTTTCGGATCTTCACGGGGGCTCCTCACGGTAGGGTGGGAGAACACCTTCAGGTCAGCACTGATCGTTGGGGGTGTGGACCTCTCGGCTTTCCATATTTCGGACGCATGGTCCACCGATTGAGGCGGTTTTGTGCGCGTCCATGGGAGGCACTGCGATGACCATGCTGGTGCACGTCACCGCGGCCAAGAACGTTCGCTCGATACGGCGCAGTGGCATTCGGGCGGTGAGCGGTGGGTGGGATGGAACGGGTGTCTATTGCCTGCCGGTGCTGCCGTCCTACCAGATCACCCATCAGTGGGTACGCGAGCTGCGGCGAGGTGGTCAGCGGGCGCACATCGCCGTGTACTTCAGGGTTCCCGACGATGAGCCGGTGCAGGTCGGACACTACAACAGCCTCCCCGCCCACATGGGCAGTGCGGAAGCCGCTGCGCTGATAGCGGCCCAGCCGGACCCGCGCGGGTACGAAGTTTTCATTCCGCGTTCTGTCAGGGCGGGTGAGATTCATCGAATCCGTCGAGTGAACCGGTTGACCGGCTGGCGCTACATGCCTGACGCTCACGGAAGGCCGCCATGCGCGTGCCCGATCTGCAACCCGAAGGGGCAGTACGGCGCCGCCGAGATCCGGGCGAAATTCGGCGACCCGGATGACATCAATAGTCGTCGTCGAGGGCTTTGATCAGGGGTCGGAGTTCGCGGGCGTGGCGGCGGGACATTGAGAGCATGGCCGCTTCGAGGAAGTCGCGGGCCTCTGTCGGGTCGCCGCAGCAGGCCCATTCTGTGCAGCCGGCCTGAGTGTGGTCCCACAGGCGGCGGTTCGGTTGGTGGACGAAGCTGCGCCAGCGGATGAAGGCCGCCTCGATCGAGCCCGGCCACAGGTAGTTCTTGCGGCGTTCGATCCGTCTGAGTTCGGCCAAGGCTGCCGGGGACAGGCCGGGGATGGTCGTTTGGGAGTGTCGCGTCTGGCGGCGGAGGGGGAGCTCGGCGCGGACGCGGCCGGGCCGGTTACGCGGCATCGGCCTTTCTGTTGATCGGCATGCCGCTCATCTTCTCATCGGTGTGGGGTGCTCGCCGTCAGGTGGCCTGTAAGACGGCCTGTCCGCCTGTAAGAAGAGCCCGCCGAACAGGCTGACAACAACATCTTGTTGCGGACGCCTGAGGAGACCCAGAAGTGTGGGCCGCGTCACAGGAATTCCCGCATCTCCCAAGAACCAGGAGAAACGATGAAGCCGACCTTGCGCGCCACGGGACTCTTGGCGGCTGCTCTGGTCGCCGGTCTCACCGGAGCGTCTGGGATGTCGGTGGCGCAGGCGGCCGAGGTCAAGGTCCTTCCGAGCGTGAACATGGAAGCCACGGTCAAGGCGGCCCAGATCGACCCGCGGCGGGCGGACGAGACGACGACCCCGGGGGCCAAGCCCAGTGTACTGCTCGTCGAGAAGGCGCTGCGCGACCGGCGTCTGCTCGACGGGCAGTGGGTCGACGGGTACTTCGGCACCACGACCATCACCGCCTACGCGAAGTACCAGAAGTCGCTCGGCTACAAGGGGCTCGCCGCCAGCGGGCTGCCCGGCAAGGCGACGCTCGTCAAGCTCGGAGCCGGCCGTTTCAAGGTCACCCACACCATCGTTCCAGGCGGCCGGGTGTCCATGGGCGATGTCGTCGTCAACACCCGTACGCGGAGCATGCTGGCCGAGGCCAAGCGGCTGTTCGGCCGCGGTCTGGGGCTGATGCAGGGCTCGTACAACCCCGGGGGCGACCCCACGTCCGCAGGTACCCACGACGGCGGGGGCGTCGTCGACATCTCGGTCAAGGGGATGAACCGGACGACCCGCACCGCGGCCGTCCGCGCGTTGCGGCGGGTCGGCTTCGCGGCCTGGGTACGCGACCCGAGCCAGGATGACTGGCCGTGGCACATTCACGCCGTCGCGATCAGCGACACCGACCTTTCCCGGCAGGCTCAGCGCCAGGTCGGTGACTACTACCTGGGGTTCAACGGGCTTTCCGGGCATGGGCCGGACGACGGCCCGAAGGTGACCATCCGCACCTGGGAGGAATACCGGCGCCGCTGACCACCCGTAGTCCCGCTTCTACGAAATCCACCTCATACGAATCCAAGGGGAAACAGCATGGGCACGATGAACAAGGTTCTCGCCGCGGCGGTCACCACGATGGCGCTCGGGGTGCCGATGGCCATCACCGCCGCACCCGCATCGGCGGCCGGCCGGGACGGCGTATGCCAGAGCGGTGAGTTCTGCTACTACTTCAACAGCAACAACAAGGGGTCGGTCTCCGACTTCACCGGTTCGGTCGGCGATTACGCGACCAAACAGCCCTCCTGTTACGACTTCAAGGGCCCGGGCAACGGCAAGGGCAAGTGCATCAAGAACTCCGCCGCCTCCGCCTGGAACCGTAGCAACAAGACGGTCCGCGTCTACTTCAACAGTAACTACGGCGGCACCTACCAGGATTTCAAACCCGGCGCCAAGGCCAACCTCATCCCCGCCCTGAAGAACCAGAACGCCTCGCATGAGTTCGGTCCGTCGTCCTCGTCGCGCGTCAACATGTCGTACGCGCTCTACAGGCCGAGCAGCGGCCGGTTGACCTGCCCCTTCGACGGCTACGACAGCACACCCGGCCGGCACGAGGGCATCGACTTCGCCCGTGGCGTGGGTGCCACCGTGCGAAACCTGATGCAGGGTACGGTCATCAACGTCGCGCGTGGGGCCAACGGCGGTTCGGGGCTCTCCACGATCGCCATCTACAACTCGTCGCTGAACAAGACGGTGATCTATCTGCACACCGCTCCGGTGTCCTCGCTGCGCGTGGGCCAGGTGGTCCGGCCCGGTCAGGTCATCGCCACCGAGGCGTGGCGCGGGATCTCGTCCAAGTCGGCCGCGCACACCCACGTCGAGATGCGCCCGGGACGGCAGACGCGCGCCGCCAAGAGCGTCGGCGACTCGCACCTGCAGAACCCGAACCCGAACGCGTTCTGGCGCGCCCGTGGCTACAACGTCCGATAGCGCACCGCGGCCTGCGAAGAACAAGAAGACGAAGAGGAAATCGACCGTGTATTCACGAACCGCGCGACTGATCTCGCGGCTCACCACGGCGGTCGCCGCGGTGGCGCTCGGCGGATCGGTGCTCGCCATCGCTCCACCCGCGTCGGCCGCAGGTCGCGACGGGGTGTGCCAGAGCGGTGAGTTCTGCTACTACTTCAACAGCAACAACAAGGGGTCGGTCTCCGACTTCACCGGCTCGCTCGGGGATTATGCGACCAAGCAGCCCTCCTGTTACGACTTCAAGGGCCCGGGCAACGGCAAGGGCAAGTGCATCAAGAACTCCGCCGCGTCCGTCTGGAACCGCAGCGGTAAGACCGTGCGAGTGTACTTCAACAGCAACTTCTCCGGCACCTACCAGGATTTCAAGCCCGGTGCCAAGGGCAATCTCATCCCCGCCCTGAAGAACCAGAACGCCTCGCACCGGTTCATGGGCTCCACGTCGCCGACCCAGTGCAAGACGGACGGCACGCACAGCAGGCTGCCCACGTCGATCCTCGTTTACCGGAAGTCCCTCGGTCACGTGGAGAGGGTGTCCTTCAAGGACTACGTCAAGAACGTCCTGCCGAACGAGTGGCGGTCGCATTGGCCGCAGGAGTCGCTGCGGGCCGGGGCGATCGCCGTCAAGAACTACGGCTGGTACTGGGCGCTGCACTCGACGCGTAAAACGCCGGACGGTAAGTGCTTCGACGTCTACGACCACACATCGAGCCAGGTCTACAAGCCGGGCTCGGCGACGGCGGCGACGAGCGCCGCGGTGAACGCGACGTGGGGCACCCGGCTGACGCGCAATGGGAAGATCTTCCAGAGCCAGTACTGCCAGTCGTCGAAGGCGTGCGGCATGTGGGTCGATGGCGACTGGATGTCGCAGAACGGCTCTCGTGACCTGGCCAAGAAGGGCTGGGGTTACAGCAGGATCCTCAGGTCCTACTACAAGAGGATCGCGATCGGCTAGTGAGATCGGCTAGTGAGAACGCCTGGCTACTCCGAGGGCTCCGGTTTCCTGTCGCGTCATTGTGGCGGGGAACCGGAGTTCTCGTCGATGATGAGCTGGAAGTTGATCGGCCGGCTTCCGGGGAACACGAGCTCTTTGGAAGCGTTCATCATCTTGAACCGCACGAAGCAGAAACCCGGCTTTGTCGGCGTGGTGATATCGACCCGGATGTCGACCAGCTTGCCGGGCGCGGTCTCTTTGATCGGCACCTCAGCGGGGGTCTGGCATTGATCGGGCTGCTGTGGTTCGAGGCGGAGTAGCGAATATCCCTTCCAGTGCACGGTCCCGGCGTTCTTGAGCCGCCATACCTTGCGCACGGTCTTGCCGGGGCCGACATGCGTGCAGTCGGGGAGTGTCAGGTCATCGATGAAAACGGAGGCGTCGCCGTTGCGGGCGGGCGGGGCGGGAGCGGGGTTGGCCTGGCGTACCGGGCAGTGGATCGCGGCCACCGACGGGCTTTCGGAGCCGCTCGGGGCGGGACCGGCCGGTCCGGACCAGGGATCGACGATGATCATGATGAGGACCGCCGCCCCCACACCGACCGTGGCCACGGCGAGCGCCGCCCTGCCGGTCAGCCGGAATCGCCTGGGGCGCTCCGGAGTGGGGAGGGCCGGCCGGACATCGTCCACGCTCTCGCCGGGGCGCACGGGCAGGGGGACCGGGGCGTCGTCGGGCGAGCGGGACACTTGCGGAGGTACGACGAGGTGCGCGGTAGGAAGAAGCTCCGCGGTGGCCCCGGCGCCGTCGGGAGGGCGATCCACCAGGGCGTCCGCGCCGGTTGGAGCGTCCTCGAAGCCCGCACCCCGGACCGTCTGGTTGGCCCGCTCCCAGCGCTCGCGATACGCGGCCGGGTCGGCTCCGCACGCCCGAACGAATTCGGTGGTGGTCTCCCAGCTCGGGAGCCGGTTGCCTTTGGTGGCTTCGTGCAAGGTCGTGTGGGAGATCGCTCCCGAGCGGCCGGACATCTCCCGAAAAGGGGGATTTCCGACAGATTGGCGTAGTTTTCGGAGGACTCCCGCGAAGTCCTCGATCGCCTCCGCCCGTGCACGCCTATCGTCCACCGGACGAAGTTAACAGCACCCGCGCTCTTCACTCAACCGGCGGCTCAACCGGCGGCAATACCGCATACGAAGCCGAACGGCCCAGCGCACGGACGTGGAGAGGGCCGGACGCCGGGATTTCCAGGCGGGGCCCGCATGCCGACATCGCCCGTTCACATTGGGCGGGAAAACGGCTTGGCTTTCCTGAACCATCCCGGATTTGATCAAGACCTTAATTGCTGAACCTAATGTGATGTTCCGGGAGTTGTGGTAATGCGCCGACCTGCGGGCCTGGCGCAGATGGCCGGCCCAGCGCGCGGGAAGACGATCCACGCCGTGCTCTCTGCCGACCGGCGAGGCGAGCTCGTCTCCCCGCTGATCGCCCTGATCACGGAGCTGCCGACGCCCGCGGAGGTCCGTTCGGCGGCATTCGAGGCCCTCGCCGCGACGCCGGGGTCAAGAACGCGGGGCCGGCCGAGGGCGGGCAGGAACTGGTGATCCCGCTCTCCGAGGGCCTGGAGATCAAGATGGTCGTCGATCCCGAGACCGCCCGGGCGGCGCGCGCCACCGTCTTGCTGACCACCGACTGGACGGACGAGCTGCCGCAGTGAGAACCCGTCCTAGTCGATGTGCGGGCTGACGTACGACCGAACGATGCATGCCGCAGGTCACCGGCCGGGGCTTTTGGTCATATTGCGGCTTTCCACCACGTTGAGGCTGTGATGCCCCGGCCGGCGTTCACCAGGCATCAGCCTCGGTGCCACTCCTGGCGGCGACCGCCGTCGCACGTCGCCAACCGGAGCCGGTACCCATGGTGGCCCGCGCCCGCGCCCGCGACCTCCACGCACTTGTCGGTGCCCGCGTTGACCAGGTCGCCCGCGGTGGTCAGGGAGAACCGCTGGGAGAGGGCGTCGCCGCAACGGGCCAGTCGCACCGCCGTGCCGGCGACGTCGAGGCACAGGTTGAAGTTGCGGACGGTGCCGTCCCGATGGAACGTCCAGAGCTGGGAGCCGGTCGCGTCGCACGTCCACAGCCGCGGACGCTCCCCTTCGACGCGCCGGTCGGACGGTACGTCGATGCACTGATTCTTCCAGCCGACGATCCGCCCGGTCCGCTTCGTGGTGGTCAGGGTGAGGTTGTACTCGTGCAGAACCGGATTGATCGGCTGGAAGAGGGTGAACGCGGTCGCTCCACCGCAGTCCCCGCCACCACCGGAGAGTACGCCCTGGGCCTCGCCGTCGGAGACGAACGGGCCGCCCGAGTCGCCGCCCCCGGCGCAGGCCGTGGTCCTGGTGAGCCCTTGGACGAACCCTTCGACGAACCTGACGGTGACGTCCTTGGCCGTGATCTCGCCGCAGCGCCACTGCGTCGTACGGCCGGAACGGCAGACGGACGCTCCGATCGGGGCTTCCTGGGTGCCGGTCACCACGGCGTTGCCGCCGCTGTAGTCGTTGATCCACGGGCGGGGCGTCCAGTCGTCGTTCACGCGTACCCAGGCCTGGTCGGCACCCGGGAACGTCGAGCTGACGAACGTACCCTGGTCGGACCCGTCCCAGCCCTGGGTGCGCGTCCCCGGCTTGCCGCAGTGGCCGGCGGTGACGAAACCGCCGTCGTCCACGGAGAAGCCCACGGAGCACACGCCGACCCTGCCCTGGCCTTCGAGGACGATGCCGATCTCGTCGCCCCCGCGGACATCACCGAGCGGCCTTGCCGCGTGGTCGACGGTGACGCGTACGTCGTCACCGGCGGAAGGAGCGGCGGAAGGAGCGGCGGAAAGGCCGGCGGCCTGGACGAACCGTTCGCCGGCCGTCCGGTCGGCCGCGGTCACGACCACGGTGTTGGCCCGCACGTCCGCGTACCAGCCATAGACCTCGGTCCCGGCGGCGTGCGCGGCCCGGTCCAGTGCGGCCTTGGTGGCGGCGAGCCGCTGTTCGCTGCGCCTGACGGGCACCGGGGTGGCGCCCGCGTCGCGGACCGCCGTCGCGTCCGCGGTGTTCAGTACGCCGACGCTGAGGCGCTCGCGCGCGGGGTCGTACCAGGCGCCCCCGATGCGGTCGCCGAGGGTCGCGCGTATCCGCCGTTCCACGGTGATCGCGGCGGCTTCGTGGGCCTGGCGGACCCGGGCCTGCTCCGCGGTGAGGCGCAGGTCGCGTTGCAGGGCCTGCTGCCTGCTGACGCCGTCGGGGGAAGGGGTCGCGGCTTGGACGGGCGAGGGCGGGACGGCCAGTACGGCGGCCAGGGCCGCCGCAGCGCCGGTCAGTACGGTTAATCGCACAGTCGGTCCTTCAGGGGGGGTGGGAAGGGAGAGATTCGCCTACGGCAGGCGCGCGGCGCGTGGTTTTCTCTTTTCGCGGCCACGGCCACGGCCACTGCGGGGGCGCCCGTGCGGAGTACCGGTTACCGTCGATGCGACGGTGAATGCGGGCAAAGCCGCGTGGGAAGCCTTCATGGCGCTTCTCCCGTCGGTCGCGCACACCTTCCGTCATGCGGGTGACCAAACGCCAGTCCATTTACTGACCATTTCCGGCTGATCTTCGGCCTCCTGTCGTACTTCACGACAGGACTACTCCGCCCGCCGTACCTCGAAATCCCTACCGGGCAGGACGCCTCACGCGGGTCGCCGCGCGAGGCTGTCGGTATGAACGTGGAGACGAGCCGTCAGACCGGATTCGCCGAGTGGGTCGATGATCATGCCTTGACCGTCGAGACCCTGGACTTCCAGGCACCCTTGGACGATCTTGAACCACTGCGCGACACCATCGGTGATGCGCGGGTCGTGGCGCTGGGGGAGAGCACCCACCACATCCGGGAGTTCTACCAGGTGCGTCACCGTATCTTGCGGTTCCTGGTGGAACGTTGTGGATTCACGGTCTACGCGCTGGAAGCCCCGTTCACCCAGGGACAGGCGCTGGACGCGTGGGTCCGGGGCGGCCCCGGTACGGTCGAGCAGGTCGCGGCGGAGGGCATCGCCCTGTCGCTGGGGCAGTGCCGGGAGATGTACGAGGCGCTGACCTGGATGCGAGAGCGCAACGCGGCGGCCACGTCGCCGCCGTTGCGCTGCGTGGGCACCGACCTGCCCGGTGCCGCCGCGTCGCCGCTGCCCGCGCTGGAAGAACTGGCCGGCTACCTGCGCTGGGCCGCGCCCGAGGTGCTTCCGGTGCTGGAGCAGGCGGTCGGCGTCGCCCGCGAGTTCGACGAGCCGATCATTTTCGGGGCCCTTGGTCGCTATGAGGGGCTTGATCCTGGTCAGCGCGATGTGCTCACCAGTGCGCTGAGCCGGCTCATGGCCCACATGGATCGGCTGGCGCTCGTCCAGCGCGCCAAGGGGCACGGGGCCGAGCATGACACGGCGATGTGGCACCTGCGCGGGGCCTGGTACCTCGATCACCTTCATCGCGCGAACGCCGCCGAGGGGTTCGAGTCCGCCTCGACGTTCCGCGACGTTTATATGGCGGAGTCCGTGTTGCGTCTTGTCGAAGGCGGCGCGCGGGTGGTGCTGGCCGCGCACAACTGGCACATCCAGCGCGCGCCCGCGCTGGACGGGGAGGAGCGCCTGCTCCAGCCGACCGGCGCCCACCTCGCCGCCGCCCTGGGCGACGACTACCGGGCGATCGGAGTGACATCGAGCCTGGGCCGGACCACCACGCTTGGCGTACCGACCCCGGAACGGCCGGTGGGCGCGTGGTATGACGCGCCGCTCCCGCCGCCGGTCGAGGGCAGCATCGAGGCGGCGTTCCGCACCGACCGGCTCTGGACGCTGGCCGATCTGCGCGCCGCCCGGCCGCACGTCCACGACGCGGCGTCCTTCCAGCATTCGCGCATGGCCGACTATTTCCTGGACCTGCCGGTTTTCGAAGCATTCGACGCCATCGCGCACGTGTCGCGGACGACCGGCACCGATCACGTGCTGGAACGCGCCGCCGACTGAGCTCGTGCGCGGCTTCTGAGGGCCGGCGACGGCTCGCTGGCCGGGTTTTCGGTACGGCGGAGCCCGGCTAACGCCGCCCGCCATCGCCGGTGCCGCACCGGTCCCGGCATTTCCCGAGCGAACATGGCCGCTCGCCGTTCCAGCACCGGCGATGGAGCGTGAACAGGATGTAGGCGGCGAGGGCGTAGGGAGGAGCATAAAGAAAGGACGGAAGGCCGCCTGAGTCGCTCCGGTAGCAGGAATATGTATCGGGCAGTGAGGCGTAATCGGGCGGTGGGCACTGAACCAGGTCCGAGAACAGGCCGACGGGGACGACGGCGAGGTTGATCACCGCGAGAACCCCCAGAAGGGCGGCGACGGCCACGGTGGCCCGATTCCGCCATCGGTGCCGGAGCAAGGCGGCGGCGACCATACCCGTGGAGCCCAGATAACCGATGCCGAGGCCCTGGGCCACGGGCTGGAAACCGATCCCGGCCAGGGGGTGGAAGTCGAGGTAGAAAGGGCCGTTGCCGCCGAAGAGGAGGCCGCCGGCGAGGGCCAGGACGGTGGGGACGGCCGAGAGCAGCGCGGCCGTCGACCACTAAGGCCATACTCGCATCTGACTGTTACTTACCGACGGTGCCGTGTGAGGTGGGAATCCCGGTCACGAGATCATTCCGTGGATTGTCCCGTATCGGGGAGACACGTGTGTTCGGAGCGGTCGGGAGGATTCGGGAATCGGCGGTGGCCCTAGGATCAGGTCATGCGGGCCGGGCACAGCGAGACGCTGACGATGTTCGGTCATGTGCTGGGCATGATCGTCACGTCCGTGCTCATTGAATGGGCACGGGAGAATGACCGGGAATCGCTCGGCGATGTGATGGTCGTATGTTCCGTGCTGTTCCAGGTCGCATTCTTCTTCGGACTGGTCCGGCTTGCGCTGCGTGCGATGCGGTGGAGTGGCGGTCTGCTCGTACGCCGACGGCAGCATACGGCGCCGCGACGTTCTTCCGAGCCGTCCGGCCGTTAGCGGGCCCTCTGCGGCCGTCGTGAGGGGCAACAGGTCCCCGCCGACCAGGTGAAACCCGCTGGGCACACTCGGCATCACCATGACTACCGCCCGTATTAACCATCGATTTAAGTAAATGCCGGACTAGAGTGCGACTGTCCCTTATGACCGCTCACCTCGCCCCCCGATCAGAACTCCCTGGTTCTGGCCGAGGACGCGGTCAGAAGGGCCTGTCGTGCACCGACCCCTCTCTGCCGTCACCGCCGCCATGGCGCTGGCCATCGCGACCGTCATGCTGGCCGCCACACCCGCCGCCGCGATTCCCCCGAACATCCCGTCCGCTTCCACCGCCGCCAGTCGGCTGGCGGCCCTGACTGTGACCGCCGAATCCCATCACAGCTCCTACAATCGCGACCTTTTCCCCCACTGGATCACCGTCTCCGGGGCCTGCAACACCAGGGAGGAGGTGCTGAAGCGGGATGGTTCCGGCGTCGTGGTCAACTCGTCGTGCGCCGCGGTCTCCGGCAGTTGGTACTCCCCCTACGACGGAGCCACCTGGTACGCCGCGAGCGATGTCGACATCGACCACATGGTGCCCCTGGCCGAGGCGTGGTCGTCCGGCGCCTGGTCCTGGACGACCTCCCGGCGGCAGTCCTTCGCCAACGACCTGGGCGGGCCGCAGCTCTGGGCGGTGACCGACAACGTCAACCAGGCCAAGTCCGACCAGGACCCGGCCACGTGGCAGCCGCCGCTGGCGGGCGAGCGCTGCCGGTACGCGCGCGCGTGGATCCAGGTCAAGTGGTACTGGGGGCTGAGCACCGACAGCGCTGAGAAGTCCGCGCTCAACGGCATGCTCGCCACCTGCTGATTCTCGGTCCTCCTCGCCGCTCGACGCATGCAGGCTCGGGCGGAGGGCGGCGAGGAGGACATCAGCCGCCGGTCGATGGCCGGTCGATGGCCGGCGGTTCGACGGGTTCAGTCGAAGGCGGCGTGCGGCGTGGCGGCGGTCTGCTGCCGTATGCGGGCCGGGCCGGACGCGCTCGGACGGACGTCGAAGTCGAAGATCGCCGTCGGCAGGTAGACGGTGGCGCAGGAGTTGGGAATGTCCACCACTCCGGACAGCCGGCCCTCGATCGGCGCGGCGCCGAGCAGCAGGTACGCCTGCTCGGGGCGGTAGCCGAACGTCGTCAGATAGTCGATCGCGTGCAGGCAGGCCCGCTGGTAGGCGAGGTGTGAGTCGAGATAGCGCTGCTCGCCGTCCAGGGTGACCGACACTCCGGAGAACGCGAGCCAGTCGCTGTATTGAGGCGCGGTACGGCCCGGGATGAAAATGGCGTTCTCCTGCACGCCGTACGTTCGCATGCCGTCCTTGATGACCTCGACCCGCAGGTCGATGAAGCCGCCCATCTCGATGGCGCCACAGAAAGTGATCTCGCCGTCTCCTTGGGAGAAATGCAGGTCGCCGACGGACAGGTTCGCCCCGGGGACGAAAACCGGGTAGAAGATGCGGGAGCCCTGGGTGAGGTTTTTGATGTCCTGGTTCCCGCCGTTCTCGCGTGGTGGTGCGGTACGGGCCGCTTCGCCGGCGATCCGGTCGAAGTCGGACGCCGGTACCGAGCCGAGAATGGCGTCCTGGGGCTCGGGAGGAAGGGAAAGGGGCGGCACGCGGTTCGGGTCGGTGGCGCGCAGCGCGCTTTCCCGCGCGTTCCATTTCGCCAGGAGTTCGGCCGACGGCGCGGTGCCCATGAGCCCAGGGTGGACGATGCCGGTGAACGACACGTCAGGGACGTGGCGGGACGTGGCGATCTGGCCGGAGAAGTCCCAGATGGCCTTGTAGGCGTCCGGGAACTGCTCAGTGAGGAACCCGCCGCCGTTCTTGGTGGGGAAGATCCCGGTATAGCCCCAGCCCTGACCGGCCAGCGGGCCGCTGTCCTCCTGCGGGATGGGCCCCAGGTCGAGGATGTCCACGACCAGCAGGTCGCCCGGCTCGGCCCCCTCGACCGCGAACGGGCCGCTGAGCGCGTGCACCGTGGTCAGCGGGGCGTCGCGGACGTCCTCGGCGGAGTCGTCGTTGTGGATCGCCCCATCGAACCACTCCCGGCAATGCACCCGGAAACTGTCGCCGGGCCGTACCGATGCGACCGGCGGGATCTCCGGGTGCCAGCGGTTGTGGCCGATCTTGGCCTGGTCGGTGAACTTCTTGGTCGAGTCGAGCGGGAAAATCAACTCCGGCACGGCTGGCTTCCTTTCGGTGCTGCGATCGGTCAGGGCCGTGGCAGGCGAGAAAAGGGGTGCCGACCGGACGGCCATCGCGGCGCGAACGTGACGGCTCCGCGCGCACGGGCGTCACGTTCCGCGCTCCGCGCGCCGCGCTACGCACTCCGCACTCCGCACGTCGCACCGGGATCGGGCCGCGCGGGCCGCGCGGGCCGGAGTACGCGCCGGTGGCGCCGCTGTGGAAATCCCTACCGCCGCCGCGCCACAGCCCATTCGCTCGACCATCTGATCAACGCTACCCAGGCCCGCCGCCACCTCTGACGCCGCAACCTCGAAAACGCCTACCGAAGCAGATATATCCGCGACTCGGTGGGTTAATGGAAAGCATCTATCCCGCTTTTCCCAACTTGCGCGTGCACCACGGTAGATCGCGCGGGGCCGTGGGTGAAATGCCGCTTTTGCGGCCAAGCCTTGATCTCGTGCGCGCCTCCGCAGGCCGGGACATCCGGCCCGGCTGTACGTTACTGTGGGGCTCTCATGGTTTCCGCGTGATGTGGCGTGACGCGGGTGCTGATGTGGCGTGTTCGGGCCGGACCCCCGTGGCGGTGGGTCCGGCCTTCGCCATGTTATCCGGGCAGGGCTCGCACGCAGTAGTGGCTGATTCGGGAGATCCACGCTCTTTCGGGCAGTCAGCCCCTGTCCAGGCCGCCCAGGTAGCCGCCGGAGGCGAACGCTCCCCCCGGCCACGCCCGCCGTTGGGGGTTCATGTTCGGACGCTCACACTCCGGCCGCACCCGCTGTGCCCGCTTGTGCTCGCCGGGCCCGTCCCGACCCCGCACGGCCGGGGCGACGGCTGCCGGGCCCGGCCCCGGGAACCGCGCAGGGTCCAGTGGCCAGCCCGGCTCCAGCCGCCCACTGCCGTCGGCTGCGCCCCGTGCCTGCCAGGGTGGTGCTCGCCATTCCAGCACCAACCACCCCGCCCCCCTCCTGCCCGCTCCGCGCGAAACGGTCCTCGCCCCCCTCCTGCCCGCGCTCCGCGCGAAACGGTCCTCGCCCCCCTCCTGCCCGCGCTCCGCGCGAAACGGTCCTCGCCCCCCTCCTGCCCGCGCTCCGCGCGAAACGGTCCTCGCTCCGCTCGGCCTGTTCTTTTCCAAGCCGGGCTTCGCCCGGCGCGCGCGCCCCGCCCTAGAGTCGTAGACAGGAACAGAACTTCACCCGCCAAATGGAGCTTTTCCAGCCTCAAATTCCCCGACCATGGGTGGTGTGCGAGCCGCCCAACATGATTGACCAGGCACCTTGCCCTGGCGTGGGCGGGCTCCGGCCCAAGGTCGGCGGAGCGACAACGATCCGGGCGTAGATATAACGTCTCTGGTTCGACTCGATATGGAACACGATCAGCCGGGAGTACGACGGGTGACCGACCCATACGCAGACGTGAAACGCCTGCTCGCCGACGCCACACACGTGCTATTCGACTTCGACGGCCCTATTTGCAGCATCTTTTCCGGTCTGCCCGCGTCCACCGTGGCCGCCGCCCTACGCAGCTATATCGCCCTCTGAACCTGGACCTGCCCGAGACGATCGCCAGCGCGAATGATCCGCTGGAGATCCTCCGCTACGCCGCAGGCGCCGGCCCGCTCATCGCCGACACCGTCGAGGCCGGTCTACACGGTCTTGAAATCCAAGCCGCTGCGTCGCCACTCCCACGCCCTATGCCGCAGAGGCCGTCCGGCATCTTCACGACTCGGGGTGGCGTCTCGCGGTCGTCAGCAACAACTCCGATGTCGCCGTTCAGGTCTATTCCGGCATCCACGATCTGTCGAGGTACTTTGGTGTCATCTCGGCTCGCACGCTGTTTCAAGACCCCATGCTGTTGAAGCCGCACCCTTACTTGATCGCACAGGCCGTAGGAGGACTGGGCGCAGCGCCGGAACAGTGCGTCCTCGTCGGAGGCTCGGTCACTGATATCGAAGGCGCGCGAAAGGCAGGCGTCCGGAGCATCGGTTACGCCAATCGCCCGGACAAGGAGGATGCCCTGGCCTTCGCTGGAGCCGACGCCGTCATCACCACGATGGCTGAACTCGGCCGATAGAGGTATCACCAGGCGGAATTAGTGACATCCGTCGCTCACGCGATGGCACTGTGCTCGCGGGCGGGGACTCTGGGCAACAAGGGGCCTTGCGGAGTGGAACTGGAGATGGGGGCCGCGACCTGCGGCGATGATGGTATCTCCCACCGCCGTTTCCGGGAAGGGTGGACAGGACATGCCTGTGGGCGGCGGCCCGAGAGGTGACCGGTTGCGTGGCTCCGGTGGGGATGGGCACTCGGCTCGCGTGGTCGGGTGTGGCGTTCGTGCTGCTCTGGGGCGCACGGAGTTTGGTATGGCGGGGGCTTCGGATTCGGGGTGCCCAGGTTCGGTGTGGGATGGGCTTGGGCTTCCGGGTTGTGCGGTCGGGTATTACGCGTGCCTCCTTTTGGGGTACACGGGTCTGGTGCGGAATGTGCTGTGGTTTTGGCGCGGAGGTTCGGTACGGCATGGGCTCCGGTTTTAGGGGTGAAGGTTGGACGCCACGTGTGCTTCTGTTTTGGGGTATGTGGGTTTGGTGCAGGGTGTGCAGGGGTTTGGGGTTGTGTGGGTTTGGTGTGGCGTGGGTTTCGGTTTTTGGGGCGGGGGCTGGGTGCGGTGTGTGTTTTGGATTTTGGGTGTGTGGGTTTGGTGCTGGGACGGGGTTGGATTTTGGGGGTACGCAGGTTTATTGCGGCGTGTGCTTCTGTTTTGGGGTATGTGGGTTTGGTGCAGGGGTGTAGAGGTTTGGGGTTGTGTGGGTTTGGTGTGGCGTGGGTTTCGGTTTTTGGGGTGGAGGTTGGGTGCGGTGTGTGTTTCGGATTTTGGGTGTTGGGGGTATGCGGGTTTATTGCGGCGTGTGCTTCTGTTTTGGGGTACGTGGGTTTGGTGCAGGGTGTGTAGAGGATTGGGGTTGCGCGGGTTTGATATCGCGCGGGCTTCGGTTTTTGGGGCGGGGGTTGGGGTGCGGTGTGTGTTTCGGATTTTGGGAGCGTGCGGGTTTAGGGCGGCGTGTGCTTCTGTTTTGAGGTACGCGGGCCTGGTACGGGATGTGCTCTGATTACCGGTTCCCGGGGGCGGGCGGAGGGCTGGTATGGGGTGGGTTCTGGTTTGGCTCAAGGGGGTGGGTTTGGTACGACAAGCCACCCACCAGCCGCAACCCGTCGTCAGTAGTGCCCCGGTTCCCGGGGTTTCGCGGGTGGGAATGGTGGCTCGCCGTTCCAGCACTGGTACCGGTGGGCCTGGGGCGGCGGGTCATGATGGGTGGGCGGGCTTTTTGAGGATCTCGAAGATGGCGAGGTAGCTTTTGGCGCCGTGGCCTTCGGCGATGGCGTGTTCGGCTAGTTCCTTCATCAGGCGGGGCTGGGCGGAGTGGACGCCCTGTTCGATGCTGGTGGTGGTGATGTGTTCGAGGGCGTTCAGGTTCATCTCCATGGTGCCGAAGTCGCCGGGGTAGTGGCGGTTGTCCAGGTCGGCGGCCTGGGCGGTGAGGCCGGCGGTCACCACTGTGGGCATGAACCAGTCGATGGCGAGGTCGGCGAACTTGACCGCTGAGACGCCCGCCGAGCCGACCAGGGCGGTGGCGTGCAGGAATCCGTTCAGGGTGGCGTACATCAGGTCCAGCAGGGCGGTGTTGTAGAGGACCGCCAGGCTGGGGTCCGGGCCGAGGTGGCGGGGGTCGCCGAGGGTGGTGAGGGTGGGGTGGTGGCGGTCGAAGACGTCCTGCGGGCCGCTGTAGAGGAAGACGGCGTCGGGGCGTCCGACGAGTTGCGGTTGCACCATGATGGCGCCGTCGAGGTAGTCGATGCCGTGGCCGGCCGCCCAGCGGGCCGCGGCGTGGGCCTCCGCCGGGGTGCCGGAGTTGAGGTTCACCAGGGTGCGGCCGTGCAGGGGGGCGATGGCGGGGTCCAGGATCGCGTACATGGTGTCGTAGTCCTTGGTGCACACGATCGTGACGGGGCTCGCGGACACCGCCTCGGTGACGGTCGCCGCGCGGTGGGCGCCCTTGGTGACGAGGGCGTCGCCTTTGTGGGGAGTGCGGTTCCAGATTGTCACGGAATGGCCGTTGTCCAGGAGCGATGCGGCCAGGGCCGCGCCCATGGGGCCCAGGCCGAGGACGGTGACCGCGGTGGGGCGGTCCTGACCGGATGAGTGCTGCGGTGTCATGAAGGATAGGTTGGACCCTCACACTGATGTGAGAGTCAAACCCGACCGGACGGTGATTCCATGCGAATTGGTGAACTTTCCCGGCGAACCGGCGTCAGCGTGCGCTCGTTGCGGTACTACGAAGAGCAAGGGTTGCTCACCCCACTGCGCCTGCCCAGCGGTTACCGGGAGTACGACGAACAGGCCGCCGACACCGTACGCGGCATCCGGCTCATGCTGGCCGCCGGGCTGAACACCACCACGATCGCCGAGCTGCTGCCGTGCATGATCGATGATGGCGAGGGGCTGCGGCCGGGGTGCACCGGGCTGCTTCCCGACCTGCAACGGGAACGCGAGCGGCTGACCGGCGCGGTCGCCGAGCTGCTGGCGGCCCGCGACGCGCTGGACACGATCATCAACGCCACGGGGCCGCTCGAACCGGCGGGGGCCTGTGCCGTCCCGGCGGGCGCCTGAGCGGCCAGGCCGCGCGGTTCCGGTACGGCAGAGCCCCGTTCCCGCCGCCCGCCGTCGCCGGTAACGCCCCGGTGCCCGGCGTTTCGCGGGCGGCCACGGCCGCCCGCCGTTTCAGTGTTGGCTAGCCGGCCGCCGTAAGACGCCGATGCCCGTTCGGCCCCCCTTGGCGGAGCCTGGGACAGCGTGAACGCCCTCCCATGAGCGCGAGGATGCGCGGCCCCCGGTATAGACCCATGGGAGGGGAGTGGTTGGGTATGAGCAAAACATGATCTTCCTGAGCAGGGCGGCCCGCGTCGCCGTACTCGTCCTCCTGGTCATCCCGATCAGCGTCGTTCTCGCCGCGTCGCCCGCGGCGGCCGAACCCCGGAAGGGGACGCAGGCGAAGGCCGCGGCTCAGGCGCGGCGGATGCTGGCGCGGCTCAAGGTCGCCAGGCCGTTATCCATCAGCGGTTACCGCCGCAAACGGTTCCAGCCCAGGTGGGCGCATCACAAGGGGGCCTGCGACACCCGGGAGACGGTGCTGGCCCGCGACGGGCGGCGGGTGCGCAGGAACGCGGCCTGCCATCCGGTCAAGGGGGTCTGGTACAGCCCGTACGACGGCAGGCGGCTGAAGAGCGAGAAACAGGTGGACGTCGACCATGTGGTGCCGCTCGCCTATGCGTGGCGGTCGGGCGCCAAGCGGTGGAGCCAGGCCAAGCGGCGCGCGTTCGCCAACGACCTCCGCCGCCCCGAACTGCTCACCGTCAGCCATTCCGCCAATATCGCCAAGGGCGGTCAGGGCCCGCAGAGCTGGCGTCCGCAGCGCCGGGCCTACTGGTGCAGGTACGCGTCCTCGTGGATCACCGTCAAGCACCACTACCGGCTCTTCGTGACCCGCAGGGAGAAGGCGGCGCTGAACAACATGCTCCGCACCTGCTGAAGAACCTACCGAAGCACCTACCGAAGCACCTACCGAAGCACCTGCTGAAGAACCTGCCGAAGCACCTGTCGAAGAAGGCTCCTGAAGGGCCGGTTGAGACCGCCGAGGTTGCCCTCAAGTTGGGTTGAGGTTATAGCGTCCCCTTCATGCACATTGACACGGATCTGTCGGAGGTCCTGGCCGGTGTCAGGGTCCTGGAACTCACCACGGTCACCGCAAAAGGCGGGGTGAACACCCGGCCGATGTCGTCGGTATGGCTGCCGGAACGTCGGCAGATCATGTTGACCACCCCTACGGCGTATTCGCAGAAGGTGCTCAACATTCGCCGGGACGGGCGCGTGGCGCTGCTGTATTCCGACTTCACCGGCAGCGGCCTGGAACAGCGGCGAACGGTCCTGGTAAGAGGCATCGCCACCGCGCCCGATGTGGTGGCGGCACCGCAGGACATCGCCGAATACTGGCACGGGCTGATGCGCCGGAATCCGGGGCTGGCCGAAGAGGCCGCCGATCCCGCCCGGCAGGCCGCGATGGACTGGTACTACTGGCGGCTGCCCATCATCGTCGAACCGCAGCGAATAGACGTGTTGCGGGCCACCCCCGCCGGAGGAAAGTGGGACGCGGCGGCGATACCCGACGGCGCGCCGCTGAACGTGCAGATCGACGACGCGCTGACCCGATATCCCAGCGCGGTTTTCGCGGCCAGGGACGACAAGGGGCACCCGTATTCGGTACGGGCGTACGTGAGCCGGTCGGAAACGGGATCATCATTGCGCCTGCGCACCGAGGAGCCTTTCCCCGGCGTCCCGGGACCGGCCAATCTGCTGTGGCACCAGCACAACGGCCGTTCCGGTGACATGGCGGTGCTGCTGGTGGCGGGGGTCGCGGACGGGGCGGGCCGGGAATGGACGTTCAGCGCCGAACGCATTCCGGGCACGCGCCCGTCCGGACGCCATGAACCGGCCTCATTCGAGGAGTGGATCGAGGACGGCAGGGCGCGTTCGCTGGCGTATGCGGAAAGGGCGGGGATCGCGGTGCCCGAGATCGACTGGTCGGTGTTCACCGGCGGTCGGTGATCAACCCGCTTCGGATCGTCAGGGGTTGCCGGATCGGCAGGTCTGCGACGTGTTGTACTCGACGGACGCGCCGGTGGCGTCGGATATCACCGCTCGGATGGTGTACCCGAAAGTGGGCTGGCAGCCGATCCCGACGAAACTCCGGTTGTCGTAGGCCGCGATGTGGTTGCCGTTCACGAACCAGCGGGTGGCGATCGGCGCGACCCCGCCGCTGCTTGCGACCGAGCAGAGGAACCGGCGGGCGAAGGGTTCGCAGGAGCCGCCGGTCAGGGTCAGGGCGAAGGCGGAAGTGGTCGTCGTCGCGGCCGAGGCGGCGAGTGGGGCCTGGAACAGCGAAAGCCCGGCCGCCAGGGCGGCGGGTAATGCGAGGGTGCGTAACATGCGCATTGCTGTCTCCTTCTACGGCGGAGGCCACGGTGCTGAGAAGACGAGTGCCGCGCCGCATCGCAGGCGCGCGGCACCCCTTGTCCTTCCCATGCTTCGTCGCTCCAGCCGCCGTGGATGATTCAATGCCACATCAGGCTGTAGCACTACAGACCGTCGGTACACGGCGAGGCGAAGGCCAGAGCGCGCGCCGGGTTGCCGACCATGATGGCGTGGACGGCGTCCTCGCCGACGCCGAGGCGGCGCAGTGCGGGCAGGAAGTGGCGCGGGATGTAGTCGTACCCCTGGCCCCCGTACTTCCGGAGCTGGATCTTCTGGCACACGTCGTGCCCCAGCACGATCTGCCCGCCGTACCCGCGCTCGATCAGGTCCGCGATGCCGCGGATGACCTTGTGGTCGCTGGTCAGCACCAGATGGCCCCACGGGCTGCCCGGCGAGGCCAGGAAGTCGAACTCCACGAAGACGCCGCGCCCGAGCAGGCGGTCGGCGAAGGCGGGGTCGGCGAGGACGTCCATGCCGTGGCCGAAGACGACGTTCGACGGGGCGACGCCCTCCTCCTCCAGGATGTCCAGCACCCGGAACTTCTCCTCGCCGACGCCGCCCAAGTGGAAGGTGACGGGCGCGCCGGTGATCCGGCCGGCCCGCCCGGCGGCGCGGACGCTCTTCAGCTCGCCGTCGGTCAGCGGCACGGACTCCGCGCCGACCTCGCCGATCACGCCGGAGCGTACGCCGGTGCCGTCGGCCCCGACGACGATGTCGCGCACGATGACGTCGGTGAGCTGGTCCACGTCACGTTCGGACATGTCGGCGGGGTGGAAGGCGGGGGTGTACCAGCCGCCGCCCATCACGATGTTGAGGCCGCTCGCGCGGGAGAGCCGCAGCAGGGACTCGGGGTCGCGGCCCACGCCGATGGGGGTGACCTCGACCAGCGTGCCGCCGCCGTGGTGCGCGAAGGCGAGTACTTCGGGGAGCAGTTCGTCGAAGTCGCCCATCAGGTCGTTGTCGGCGTTGGGGCGGCCGTGCCGGGTGCGGGCGAGGTTGGCGAGCGTGAGCGGTTCGGCGGTCTCGGGGGCGTCCTCGCCGGGACGGCGGAAGCGCGGCGCGCGGCGCAGGTCCACGAAGACGTGCTCGTGCATGAGCGTCTGGCCGAGGGCGGCCGGGTCGACGGGGCCGGTGACGGTGAGCACCCGGCCGGTGAGGTCGGGGATCGCGAAGGGGAACCGGCTCATCGCCCGGCCCCCTCGGAAACGACAGGGACGGCGAGGAGCCGGGCCGGGTTGGCCACGGTGACCGTTTCGATGAGGGCGTCGTCCGCGCCGAGCATGCGCAGGTAGGGAACGAACTGCTGGAGGACGAAGCCGTAACCGCCGCCCCCGTACGCGAGCAGGTGCGACTTGGCGGCGACGCCCTGGGACAGCAGGACGCGCCCGGCGTGCCCGCGCCGGGCGAGTTCCAGCACGGCGGTGGCGACGTCTTGATCGTCGGACACGCTCAGCACGGAGGGCAGCCGGCCGAGCCCGTCGAAGCGGACGAACACCCCGCGTTCGAGGAGCGGTTCGAGGTCGTCGGGGCGGGGGGCCAGCGTGTCGCAGCCGCCCACCGCGACGCGCGTGAGGTCCGCGCCCTGCTCGGCGAGCAGGTCGAGCACCCGCCGCTGGGCCGCCGCGTCCTCGGTACGGCGGAGCGAGATCGCCGCCCCGGTGGCCGCCGACGCCCGCGCCGCCGCGGCCAGGACCACGCGTGCCACCGGATCGTCCGGATCGAGGGCGCCGATCTCGCCGATGATCCCGGCCCGGACGCCGTGCACGCCCTCGGTGAGGTCGCGGACGATCTCGTCGGTCAGGCTCGCCACGTCACGCCCGGCGAGCCCGTCCGCCCACCCAGGGTGGTACCACCCGCAGCCCATCACGATGGCCACCCCGGTGGCCGCCGAGATGCGGCGCAGCGCGGCCGGATCGCGGCCGAGGCCGATGGCCGTGCCGTCCACCAGCGTGCCGCCACCGGCCCGGCGGAACGCGGCCAGCTCGTCCGCCGCCAGGTGCTCGTCGCCCAGCAGCCAGTCGTCCCGGTTGGGCGCGCCCATGGCGATCTCGCCGAGGATCTCCATGGTGAGCGGGGCCCGGTAGAGGCGGAGCAGGCCGGCGGCGGTGGGCCGGGTGCGGCCGGTGGCCGCCCAGGACTCCGGGGTGTCGGCGGGCGGGGCGAAGTCGCTCAGCAGGTGCTCGTGGGTGAGCGCGACGCCGAGCGCGCCGGCCGGCACCTCACCGGTGACGGTGACGGCCGTCCCCAGGGGGACGGGGGCGAGGCCCACGGCGGCCTCAGGGGAGTCGATCGAGTCGCTGGAGGGCACGCGATCAACGATATCATATACGATCTGCGCCGCCCCGGGAGATGGTCGCAACCTGCGCAGAAACTCCGCAAGGATCTCGTCGCAGACCTCCGGCCGTTCCATGTTGGGACAGTGCGCGGCGCCGTCGATCGTGACCGCGCGCCCGACCGGGACGCTCCAGGCGCCCCGGTCGGCCATGTCGATGGCGGCGGGGGTCAGTGCTGGGCCGCGCCGAGGTCGAGCCGGGCGGGGGTGAGGTACCAGACGATGGCGGCGGCGACCAGCATGAGCGCGCCGCCGTACAGGCCGGTCATCGCCAGCGAGTCGGTGAAGGCGGCCTTGGCCTGGGCGGCGAGGGCGGCGGCTCCGGTCTCGCGGGCGACCGCGAGCGCGCCGCCCAGGGATTCGCGGACGGCGTGGACGGCGTCCGCGGGGAGTTCGGCCCGGTAGAGGGCGGCGGCGACGCTACCCAGCACGGCGACGCCGAGCGCGCCGCCGACCTCGTAGGAGGTCTCCTCGATGGCCGCCGCGCTGCCCGCCTTGGCCGCGGGCGCGCCCGCCATGATCACCGCCGAGGCGATGGCCAGCGAGCCCATGCCCGCGCCGATCAGTACGGTGCCGGCGGCCACCGACGGAAGGCTCAGCGGCATGATCCAGAGCAGCAGGAAGCCGAGCGCGGACACCGCCAGCCCGCCCGCCAGGACCGTGCGCGCGCCGATCCGGGCGCCGAGGGCCGCGGCCAGCGGGGAGACCACCGCCGCGCCCACCGCCATGGGCAGCATGGCGAGGCCGGTCTGAACCGGCGAGTAGCCCTCGATGAGCTGCATCCACTGGACCATGAGCAGCAGCACGCCGCCCATCGCGATCGAGGTGGAGAGCGCGGCGATGGTGCCCGCGCTGAACGACCCGCTGCGGAACAGCCTGACCTCAAGGATGGGGTCGGGGCGGCGCAGGCACCGCCGTACGAACCAGGTGAGCGCGATCGCGGCGATCAGCGTCGCGGTGACGGACTGGGCGTCGAGCCCTTCGGTGGCGAGGTGCTTGATGGCGTAGACCAGGGCGACCATGCCGCCCATGGACAGTACCGTGCCGAGGGCGTCCCAGCGGCCGGGGTTCGGGTCGCGCGACTCGGGCAGCAAGAGCAGCCCGGCCACGATCGCCACGACCATCACCGGCACGTTGACCAGGAACGCCGCCCGCCAGTTGAACGCCTCCAGCAGCAGGCCGCCGATGATCGGGCCGAGCGCGCCGCCGACCGCGGCCATGGCCGCCCAGATCCCGAGCGCGGTGGCGCGTTCCCGCGGATCGGTGAACAGGTTGCGGATCATCGACAGGGTGGACGGCATGATCATCGCCCCGCCGATGCCGAGCAGCGCCCGCACCGCGATGACCATGGCCGGGGAGTCGGCCCACAGCACGGCGACTGAGGCCACGCCGAAGACGGTGAAACCGGTGATGAGCATGCGCTTGCGGCCCCAGCGGTCGCCCAGTGAGCTGACCGTGACCAGCAGCCCGGCCACGACCAGGGAGTAGGCGTCGACCATCCACAGCAGTTGCACGGCGCTCGGTTGCAGGTCGGAGGAGATCTCCGGCAGTGCGACGTTCAGGATGGTCATGTCCATCACGACCATCAGCAGGCTGGCCGAGAGCACGGCCAGGGCCGCCCAGCGGCCGGTGGCCGGGGCGGCAGAGGAACGCGTCATGAAGTGGTCCCCCGGAGGAATGTTTCGAGTACGAGGCGGGGGATGTCCCGCCGGGCGACGTCGCCTTGCCGCAGGCTCTCTCGTACGGCGAGCAGCAGGCCGTACAGGGTGTTGCTCACCCAGATGGGGGGGAAATCGGCGCGCAGGATGCCCGCTCGCTGGCAGGCGGAGATCAGCTCGATCTCCTTGGCCTCCAGCTCCTCCGCCCGCGTGACCAGGGCCCGATCGGTTTCCATGGCCTGCTCGGTGACCGCGAAACCATAGTTCTCCGCGGCCTCGATCTGGGCGAGGACCAGGGCGTGCAGGGTCTCCCCCAGGCGCTCACCGGCCGGCGGTTCGCCCAGGCCGATGCGCTCGTGGATGCCCTGCCAGGCGTCCAGCGCCCGCCAGCCCAGCGCGACCATCAGCGCCTCGCGGGTTGCGAAGTGCCGATGGAGGGTCGCCCGGCTGATCCCCACGCTCTGCGCGATCTCCGCCATGGAGGCGGCCGGGGAGTGGTTGAGGTGCTCGGTGGCCTTGGTGAGGATCTGGTCCCTGCTCACTGCCATATGCGACACATCCGTCTAATTTGCGACATCGATGTCTCAGTATACACATATGCAGTTATGCGGTTATGCCACGGGGGCGGTGACCAGGGGTCAGTGGACGTGGGCCCGGGGGATGTCCTGGGAGCTGAGCAGGCGCTGGAGGTGTTCCAGGCCGGTTTGCAGGCTCTGGTCATCCAGGGCATAGGACAGCCGCAGGCAGCCGGGCGCCCCGAACGCCTCGCCCGGCAGAAGCGCCACCCCCGCCTCGTCCAGGATGAACGTGGCCAGCTCGGCGGTGGAGGCGAAGCCGCGGCCGGTGATCGTACGGCTGAGCAGCCGGCGCACCGAGGGGAAGCAGTAGAACGCGCCGCCCGGCGTGGGGCAGTCCACCCCGCGGATGCCCTGGAGCACGTGCAGCATGAGCCGGCGGCGGCGGTCGTAGGCGGCCAGCACGTCGTCGAAGCCGGGGCGGCCCGCGCGCAGCGCGGCCACGGCGGCGGCCTGGGCGACGTTGGAGACGTTGGACGACATGTGCGACTGGAGGTTGACGGCCGCCCGGACGGCCTCGGCCGGGCCGTACAGCCAGCCGACCCGCCAGCCGGTCATCGCGTACGTCTTGGAGACCCCGCCGATGACCAGGCAGCGGTCCTGGACGGCGGGGGCGGCCACCGGCATGGACACGGCGACCGCGCCGTCGTAGACGAGGTGCTGGTAGATCTCGTCGCTGATCACCCAGATGCCGCGCCGGGCCGCCCACTCGCCGATGGCCCGGGTCTCCTCGGGCGTGTAGACGGTCCCCGTCGGGTTGGCGGGAGAGCCGAAGAACAGCACCTTGGTGCGCGGAGTGGCGTGCGCGTCGAGGAGGTCGGGGGTGACCTTGTAGTCCTGCCCGGGGTCGGTGTCCACGGCGACCGGGGTGGCCCCGGCCAGTCGTACGGCCTCCGGATAGGTGGTCCAGTAGGGAGCGGGGACGAGCGCTTCGTCGCCGGGGTTCAGCAGGACCATGCAGGCGAGGTAGACGGCCTGCTTGGCGCCGTTGGTGACCAGCACGTCGGAGGCGGCGACGGTGAGGCCGGTGTCGGTGAGCACGGTCTGAGCGATCAGGTGGCGCAGCTCGGGCAGCCCCGCCGCCGAGGTGTACCGGTGGTTGGCCGGGTCGGCGCACGCCTGCCGGGCGGCCGTGACGATGTGGTCAGGGGTCGGGAAGTCCGGTTCGCCCGCCCCGAAGCTCACCACGCGGTAGCCGGCCGCGCGCAGCTCGCGGGCGCGCGCCGAGACGGCCATGGTCGCGGACCCGGTGACCGCGCCCGCGCGATCGCTCAAACCGATGGACATGATGCTCCTTTACGTGGGTGGCCCGTCCGGTGACCCGGTGATGCGCGCGATGAGGCTGTGCATGGAGGTCTTCCAGTTGCTCTCCAGCTCGACGGTGGCCGTCGCGAGGTCCTTCTCGCCCAGGGCCGTCGCGATCCGCTTGTGCTGCTCGACCGACTCGCGGACGGTGTCCGGGTCGCCCAGGTAGGCGTGCTCATAGCGGTGCACGATGCGCTTGGTGTCGGAGATCATCTCGCGGAGCCGGCCGTTGGGGCAGGAGGCCAGCAGGTTCGCGTGCCACGCGTCGTCCGCGCGCTGTACGTCGCGGACGTCCTCGCTCGCCGCCATGTCGTCGGCCAGCGCGACCAGCCCGGGCGCGGCCAGGGCCAGCTCGTCGAGGTCGGACAGGCGCAGCGCGAGCACCTCCAACTGGGCGATGATCGGGTAGGTCTCGCGGACCTCCTGCTCGCTCAGCGCGGACACCCAGTAGCCCCGGTTGGGGCGGGCGTCCAGGATGCCCTCCTGCGCCAGGCTGGCCAGCGCCTCGCGGAGCGGGGTACGGCTGACGCCTATCTCCTCGGCGAGATGCACCTCGTTGATGCGGCTGCCGACCGGATAGACGCCTTTGAGGAGACGATCGAGGATCTCGTCCCTCATCTGCTCACGCAGAAGTCTGCGGGAGACCGCCATTTTGCCTCCAACGCACGCTCTTGATTTTGTCAGCCCAGAGCATACTACATACTGAACTCAGAGTTCACTTATTTCGCCGTGCCGTCCGGCGCGGCCCCACCCCTGACCCTCCTGGAGGCGGCACCGTGCCGAACTACGCCCTCGTCGGATCATCGCCGGGAACCACACCGTTGTCCGCCCGCCGTGACGATCCGCGTGACGAATCTCGTGACGCCCCCTGGCGGTTTCACCGTTCGATGCCGGGTTACGCCTACAGCCCGCTGGTCGAGTCGCCTGAACTGGCGCGCGATCTGGGGGTCGGGCGCGTCTTCGTCAAGAACGAGCAGTCCCGCCTCGGGCTGCCGTCGTTCAAGATACTCGGCTCCTCCTGGGGCATCCACCGGACGCTGTGCGAGCGGCTGGGACTCGACCCGGCGGTCTCTTTCGCGGAGTTGCGCCGGGCCGCGGCGGGGCTGAGTGATCATGTGCTGACCTGCGCCACGGACGGGAACCACGGCAGGGCCGTGGCGCACATGGCCCGCCTGCTCGGCCTGCGGTCGCGCATCTACGTGCCGCTGGACGTGTCGGCGACGCGGGCGGCGGCGATCGAGGGCGAGGGGGCCGAGGTCGTCCGGGTGTTCGCCGGCTATGACGACACGGTCCGGTACGCCGCCGTCCAGGCCGCCCGCGACCCGCTGGACATCCTGGTGTCCGACACCGCCTGGCCGGGGTACGAGACGGTGCCGCGGTACGTGATCGACGGCTACTCGACGATCTTCAACGAGCTGGACGAACAGCTCGCCGAGCTGGGCCTCGACCCGCTGGACGCCATCGACCTGGTGGTGGTCCCGGCCGGCGTGGGCGCGTTCGCCGCCGCGGTCGGCCTGCACTACGGCCCGCGTGCGGCCACGCGCATCGCGACCGTGGAGCCGGACACGGCCGACTGCGTCCACCGGTCGCTGGCCGCGGGCGCCCGGGTCACGGTGGACGGCCCGCACGGCTCGATCATGGCGGGGCTGAACTGCGGCGAGACCAGCCTGGTGGCCTGGCCGATCCTGCGCGCCACGGTCACCGCGACCATCACGGTGGACGACGACGCGGCCCGCGACGCCATGCGCGCGTTCGCCGCGGGCGGGATCGAGTCGGGCGAGAGCGGGGCCGCCACGCTGGCCGGCGCCAGGCTGGCCTGCGCGGATGCGGGGTTCCGCGCGGACCTCGCGATCGGCCCCGCGAGCACCGTGCTGCTGCTCAACACCGAGGGCGCGAGCGACCCCGCGAGCTACCGAAGCATCGTGGGGAAGCCTTGACACTCATCGGGGCACTTCTGCATTCTGTGTTCAGCACGCACTTGGAAGCGGTTGGGGGAGCCGCCTCGTGCCTGCGTCACGCGATCGCCGGCCTCCGGCGGCATTGACGAATCCCTTAAAGGTGGTAAGACCGTGTTCCTGCACTTCAGAGGCATGGTGGCCGTCGGTGTAACGGCCGTCCTTCTATCGTCAGTGGCTGCCTGTGGCGGTTCTCAGACCGGAAAGAAGACGGACTCCTTCTCCGTCGCGATCCTCGAACCGTCGTCCCTCATGCCGGCCAATTACTCCGAGGTCTACGGCTCCCAGGTGGTGTCGGCGATCTTCACGCCACTGGTGACCTTCGACATCAAGACCAACCAGACCCGCCTTGAGGTGGCCGAGAGCATCGAGAGCGACGACAACACGGTGTGGAAGGTGAAGCTCAAGCCGGGCTGGACCTTCCACAACGGCGAGAAGGTGACCGCCAAGTCGTTCACCGACGCCTGGAACTTCGCGGTGACCAAGAAGTCCGCCCAGCTCAACGCCTACGTGTTCGGCGAGATCAAGGGTTACGGCGAGGTCAAGTCGGGAGCGGCCAAGACGATGTCGGGGCTGAAGGTCATCGACGACACCTCGTTCGAGATCCACCTCGTCCGGCCGTGGTCGCAGTTCCGGCAACTGCTGGGATATCCGGCCTTCTCGCCGTTGCCGTCCGTGGCGTACAAGGACCCACGGGCCTTTGAACAGCGGCCGATCGGCAACGGGCCCTTCCGCGTCGAGGGCTCCTGGCAGCACGACCAGCAGATCACGCTGCGCCGCAACGACTCCTACGCGGGCACCAAGGCCAAGTCGGCCGAGGTGCGGTTCAAGATCTACCAGAGCTTCGACACCGCCTACAACGACCTGCTCGCCGGCAACCTCGACGTACTGCCCGCCGTGCCCACCGCGCGGATCACCGAGGCCAAGGGCCAGTTGGGCGACCGGTTCACCGAGTCGCCGAGCGGCCGGATGGAATACCTCGGGTTCCCGGTGCGGAGCGACACGTTCAAGTCGGCCGGCGTGCGTAAGGCCATCTCGATGGCCATCGACCGGCCCGCGATCAGTAAGGCGATCTTCCGGGAGACCCGCATCCCGGCCACCGGCTACGTGCCGCCGGTCGTACCCGGGGCCGCCCAGAACGCCTGCGGGACACTGTGCGCGCACGACGCCGCCGCGGCCAAGGCCGCCTACGACGCCGCGGGCGGCGTCCCCGGTGACACGTTCACGATCGGCTACAACAGCGACGCCCCGGAGAACAAGGAGTGGGTCGAGGCCGCCGCCCGGCAGATCTCCAAGGCGCTCGGCGTGGACGTGCGCACCCGGGCCTACCCCAAACTCGCGGTACTGCTCGGCGACCTGTCCAGCGGCAAGGTGGACACCGCCTTCCGCACCGCGTGGACCTTCTACTTCCCGAGCCCGGAGAACTACCTGAAGCCGCTGTTCACCGAGGGCGCGGGCGAGAACTTCTCCAGCTACAAGAACGAGAAGTTCGAGACGCTGCTCAAGGAGGGCGCGGCGGCCAAGGACGACACGGCGGCGGCGGCCAAGTACGCCGAGGCCGAGCGGGTGCTGCTGGGCGACATGCCGTACGTGCCGCTGTGGTACCAGGGCAGCATGGTCGGGCACTCCAAGCGGGTGAGCGACGTGGTCGTGGACTCCTTCCGCAGGACGCGGATCGAGTCCGTGGTCGTGAAGTGACCGGGCGGAGGTAGTTCACCGTGCCCCGCTACATCACGAGTCGCGTCCTCCAGGCGCTGTTGGTCCTGTTCGGCGCGACTCTCGTCATCTTCATCATCACCTTCGCGCTGCCCGGCGACCCCGTGCAGGCCCTGGCGGGCGAGCGCGCCGCCGACCCGGCGTTCGCCGAGGCCATCAGGGCCCGCTACCACCTGGACGAACCGCTGCTCCAGCAGTACGGCCGGTTCCTGCTCGGCGTGGTGCAGGGCGATCTCGGGCAGACCTACAGCGGTCAGGACGTGGCCGAGATGCTGCGCGAGCGGATCGGCGTCAGCGCCCAGCTCGCCGCGGTCGCCCTGGCGTTCCAGATCCTGATCGGCATCGGCGCGGGCACCCTGTCGGCGCTGCGCCGCAACGGGCTCGCCGACACCGGCGTGCGGGTGTTCACCCTCGCCGGGCTGTCGATCCCGTTCTTCGTGACCGCGTTCGTGCTCCAGTTGCTGCTCGGCGTGCAACTGGGCTGGCTCCCGGTGGCCGGGACCGAGGACGGGCTGCTCAGCTACCTCATGCCGGGGTTCGTGCTCGGGTCGCTGTCCACCGCGTACGTGGCCAGGCTGACCAGGGGCCAGCTCACCGAGGCGCTGGGCGAGGACTACGTCCGGATGGCCACCGCCAAGGGCCTGACCCGGGTCAGGGTCGTCGCCCACCACGCGCTGCGCAACAGCCTGATCCCCGTCGTCACGTTCCTCGGCCTGGAGGTGGGCGCGCTGCTCAGCGGCGCGGTCATCACCGAGAGCATCTTCAACCTGCCGGGCATGGGCCAGGCCATGGCCCGCGCCGTCTACCTGGGTGAACGCACCACCGTGGTGGGCGTGGTCACCGTGTTCGTCCTGGTCTACGTCGTGGTCAACCTGATCGTGGACCTGCTGTACGCCGTACTCGATCCGAGGATCCGCTATGCCTGAACCAGCGACGGCCACCGCTGTCATCGACCCCCCGGTGATCGCGCCGGGGAAGCGGCGCGGCCACTGGGCCGCGGTCTGGCGCAGGCTCTCCCGCAGTCCGCTCTTCTACGTGTCCGCGGCCTTGCTGGTGGTGATGCTGGGCATGGCCGCGCTGCCCGGCCTGTTCGCCACCAGCGACCCGTACGACTGCGACCTTTCCGGCACGCTCGCCGACGCCGGGGCCGGGCAGTGGCTGGGCCGCGACCTTCAGGGCTGCGACGTCTACTCCCGCAGCGTGTACGGCGCGCGCGCCAGCCTGGGCATCGGCATCGCGGTCTCGGTGGTGACCGGGCTGATCGGCGGGATCATCGGCGCGGCGGCCGGCTACTTCGGCGGGCTGGTGGACGCGGCCCTGTCCAGGGTCACCGAGATCTTCCTGGCGATTCCGCTGCTGCTCGGCGCGAGTGTGCTGCTCACGCTGTTCGGCGCCGGGGGCAGCGGCACCTGGACGGTGATCGTCGCGCTGTCGGTGCACGGCTGGCCGCAGGTGGCCAGGATCACCCGGGGGTCGGTCATCGAGGCCAAACAGCAGGACTACATGCTGGCCGCCGCCGCCATCGGCTGCTCGCGGCTACGCGCGCTGGCCCGGCACGTGGTGCCGAACAGCCTGGGCCCCTGGCTGGTGGTCGTCACGACCAACCTGGGCGTGTTCATCACCTACGAATCGATCATCTCGATGCTCGGCATCGGGCTGCGCCCGCCGACGATCTCGTGGGGTCAGATGATCCACGACGCGCAGGCGCGGTTCCTGGAGGCCCCGCTGCCGCTGCTCGGCCCGGCCCTTTTCCTCAGCGTCGCCGTACTGGCCTTCATCCTGCTCGGGGACGTGGTCAGGGACGCGATCGACCCGAAGATCCACTCGTGAGGGGGGAGCACGAAGTGCCCACGGATCATCTCTTGCAGGTGGACGACCTGCGGGTGGACTTCGACGGCGAGGGCGGGCCCGCGCGGGTGCTGCGCGGGGTGAGCTGGCACGTGGACCGCGGGGAGACCCTGGCGATCCTCGGGGAGTCCGGCTCGGGCAAGAGCGTGACCGCCCAGGTGATCATGGGCATTCTCGCCTCTCCCCCGGCCAGGGTCGCCGGCGGCGCCGTCCGCTGGGAGGGCCGTGACCTGCTCACCCTGCCCGAGGCCGAGCGCCGCGAGGTGCGCGGCGAGGGCATCGGCATGGTCTTCCAGGACTCGCTGTCCGCGCTCAACCCGGTGCTGAAGGTCGGCCCGCAGGTCGGCGAGACCCTGCGGACCCGGCTCGGGCTCTCCCGCCGCGAGGCCCGTACCCGGGCGATCGAGCTGATGCGCCAGGCGCGCATCCCCGATCCCGAACGCCGCTTCGGCCAGTACCCGCACCAGTTCTCCGGCGGCATGCGGCAGCGGGTGGTGATCGCGATGGCGCTGGCGCTGTCGCCGCAGGTGCTGATCGCCGACGAGCCGACCACCGCCCTGGACGCCACGGTCCAGGTCCAGATCCTGCGGCTGCTCCAGGCACTCCAGCAGGAGTCCGGCATGGGCCTGGTACTGATCACCCACGACTTCGGCGCGGTCGCGTCGATCGCGGATCGGGTGGCGGTGATGTACGCGGGCCGCGTGGTCGAGACGGGCGCGGTCCGCGACGTCTTCCGCCGGCCGGCCCACCCGTACACCAAGGCGCTGCTGGACGCCGTCCCCCGGGCCGACCGCCGCGCCGGGCGGCTCGCCGCCCTGCCCGGCCAGCCCCCCGTGCTGCGCGGGGAGTCGGCCGGCTGCCCCTTCCGGTCCCGCTGCTCGCTCGCCCACGCCGCCTGCGACGAGCGCGAGCCCGTGCTGAGCGAGCACGAGCGGGACCACTGGAGCGCCTGTCATCTGGGAAAGGATGTGATCAGCGGTGCGCTCCCAGCCCGTTCTTGAGGTCACGGACGTCACCCGCCACTACGCGTCCGGCGGCAGGTGGCCGTTCGGCCCGGCGAGCCGGGTGCACGCGGTGGACGGGGTCTCCTTCACCGTGGGCGAGCGGGAAACGCTGGGCCTGGTCGGCGAGTCCGGCTGCGGCAAGTCCACGCTCGGCCGGATGCTGGTCGCCCTGGACCGGCCCACCTCCGGGACGATCAAGTACCGCGGCGAGGACATCCACCGGCTCAGCCGGGCGGGGTTGAAGGAGCTGCGGCGCAAGGTCCAGATCGTCCTCCAGGACCCCTACACCAGCCTCGATCCCCGGATGACGGTCGGGGACATCGTGGCCGAGCCGCTGGTCGTACACGGCCAGGGCACCCCCGCGGAACGGCGGCGCCGCACGCAGGAGCTGTTCGAGCTGATCGGCCTGAACCCCGCCCACGTCAACCGCTACCCGCACGAGTTCTCCGGCGGCCAGCGGCAGCGGGTCGGCATCGCCAGGGCGCTCGCCCTGGGGCCCGAGGTGATCATCTGCGACGAACCGGTGTCCGCGCTGGACGTCTCCATCCAGGCCCAGGTGCTCAACCTGCTGGCCGACCTCCAGGAACGGCTGGACCTGTCGTACGTGTTCATCGCGCACGACCTGACCGTGGTCCGGCAGATCAGTCACCGGGTCGCGGTGATGTACCTGGGGAAGATCATCGAGGTAGGCCTGGGGGAGGCGGTCTACGGGGAGCCCCGGCATCCGTACACCCAGGCGTTGCTGTCCGCCGCGCCGTCCACGGACCCCGACCAGGCGCGCCTGCAAGACGTGATCATGCTGGCCGGAGATCCGCCCAGCCCGTCCTCGCCGCCCAGCGGGTGCCGGTTCCGCACCCGCTGCTGGAAGGCCGAGCAGGTGTGCGAGCTGCACGAACCCGCGCTGGTGGAGACGGCGGGCGGGCACCGGACCGCCTGCCACTTCGCGTCCACCCCGCCCGTGACGGCCACGAAGTAAATCTGTATTCTGAACACAGAATTCTATTGGAGGGGCACAATGACCCAGATTCCCAGTGACCGGCAGTTCGCCGTACGGGCCGCCCGGGTGCTCGATCCCGCGAGCGGTGAGTACTACGAGAACGCCGCCGTCGTCGTGGCCGACGGCCGGATCGTGTCGGTCGTGGACAACCCGCCGGCCGACGCCGACATCGTCGATGTGGGCGACCTGACCCTGCTGCCCGGCCTCATCGACTGTCACACGCACATGCTGCTGCGCCCCGAGGACCAGGTGTGGCCGCCCGCGATCCTGTTCAAGACGCAGGTCTACCGGGTGATCGAGGGCGTTTCGGCCTGCGAGCGGGCCCTGAGCATCGGTTTCACCAGCGCCAGGGACACCGACAACGAGCAGGTCTGGCACGGTGACACCGCGCTGCGGGACGCGATCAACGCGGGGATCATCCCCGGCCCGCGCATGGAGGTGGCCTCCGACGGCATCTCCATCACCGGCGGGGACATGCGCATCGACGACAAGGTCAACCCCGAGCTGAACCTGCCCGACGTGGCGGGCATGGTGGACAGCAGGGAAGAGCTGATCAAGGAGGTACGCCGGCAGATCAAGATCGGCGCGGACTGGGTCAAGATCTACGCGACCAGCACCCGCAAGGACGTCGAGCCGGAGGAGCTGGAGCCGCTGCACCAGTTCACCGTGGAGGACATCGCGGCCGTCGTCGCCGAGGCCAAGCGGTACCGCCGCGACGTGGCGGCGCACGCGTACGGCAAGGACGGCGCGCAGGCCGCGATCCGCGGCGGCGTCCGCACGCTGGAGCACGGCCCGCTGCTCACCGAGGACGACCTTCAGGCCATGCTGGAGTTCGGCACGTTCTGGGTGCCGACCATGCAGACGTACTACAAGCGCCAGTTCACCGAGTTCGACCGGCGCTTCGTCAAGCGGCACGAGGGCGCCTTCAAGCGCGGCCTGGAACTCGGCGTCAAGATCGCCTTCGGCACCGACGTCGGCTCGTTCCCGCACGGTGAGCAGATCGACGAGTTCAGCCTGATGGTCCAGTACGGCATGTCCCCGCTGGACGCCATCAGGTCGGCCACCGTGGTCGCGGCCGAGGTGCTGCGCAAGGAGGGCCAGATCGGCACGCTGGCCGCGGGCGGCCACGCCGACCTCATCGCCGTGGAGGGCGACCCGGGCAAGGACATCGAGGCCCTCAAGCGGGTCCGCTTCGTGATGAAGGGCGGCCTGGTCCACCGGGACGACGTCGCCGCGGCCGAGAAGACGCCCGAGATCCGGTGGCAGCCGTCGCGCTGAGCGGCCTCGCGGTGTTCGTGGGACGGCTCCGCGCCGACGCGTGGAGCCCTGCCCCCGGACCCGCGTGGCTGCTGGTCGAGGACGGCCGGTTCGCCGAGATCGTCCCCGGACGGACCCGCCCGCCGCACTGGCCGGACGGGCTGCCTGTCCTGGACCTGGGGCGGTCGGTCGTGCTCCCCGGCCTGGTGGACTCCCACGTTCACCTGACCGAGCGGGGTGACGGGACCAGTACGGCGGAGTACGGCATGGCCGAGCTGGTGGACCTGGGCCTCCGCAACGCGGCGACCGCGCTGCGCGCCGGCGTCACCACCGTGGCCGACTGCGGCGGGCCGCCGGAGGCCGTGTTCGCGATCAAAGAGGCCACGGCCGGTCGGCCCGGCTGCGCCAGGACCCTGGTGGCGGGCGCGCCGATCACGGTCGTGCGCGGGCACTGCTGGCGGTTCGGCGGCGAGGCGGCGGACGCGTCCGCGGTACGCGAGCTGGCTGCCCGGTTCGCCGCCGCGGGGGCCGACTTCATCAAGGTCATGGCCTCGGGCGGCGGCACCGCGGGGGCGCCCCCGTGGGAGCCGGGGTTCTCCGAGGAGGAGCTGCGCGCCGCCGTCGAGACGGCGGGCTCGCTCGGCCGTCCCGCCAAGGTGCACTGCCTGTCGGCCGAGTCGATGCGCGCCGCCGTGGCGGCGGGCGTCCGGGTGATCGAGCACGGGAAGTTCCGCAACGCGGTGGAGGACGGCACCGGCTTCGACGCGGACGTCGCGGCGCTGCTGGCGGAGCGGGGGGTCGTGGTCTGCCCGACGCTGTCGGTGGGGCACCACGTGCTCGCCGCCCCGCCGGAGGTCGCGGGGGAGGCGCGCGAGCTGTGGCTGCGCCGCCACCCGCACGACCTGGGCGACTTCGCCAAGCTGGTCGGGGCGGGGGTTCGGATGGTGAGCGGCACGGACGCGGGCTGGCGGCACACGCCGTTCGACGCGCTGCCGGTGGAACTGGGCCTGATGGCCGCGTCCGGGATGACGAACGCGGCCGTCCTGGCGGCGGCCACCAGCGACGCGGCGGACGCGCTCGGCCTCGCGGGCCGGGTCGGCCGGATCGCGCCGGGCCACCAGGCGGACTTCATCGCCACCGACACCGACCCGGTGGACGACATCACCGCCCTCGGCCGCCTCCAAGCGGTAGCCCGCGACGGCGTCCTCCTGCCGTGAACGGCAACGGCCCGGCGGTGCGCGACGCGGCGCTCCTGCGGAACGGCAATGGCCCGGCGGTGTGTGACGCGGCGCTCCTGCGGAACGGCAATGGCCTGGCGGTGTGTGACGCGGCGCTCCTGCGGAGCGGCAATGGCCTGGCGGTGTGTGACGCGGCGCTCCTGCGGAGCGGCAACGGCTCGGCGGTGTGTGACGCGACGGTCCGGTGGTGAGCGGTGGTTCGGTGGTGAGCGGTGATGGGCCGGTGGGCAGGTTGCTGGCGTGGCGGGCGGAGGCCGAGCGGGCCGGGGATCCGCAGGCCGGGCTGATGGCGCTGTGCACCACCGGGCCCGCCGGGGACCCCGACGCGCGTACCGTCTCGGTGAAGCTCCTCCCCGGCGGCCGGATCGGCTTCGTCACCGACCGCCGCTCCCGCAAGGCCCGCGACATCGCCGCCCGCCCCCGGGTCGCCGCGCTGTTCACCTGGATGTCGCTGCGCCGCCAGGTCACCGTGCGAGGCGAGGCCGCGCCGATCGACGCGGCCCTGGCCGAGTCGATCTTCCTGGCCCGCCCCCGCCCGGCCCGGCTCGGGGCGTGGGCGAGCCACCAGTCCGCGCCGATCGGCGGCCGGGAGGTCCTGGACGCCGCCCTGGCCGAGGCCGCCCGCCGCTGGCCGGACGGTACGGCGGTGCCGGTCCCGCCGCACTGGGCGGGCTACGTCATCGTGCCCATGGAGATCGAGTTCGTGCGGGCGGGCCGCCCCGACCGCTTGCACGACCGCCATGTGGACCGGCTCACCGGGGACGTGTGGACACGGCAGGCGCTCAGCCCCTGAGCCCGCCGGATTGGGAAGGTGTCTATGAAACGTCGCAGCCTGCTGGCCGGCGCGGTCCCCGGCGCGCTCGCGGTCTCCGCGCCGGGCACGGCCCTGGCGGACGACGACGGCGGGTTCCGGGTGCGCGAGGTCGGCGGATTCCACGTCGGCGGCGAGGCGGTCACGCTGTCCGGCCTGCCCGCCAGGGACGCCTACGTGGCCGAAGGGCAGACCCCCTTCCGCGTCGATCCCAACGGCGACTTCCAGAGCGGCCAGATCTACGTCAACTATGTCCGTCTCGCCCGGCCGCGCAGCCCGCTGCCGGTGCTGATGTGGCACGGCGGCGGCCTGACCGGCGCCTGCTTCGAGACCACGCCGGACCGGCGGCAGGGCTGGCAGCAGCGGTTCCTTTCGGCCGGTCGCGACGTCTACCTGACCGACGGGCTCGGGGCCGGGCGCGCCTCGTGGGGGCGTTACCCGGAGGTCTCCAAGGCCGAGCCGCTGTTCCGCACCAAGAAGGAACTGTGGGAGTTGTTCCGGATCGGGCCCGCCGGGTCGTACGCCACCGATCCGCGCAACCGCCGGCCGTACCCCGACACGCTGTTCCCCGTCGCCGCGTTCGACGAGTTCGTCAAGCAGGTGGTCCCGCGTTTCCGCACCTACGACCGGGCCACGCAGGCGGGGTACGACGCGCTGGTGGCGCGGGTGGGGCCGAGCACGGTACTCACCCACAGCGCGGGCGGGCCGTTCGGCTTCGCGGCCACGATCGCCGCGCCCGGCAGGGTACGCGCGCACGTCGCGATCGAGCCCTCCGGCGCGCCCGACCCGGCCACCGTGGACTTCTCCCGGCTGCGCCGCGTCCCGCACCTGATCGTGTGGGGCGACCACCTGGACGCGGACGCGTCCTGGCAGGGCCTGTACGACTCGACCCGGCGGTTCCACGACGCGCTGCGCGCGGCGGGCGGGCACTCGACCTGGATCGACCTGCGCGACCACGGCCACCGCGGCAACTCACACATGATCATGATGGACCGCAACTCGCACCGGGTGGCCGGAATGATCAACTCCTGGCTGAACGAGCACGTCCGCTGAACAAGGACACCATTCGTCGTAAACCGCAAGGCAGGGCCCGCGCGCTTGTCCTTCCCAACGCTGACAGCGCGCCGGCCGCACCGGTTTGCTGTCTCCCATGCTGGAAGTACCGATCTTCGCCCTCGACGACCCCGCCGAGATCCGGGCGCTGATCGCCGATCAGGGGTGGGCCCTGCTGGTCAGTGACGGCGGGCCGGTGGTGTCGCACGCGCCGGTGATCCCCGACCCCGCGACGGCGGGGCCGGAGATCGTCGGCCATCTCGCCCGGACCGACGCCGAGCTGCACGAACTCGGTGAGCGCCGGATCGCCGTGGTCGTACAGGGACCGCACGGGTACATCTCCCCGACCCTGTACCAGGCCACGCCGTACGTGCCGACCTGGAACTACGTCACCGTCCACCTGTACGGGACGCCGGAGATCCTGGACCCCCGCGAGACCTACCAGGTGCTGTCCGACAGCGTGGACCACTACGAGCGCGACCGGGCCGAGCCCTTCCGGCTGGCGTCGGCCGAGGAGTACGCGCACAGGCTGCTGCCCGCGGTGACCGGGTTCCGGCTGGTGCCGGACCGGGTGGTCGGCAAGGCCAAGCTCAGCCAGGACAAGCCCGCCGAGATCGCCGAACGCGTGATCGCCGGCCTCACCGACCCGGTGCTGGCCACGGCCATGCGCCGCGCCCACCAGCGTCCATGAGTCAGGCGTGCGCGGCCCCGGCCAGGACGGCCCCGTACTGGATCGCCACCAGGTCGTGGATCGGGATCACCCGCGCCGGGACGCGGTCGCTCTCCGCGCACCACAGCGCGTGCAGTTCGGCCAGCCGCCCGTGCGCGGCGCGGATGGCCGGGGTGCCGTTGCCGATCGCCAGCTCCCCGGCCAGCGCCCGGAGCAGGATGCCGCCGAACCGCAGCCGCGCGCTGGACAGCCCGTCCCGGCAGGAGGACTCCTCGGCCACGGTCGCGGGCCGGTCGCTCGCCGGATCGCCGGCCCGCAGCGCGTCCGTCTCGGCCATCCCGGCCAGCATGGGGATGAACGCCCGGCCGGCCCGCAGGAACGGCGAGCGCGTCACCAGGTCGGACGCCACGGCGGCAAGTGTCGCCTCAAGCACGTCGTGGGTCTCGCGGACCCGCTCGGCGTGCTCCCCGATCAGCTCCCGGTACGAACGCCCGGCCGGGGAGGTGTCGCCCGCCGACGGGTCGGTCCAGTACGGGATCTCGGCGGTCAGCCCGAGCGCGCCGTACCTCTTGATGTAGGAGTCGCTGGCCGCCCCGCCGATGTGCGGCACCGGGTCCTGGCCGTTGGCCTCCATGTAGTCGTAGGCGTCCTCCATCGTGGGGGCCTGGTAGATGGCCTGCTCGAAGGACCTGACGGCGGGATGCTCGGGCTCCCCGGCGTGCAGCGGCACGCCGTACCGGCCGGGCAGGTCGGCAAGGACGGCGTGCAGCGCCGGGACCGGCCGGTTCAGGTAGTAGAAGACGCCGCCGGACTCCCCGTTGTGCAGGGTGCTGAAGAACGCCGGCCGCACGTCGTCGATCAGCCGCATCAGCGCCTGCGTCTCGGGGAGCACCCGGTCGAAGTAGCAGCGCTTGTAGGCGAACGGGAAGGTCCACTCGACCTGCTCGTCCGGCGCGGGCCGGTAGAAGTGCGCGGCGTAGTGGGACCTGGTGAACGGCCCGGCGAACCAGCCCTCGTTCAGGCGGGTGCCGTCGGGGTCCAGACAGCCCACCAGGTGCCAGGTGTAGCCGGTGGCGCGGCGCAGCCCGGCGTCGGCGCACAGCCGGGCGGCCAGGTGGGTGACGGTCAGGCCGCCGATCGGCTCGTTGGGGTGCGGGCCGGCCGCGACGATCGCGTGTCGCGGGGCGTCGCCGACCGTCAGGCACATCAGCGGGTCGCCGAGCCGGGAGGTGCCGATTCTGCGCAGGGTGGCGATGTCCGGATGGGCCTCGGCGAGGGCGGCCAGCCTGCCGTGGACCTCGTCCACGGTGGCGAATCGGTCGAAGGACGGGACGGAGTCGAGTTCGTCGAGCACGCCCCAGTGTGCGCGCAGACCGCCGCTCCCGGCATCGTCGCAGGTCCCAACGTGGGCGGTGGAGGCTTGTCGGAACCGTCAACCCGGTGAGAGCCTTACCTGCATGGTTGCAGACGGTTCTATGGCGAGACCGTACCAACCGCTGCTCGACCAAGTGCTCGAAACGCTCGGAAGCCATGTGCTGTCGCCCGCGTACGTGCCGGAGGGCGAGCCGGTCACGGTAGGCGAGCCGGTGGTCCACGATCCCGCCGACCACATCGAGCCCGGCTCCGGCCGGGTGCTGCTGGCGCTCGGCTCGGCCACGCCCGGCCTGGTACGGCAGGCCGCCCTGGAGGGCTACGGCGCGCTGGTGGTGAAGGATCGCGGCGGCGACCTCGTCCCGCTGGTCGCCGCCGCCAAGGAGGCGGAGATCGCGCTGCTGATCGCGCCCGAGCGGCTGCCCTGGCGGCAGCTCGACGCGCTGCTGACCGCCGCGATCTCCGGACCGGGCGCGGCCGGCACGACGTACTCCTCGGTCGGCATGGGCGACCTGTTCGCGCTGGCCAACGTGATCGCGGCGACCATCGGCGGGGCCACCTGCATCGAAGATCCGCAGGGCAACGTGCTCAGCTACTCCAACTTGCCCGGCCAGGAGATCGACGAGATCCGCAAGCTGGGCATCCTGGGCCGCCGGACGCCGACCCGGCCGACCAACCGCACCGAGTACGGCCGGGTGTTCAACGCGGACGGGCCGGTCCGGTTCGACAGCCTGTTCCCCGGCCACACGCCCCGGCTGGCCACGGCCGTGCGCGCGGGCGCGCAACTGCTCGGCTTCATCTGGGTGCTGGACGGCGTGCCCCGGGTGGCCCCGGACGCCATGCGCCTGCTGGAGGACGCCACCCCGATCGCCGCGCTGCACCTGCTGCGCGCCCGCACCCCCGCCGACCCGCGCCGCTGGCACCGCGCCGAGACGCTGCGCGCGCTGCTGGAGGGCTACGCCTCCGAGACGGCCGCCGCCGCCCGGCTGGGCCTGCCGGCCGGCACCCCGGTCGCGGTGGTGGTGTTCGCGCCGGTCGCCCCGGCCGCCGAGCCGGGAGCCCAGATGGAGAGCGTCCTTGAGCTGGTGAGCCTGGCCTGCGAGGCGCAGCACCCCGAGTCGGCCTGTACGGCGGGCGGCGGGCGCATCCACGCCCTGCTCCCGGTGGCCCCGGGCACCACCGGCGGGCAGCTCGCCAAGACCGTCGCCGAGGTGACCTCGACCGTGCGGCGGTCGGCCAGGGTCGGCCTGCACGCCGGTGTCGGGCCGGTCGTACCGGGCCTCGGCCGGGCCAGGGCGTCGGCCAGGCTCGCCGAACGCGTGGTCCAGGTGCTCGCCGAGACCGGCGGCCCGCACCCGGCGGTGGCCACCGACGAGCAGGTGCGCAGCCGGATCGCGCTGCTGGACCTGGTGGAGCGCGGCGGGGCCGAGCACGACCGGCTGCTGGAACCGGTACGCAGGATGCTGGAACACGACGCGCTGCACTCCACCACGCACGCCGCCAGCCTGCTCGCCTACCTGGACGCCTTCGGCGAGGCCGCCAAGGCCGCCGCCGAGCTGTCGGTCCACGAGAACACGTTGCGCTACCGGGTGCGCCGGTTGCAGGAGCTGTTCGACCTGGACCTCGCCGACCCCACCGACCGGCTGGTGGCCTGGCTCCAGCTCCGGCTGCTGCGCGTGGCCGGCCTGCTCTAGCGCGCCCGAGCTGTGCCGGGGGACAATCGAGAGGGCGGCGGACGTCCGCTTTCAACGATGAGCGCGCGGCGGCCTCGCTCCTAGCGTCATGTCCATGTCTCTTCTGCTGCGCAACGCGCGGATCGGCCTGCGCGGGCCCATCCGCCATGTACTGATCGCCGATGGCGTGGTCACCGCGGTGAGCGCCGAGCCGCCGCCCGCCGACGAGTCGGTGGACGTCCAGGGCGCCACGTTACTGCCGGGACTGTGGGACGCGCACGTACACGCCGTCCAGTGGGCGCAGGCCCGCAGGCGGGTGGACCTCACCGGCGCGCGTTCCGCCCGTGAGGCCGTGGAACTGATGGCGGCCGGTCCGGGCCACGGCGTCGTCGGCGTCGGGTACGGCTTCCGCGACGGCCTGTGGCCGGACCGGCCCGGCAAGGCGATGCTGGAGGCCGCCGCGCCCGGCAGGCCGATCGTGATGATCAGCAAGGACCTGCACACCGCCTGGCTCAGCCCGGCCGCGCTCGCCCTGATCGGCCGGGGCGACCACCCGACCGGGGTGCTGCGCGAGCACGAGTGCTACACGGCGGTGGCCGAACTCCCCCCGCCGCCGGAGGACGTGCTGGACCGCTGGGTCACCGAGGCGGCCACCGCCGCCGCGGCCAGGGGCGTGGTCGGGTTCCAGGACTTCGAGCTGGCCGACAACGTCACCGACTGGACCAGGCGGGCCCGCCTGCACCGGCTCGACGCACGCGTGACCTGCACGATCCCCAAGGCCCGGCTGGAGCAGGCGATCGGCGCGGGGCTGCGCACCGGCGACCTGGTGCCCGGCGCCGATGGCCTGCTGGAGGTCGGCCCGCTGAAGATCTTCGTGGACGGCTCGCTGAACACCCGGACCGCCTACTGCGAGACCCCCTACCCCGGCACCGACTCCCACGGCCTGCTGGAGACCGGCCCGGAAGAGCTGCGCGCGACCATGGCCAGGGCCGCCGCGCACGGCCTGCACCCCGCCGTCCACGCGATCGGCGACCTGGCGGCGGGCATCGCGCTGGACGCCTTCGAGAGCGTCGGCTGCCCCGGCCGGATCGAGCACGCCCAGTTGCTGCGCCAGGAGGACTTCGCCAGGTTCGCCAAGCCGGGCCTGGTCGCCGGGGTGCAACCGGCGCACGCCCCCGACGACCGGGACATCGCCGACGTCCACTGGCACGGCCGTACCGGACGGGCGTTCGCCTACGCCGGCCTGCTGGCCGCCGGGGCCCGGCTGGAACTCGGCTCCGACGCCCCGGTCGCGCCGCTGGACCCCTGGGACGGCATCGCCTCCGCGGTGGCCAGGACCGACGACGAGCGCGCCGCCTGGCACCCCGAGCAGGCGATCCCGCTGACCGCCGCGCTGCCCGCCGCCAGCAGGGGCCGCGCCGGAGTACGGCCGGGCGACCCCGCCGACCTGATGCTCACCGCCGCCGACCCCGCCGCGCTCGACCCGGCCGCGCTGCGCGGCATCGAGGTGGTGGGCACCCTGCTCGGCGGCCGGTGGACCCACCGGTCCGCGGCGGTCGGCTGAGCCGGGTGACGCTGTGCTGGGTGACAAAGGCACCCGCCGGGGTTGAATCTTCTCGACAATGTCACGTCTAGTTGCGCTGTGGGACTCTCGTGCCCTCCCCACAGCGCCTCCAGGAGGTCACATATGACACCTCGAACACGCCGCGGATGGGCTGGAGCACTGACCGCAGTCACGCTCACCCTCACGGCCTGCTCGCCCGCGCAGGGCGGGGGCGCAGCTCGCGGAATCTCGTCCTACTCGGTGGGGGTGACCACGTACTTCCTGTCCCACCTGCTGCCCGGCAAGGCCATCGGCAGCAACGTGGACACGGCCCTGTTCACCCCGCTGACCAGGGTCGACCCGGTCAGTGGGGAGGCGGTGAACGCCGTGGCCGCCGCCATCGACACCACCGACAACATCACCTGGACGATCGGCATCCGGCCCGGCTGGACCTTCCACAACGGCGAGCCGGTGACCGCGCAGTCCTTCGCCGACTCCTGGAACGCGACCGCCTACGGCCCCAACGCCTACACCAACAACTTCATGTTCGCCCCGTTCAAGGGATACGAGGAGCTGAACCCGGCCAAGGGGAAGCCCACCGGCAAGACGCTGTCCGGCGTCGAGGTGGTGGACGCGAAGACCCTGCGGGTCACGCTGACCAGGCCGCTGGCGCTGCTGCCGTACATGCTGGCCCAGTCGGCGTTCGCGCCGGTGCCCAAGGCGGCCCTCACCGACGCCGGCGCCTTCGACCGCAGGCCGATCGGCAACGGGCCCTACCAGGTGGACGGCCCGGGGATGGTCACCGGCGCGACCAAGCTCACCCTCAAGCGCTATGAGAACTACCCGGAGGAGAAGGGGCAGGCCGAGCGGATCGAGCTGAAGTCCTACCAGGACGAGGGAGCCGCCTACCGCGACCTTTCCGCGGGCGCGATCGACGTCACGCTCATCACCGGCAACAACCTGCCCACCGCGGCCACGCAGTTCAAGGGCCGGCTGGTGGAGGTGCCCTTCCCGGCGCTGCTCTACCTCGGGTTCCCGACGTGGGACAAGCGCTTTTCCGACGTGCGCGTACGGCAGGCGTTCTCGCACGCCATCGACCGCGAGACCATCGTCAAGACCCTGCTGCGCGGCTTCGGCTCCCCGGCCAAGGGCCTGGCGGGGGTCGCCGTGCCGGGCGGCGGCGAGCCCGACTGCGCGGCCTGCTCCTACGACCCGGCCAAGGCCCGCGCGCTGCTGGCCGAGGCGGGCGGCTGGTCCGGCCCGCTGAAGCTGTGGACCTTCCAGGACGGGCTGAACAACGTACTCCTGGAGGCGGTGGGCAACCAGTTGCGCACCAACCTCGGCGTCCAGGGCATCAGCATCCAGACCCAGCCCGTGGACCAGCTCTACCCCAACCTCAAGGCCAGGAAGATCGACGGCCCGGTGCTGCTCTACATGGGCGCGCTCTACCCGCACCTGTACGCGCTGGCCGACCAGCTCTTCACCAAGACCTCCGCGGCCAACGTCACCGGCTACGACAGCAAGGACTTCGCCGCCCTGCTCGGCAAGGCGGCCAAGGCCCCCGAAGAGGAGGTCTTGGCCCGCACCCGCGAGGCCACCGGCCAGGCGCTCGCGGACCTGCCGCTGACGCCGCTGTTCCAGCCGACCGGCGCGCTCGCACACTCGGAGCGGGTCAGCGGGGTGAGACCGGAGTTCCTTGGTGGAGTCCGGCTGGCGGCGGTCAAGGTGCTCTGACGTGGGACCGTACGTCCTGCGCAGGGTGCTCATGGCGATCCCCGTCCTGCTCGGCACCACGTTCGTGATCTACCTCGCGGTGTACGCCCTGCCCGGCGACCCCATCCAGGCCCTCGCCGGGCCCAACCAGGTGATCTCCCCCTCGGTGGCCCAGGCGCTGCGCGAGCGGTTCCACCTCGACCAGCCGCTGGTCGTACAGTACGGGCTCTACCTGCGCGGACTGCTCGGCGGCGACCTCGGGACGAGCTTCACCGGCCGGCCGGTGACCGAGATCATCGCGGCGAGCTGGCCGGTCACCGCGCAGCTCGGCGGCACCGCGTGGATCATGATGGCGGTCGCCGGGGTGGCGCTGGGCGTGGTCGCCGCGGTACGGCGGGGCGCGGCCGACGCCGCCGTGCTGTTCGGCACCACGCTCGCGCTGGGCGTGCCGTTCTTCGTGGTCGCCTACGTGACCCAGATCGTCTTCGGCGTGCAGCTCGGCTGGCTGCCGGTCTCCGGGATCGAGGCGGGCTGGCCGCTGGCGTACATCCTGCCGGGGCTGGTCCTGGCCCTGTCCGGGCTGCCGCAGGTGGCCCGGCTGACCCGCACCAGCGTGCTGGACGGCCTGGCCGCCGACCACGTCGAGACCGCCGTGGCCAAGGGGCTCACCGGCACGGCGGTGCTGTTCCGGCACGTGGTGCGCAACTCGCTGATCCCGGTGGTCTCGCTGCTCGGCGTCAGCCTCGGCTACCTGCTCGGCGGGACCGTGCTGGTGGAGGGCATCTTCAACCTGCCCGGACTGGGCTACCAGATCTACACCGCGATCCCGCAGCACGACGGCCCGGTGGTCGTCGGCATCGGGACGATGCTCGTTCTCGTGTTCCTGTCGGTCAACCTCCTGGTGGATCTGCTCTATGGCGTCCTCGACCCTCGTATCCGCCTCGGCTGAGATCCCGCCCACCCCCCTTCCCGGGGGTGGGGCGTGGTCCCGGTTGCGCCGCAGGCCCGGTTTCCTGATCGCCGCCTTCGTGGCCGCGCTGATGAGCGCGATGGCGGCCGTCCCGCAGGCGTTCGCGGGCTGGTTCGGGGCGGGCGACCCCCGCGCCTGCGACCTGGTCCGCAGCGCGCAGCCGCCCACCGCCGGACATCCGTTCGGCTTCGACATCCAGGGCTGTGACCTCTACAGCACCGTGGTGTACGGCACGCGTTCGTCGGTCGTGGTCGCCGTGCTGGCCACCGCCGGGATGCTGGTCATCGCCGTCGTGCTGGGCAGCCTGGCCGGCTACTACCGGGGCTGGGCCGACGCGGTGATCGGGCGGGTCATGGACGTGTTCTTCGGCTTCCCCGCGCTGGTCGGCATGATCGTGATCCTCCAGACGCTCAGCGTCCGCAACGAGGTCACCGTGGCGGCCGTGCTCGTGCTGTTCGGCTGGCCGCCGCTGGCCAGGGTGATGCGCGGCTCGGTACTGGCCGTGGCGGGCAGCGAGTACGTCGCCGCGGCCCGCGGCGTCGGCGCACGGACCGGGCGGGTGCTGCTGCGGCACGTACTGCCGAACTCCTTCGGCCCGGTCGCGGTGCTCACCGGGCTGAACATCGGCCTGGTGATCTCCTCGGAGTCGGCGCTGACCTTCCTCGGCGTCGGGCTGCGCACCCCGGCGATCTCCTGGGGCGTGCAGCTCAACACCGCCCAGCAGTACTTCACCACCGCGCCGCACCTGCTGATCTTCCCGTCGCTGTTCCTGAGCGTCACGGTGCTCGGCTTCGTCCTGCTGGGCGACGCGCTGCGGGACGCCTTCGACCCCCGGACGCGCTAGGAGCACCTGTGCCAGAGTCCCCCGTACTTACCGTCTCCGACCTGCACGTGCGTCTCGGGAGCACGCACGTGGTCAACGGAGCCGGCTTCTCGCTCGCCGCCGGGCAGACGCTCGCGCTGCTCGGCGAGTCGGGCAGCGGCAAGAGCGTCACCGCCCGCACGATCATGGGCCTGATCCGGCCGCCGCACGGCCGGGTCACCGCGGGAACGGTCCTGCTGCACGGGCAGGACCTGCTGGCCATGCCCGAGGAACGGCGGCGCGCGCTGCGCTCCACGACCATCTCCATGATCTTCCAGGACGCGCTGTCCGCGCTCAACCCGGTGCTCAGCGTCGGCTACCAGATCGCCGAACTGTTCCGCGCGCACCGCGGCATGTCCCGTACCGAGGCCCGCCGCGCCGCGGTGGACGTGCTCGGGCAGGTCCGCATCCCGGCGGCGGCCCGCCGCGCGGGCGACTACCCGCACCAGTTCTCCGGCGGGATGCGCCAGCGGGTCGGCATCGCGCTGGCCATCGCGCTGCGCCCGGACGTGATCATCGCCGACGAGCCGACCACCGCGCTCGACGTCACCGTGCAGGCCCAGATCCTGCGCCTGCTCGGCGACATCCAGCGCGAGCACGGCACCGCGCTGCTGCTCATCACGCACGACATGGGCGTGGTGGCCGACATGGCCGACCGCGTCGCCGTCATGTACGCCGGGCGGGTCGTCGAGCAGGCCACGGCCGCCGAGGTGTTCGCCCGGCCGCGCCACCCCTACAGCGAGGCCCTGCTCGGCGCGATCCCCCGCCCGCACCTGCGCGGCCGGGAACTGGCCGTCATCTCGGGCGCGCCGCCCGACCTGTCGGTCCCCGACGAGGGGTGCCGCTTCCGGACGCGGTGCCGCTACCGGATCGAGGACTGCGAACGCAATCCGCCGGAACACGACCTCGGCGGCGGCCGGAGCACCGCCTGCCACGAGTGGGAGAAGGTGGGCAGCGCGTGAGCCGTACCGTCCTTCGGGTGACCGACCTGGTCAAGCACTTCCCGGTGCGGAAGGGGCCGCTGCGCCGTACGGTGGGGGTGCTCAAGGCCGTGGACGGCGTCAGCCTGGAACTACGCGCCGGGGAGACGCTGGGCGTGGTGGGCGAGTCCGGGTGCGGCAAGTCCACGCTGGCCCGGATGCTCACCGCGCACGAACGCCCCACCTCCGGCGAGGTGGACCTGCTCGGCCGGCCGCTGCACAAGCTGCGCGGCGCGGAGCTGCGCCAGGCCAGGCGGCGGGTCCAGCTCATCTTCCAGGACCCTTCAGGCTCGCTGAACCCGCGGATGACCGTCGCGGCGAGCGTGCGCGAGCCGTTCGACGTCAATCCCGACCTCGCGCCGCGCGGCGAGCGCGACCGGCGGGTGCGCGAACTGCTGGAACTGGTCGGCCTCGGCCCCGGCCACGCCGGGCGCTATCCGCACCAGCTCTCCGGCGGGCAGCGCCAGCGGGTCGGCATCGCGCGGGCGCTGGCGCTGCGGCCGGAGGTGCTGGTGTGCGACGAGCCGGTGTCGGCGCTGGACGTCTCGGTACAGGCGCAGATCGTCAACCTGCTGGAACGGCTGCGCGCCGAACTGGGGCTGGCGTACGTGTTCATCGCGCACGACCTCGGCGTGGTGAGCCACCTGGCCGACCGGGTCGCGGTCATGTACCTCGGCCGGGTGGTCGAGACCGGCCCGCAGGAGCGGGTGTACGGCCACGCCGCCCACCCCTACACGCAGGCGCTGCACGCGGCGGCCCCGCTGCCCGACCCCGCGCTGCGCGGCGACCGGGAGGCGCCGCTGGAGGGCGAGCCGCCGAGCCCGCTCGACCCGCCGGGCGGCTGCTCCTTCCACCCGCGCTGCCCGCTCGCGCGGGACACCTGCGCGACCGTGCCGCCCCCTCAGATCGAGGTCGCCCCTGGCCATCAGGTGTCCTGCCACCTGGCGGGCTGATCTGGGGCGGGGACGGCGTAGCGGCCGGGCGTGCAGCCGTACTCCCTGCTGAACGCGGTGATGAAGGCCGAAGGGGTGGCGTAGCCGACCCGGCGGGCGACCTCGGCGACCTGGTGGTTCGCCAGCAGCACCCGTGAGGCACGCAGTCGTAGCCGGGCGCGCCAGCGGGAGTACGGCATGCCGAACTCGCGGACGAAGTCGCGTTGCAGGGTCTTGGCGCTGACGTGCAGGCGGCCGGCCCAGTCGGCCAGCGTGCGGGGGTCGGCGGGGTCGCGGCTGAGAGTGCGCGCGACGGTCACGGCATAGCCGGTGCTCTTCTTTTCGGGCCCGTGGCCTGGATCGGCCGGGGCCCCGTGGCCTGGATCGGCCAGGGGACCGAGGCCGGTCATGATCCGGGCGCGGGCGGCCACGGCCCGCGCCACCTCGACGCCGGGGGCGGCGATCTCGCGGATCAGCTCGCCCGCCGCGGCGTCGATCGGCACCGCCCCGGCCCGCAGCCCGGCCAGCGCCGGCGGCACCTCGCGCAGGCAGACCCGGTAGACCGTCTGCCGGTCGCCCGCGCGCACCTCGTGCCTGACCGCCCGATGCACCCAGTACGCCTCGTGCGACCCGACGAAGGACGCGTCGCCGCGATGCCACGCCGCGAGGGCGCCGTCCGGAGACCAGTAGAGCTGGTGCAGAAGATCCTGCCGGCTCTCACCGAAGTCCAGGTGAGAGGCCGAGGCGTACTTCAGCACCAAGATCCCGTCGAGACCGCCCAGCCCGTAGCCGTACTCCTCGCAGCGCACCGGATCGGGCCCGAAGTGACCCACCAGCGACATCGGATGTCCTCTCCGCGATATCCGTGATATTAAGGTAAGGCTAGCCTAAATAACTGTGCGTACGCCGGTATGCCCGGCGCAGGCAATGCAACCACTCGCTACGGAAAGACCTTTCTTCATGTCCCCTCGACCACCCTGGCGCCTGGCCGGCGCGCTGGCCCTCACGCTCGCCCTGCTGGCGGGCTGCGGCTCCTCCACCGCCTCCCCCGGCGCGGCCGGATCGGAGGGCGCGGCCGAGACCCGGGTCTTCAAAGCCGACAACGGTGACATCACCATCCCGGTCAACCCCAAGCGCGTCATCGCGACGGGCTACGCCGTGCCGGTGCTCATCGAGGCCGGGGCCTCCCTGGTCGGGATCTCCACCTGGCAGCGCGGCGTACCGCTGATGACCGACGCGGACCGCGCCACCTACGAGAAGCTGACCAAGGTCGCGGGCGAGACCGCCGCCGAGACCAACTACGAGGCCGTCGCCGCCGCCAAGCCGGACCTGATCGTGATCGGCGTGCCCAAGCCGGTGCTCGCCGACGTGGACATGAAGCGGCTCGCGTCGATCGCGCCCACCATCCACATCGGCCCCACTGTGCCGGACGCCTGGCGCGAGCTGTCCCGCCGCCAGTCCGACGCGGCCGGGCGGCTGTCCTACTTCGAGGCGGAGAAGGCCGCCTACGAGAAGAAGGCCGGCGAGCTGGCCGAGAAGTACCGCGACGCGCTCAAGGGAGTGAAGTTCGGGCACGTCGGGTCGTACGGCGACGTCGCCAAGGGGACCTTCCACCGCGAGTACGCCCACTCCTGGGGCACCAACATCGCGCAGGACATCGGGGTGACCTACTACGGCGAGGTCAAGGAGAAGGGCGGCGGCGGCAAGGACGTCGCCGAATACTCCGCGATCGAGGAGCTTCCGGACAGCCTCGGCGAGGCCGACGCGATCACGTACTCCGTCCAGCCGGACGGCACCCCCAACGCGGCCATCAAGCACGTGCTCGAATCCAAGCTGTGGCCGTCGCTGCCCGCGGTGAAGGCCGGCAGGGCGTTCCCGCTGCGGTACACCGAGGCCGCCACCTACCGGTCGGCGACGAAGACCCTCGACGCCATCGACCAGGCGCTCGCGCCGCTGCTCAAGCCATGAGCCATACGACTGAGGACAGGTCCGACCCGCGCGAGAAGGTGGCCGCGCACCACCGGGCGGGCAGCGGCAACGTCCGCGTGCCGTACCCGATCGGCGTCCGTACCACCACGATCGTGGCCCGGCAGGAGCTGACCCCGCGCATGCTGCGGCTGACGCTGGGCGGTCCCGGGCTGGACGGCTTCCACACCTACCAGGCCGATGACCACGTCAAGATCGTGTTCCCGGACGCGGACGGCACGCTGCGCGCTCCCGTCCCCAACGACCAGCAGATGCTCGACTGGCCGCACCCCATGCCGCCCACCCGGAAGTACACGATCAGGCGCTACGACGCCGCCGCCCGCGAACTCGACCTCGACTTCGTGCTGCACGACGGCGGCCTCGCCTCCACCTGGGCGGAGAAGGCCCAGGTCGGCGATGCGGTCGTGGTCGCCGGGCCGCCCGGGGCCAAGGCGTTCCCGCACACCTACGACCACTACGTCTTCGCGGTGGACCCCACCGCGCTGCCCGCCGCCGCGCGCTGGCTGGAGGAGGCCCCGGCCGACGTATCCGCACATGTCGTGATCGAATGCGACGATCCCGCCGAGCACGACTATCCGCTGCCCGGTGGGCGGCCGGGGGTCCAGATCATCCGGCTGGTCCGGGAGGGCTCGCTCTCCACGCTGGCCGACGTCGTGCGCTCGCTGGACCTGCCCGGCCGGGCGTTCCTGTTCGCGGCGGGCGAGGCGGGCGACATCAGGCCGCTGCGCGCGTGGAGCGCCGGACGGATGGACGCGCTGATCACCGGCTACTGGAAGCGCGGAGTAGCCGGGCTTGTCGAAGACTGAACCGGCGCAGGTCTTTGGGCGGCGGGGCTTCGAGCGGCGGGTCTTTGGGCGGAGGGTCGCCTTCCTGGTGGGGGGTCTGGTCCTGCTCACCGTCGCCGCGGTGGCGAGCGTGAGCGTGGGTGCGCACGGCGTCCCGCTGGAGGAGGTGTGGCGGGCGCTGACCGCGTACGCGGGCACCGACGACCATCTGATCGTCCGCGACGTGCGGGGGCCACGGACGGTCCTCGGGATCGCGGTCGGCGCGGCGCTCGGCGTGTCCGGCGCGCTCATCCAGGCGATGACCCGCAACCCGCTGGCCGAACCCGGCCTGCTCGGCGTGACCTCCGGGTCCGGCTTCGCGATCACGCTGGGGGGCGCGCTGGGCCTCGGCGGGTCACAACCCGCGCAGCTCACGCTCGCCGCCATCGGGGCGGTGCTGGTCGCCGCCCTGGTCTACGCCGTCGGCCGTACGTCGCCGCTGCGGCTGGTACTGACCGGCCTCGCGCTCAGTTCGGTGCTCGCCGGGCTGTCGCTCGGGCTGCGGCTGATGCTGCCCGACGTCTTCGACGAGTACCGGTTCTGGTCGATCGGCACGCTGGCCGGACGCGAACAGGCCCCGCTGACGCTGCCACTGCTGGTGATCGCCGGGGCGGTGCTCGGCGCGCTCGCGCTCAGCCGCTCGCTCGGCACACTGGCACTGGGCGAACAGGTCGCCCACGGCCTCGGCGGCCACGTCACACGGACCCGGGTGACCGCCCTGCTGATCGTTACCCTCCTGGCCGGCGCCGCCACGGCGGTGGCCGGGCCGATCACGTTCGCCGGCCTCATCGTGCCGCACCTGGTCCGCCGCGCGGCGGGCGGCTCGGTGGGCTGGCTGATCGCCCTCACCATGGTCGTCGGCCCGGTCCTGCTGGTGGCCGCCGACGTCGTGGCCCGCATCCTGCTACCCACCGGCGAGGTCCCGGTCGGCGTGGTGACCGCCTTTCTTGGCGGACCCGCCCTGATCTGGGCCGTCCGCCGCTACGGGACGGTGTCGCTGTGAGGGCGTACGTACTGCGCTTCGGCCCGTACTCCGCGTGTACCCCCGTCACGGTGGCCGCGCTGGTCCTGTTGTCCTGCGGGATGGTGTCGCTGTGAGGGCGTACGTACTGCGCTTCGGCCCGTACTCCGCGGCGCCCGACCGGCGTACCGCCGTCGCGGTGGTCGCCGACGTCGTGGCCTGCGCCGGCGGGGTGACCGCTCTTCTGGATGGACCCGCGCTGATCTGGGCCGTCCGCCGCTACGGGACGGTGTCATCGTGAGGGCGTACGTGTTGCGCTTCGGGCCGTACTCCGCGGCGCCCGAACGGCGTACCATCGTCACCGTCGCTGCGCTGACCGTCGCCGCGCTGGCGCTCGCCCTGCTCGGCCTGTGCCAGGGTGCGACCTGGGCCAGTCCCGCCGAGGTGCTGCGCGCCCTGGCCGGACAGGGCGACGCCGTTGTGGTGATCACCGAGTGGCGCGCGCCCCGGGTGGCCGCCGCCCTGGTGTTCGGCGCGGCGCTCGGCCTGTCCGGCGCGGTCTTCCAGAACCTCACCCGCAACCCGCTCGGCAGCCCCGACGTGATCGGCCTGGACGCCGGCGCGTACACCGGGGCGCTGGTCGTGATCACGATGCTCGGCGGCACGTCGGCGCAGCTCGCCATGGGGTCGATCCTCGGCGGGCTGGTGACCGCCGCCGCGGTGTACGTACTGTCGTCGCGCGGCGGGCTCAGCGGCCTGCGGCTGATCGTGATCGGCATCGCCGTCAACGCCATCCTGGTCGCACTGAACTCCTGGATCGTGCTGCGCGCCGAACTGGAGGTCGCCATCGCGGCCACCGCCTGGCACGCCGGTTCGCTGAACGGCGTCAACTGGGAGGACGTGCTGCTGCCGTTCGCCGTCATCGGCGTACTGGCGGCCGGCGCGCCCATCCTGGCGCACGCGATCCAGCAGGCGGCGCTCGGCGACGAGATCGCGATCACCTCCGGCGTGGACCTGCCCCGGCTGCGGCTGCTGCTGGTGCTCGCCGGGGTCACCTGCACGGCCACGGTCACCGCGGTCGCGGGCCCGATCGCGTTCATCGCACTGTCCGCGCCGCAGATCGGCCGCAGACTCGCGGGCGCGCCCGGCGTACCGCTCGCCCCCGCCGCCCTGACCGGCGCGGTACTCCTGCTCGCCGCCGACCTCGCCGCGCAACTGCTGCTCGCCCCGATCTCGCTGCCGGTCGGGGTGGTCACCACCGTCATCGGCGGCTGTTACCTGATCTGGCTGCTCTATCGGGAGGTGCGACGCGCATGACGGTCGCCGGCGCGCGGCTCGCCGCGCAGGAGATCACGCTCGGGTACGGCGAGCGCGTCGTCTCGGCGGGCCTGAACGTCGCCGTGCCGGACGGCGCGTTCACCGCCGTCGTCGGCGCGAACGCCTCCGGCAAGTCCACCCTGCTGCGCGCCCTGGTCCGCCTGCTGCGGCCCGAGGCCGGAGCCGTACTGCTGGACGGCAAGGACGTCCGCGGCTACCGCCCCAAGGCCGTCGCCAGGGAGATCGCGTTCCTGCCACAGAACCTGCTCGCCCCGGAGAACATCGTGGCCAGGCGTCTCGTGGCCCGCGGCCGGTACCCCCACCAGTCGCCGCTGTCCACCTGGTCCCCCGCCGACGAACGGGCCGTGGACGACGCCATGGTGGCGGCCGGCGTCACCGACCTCGCCGACCGCCCGGTCACCGAACTGTCAGGCGGGCAGCGGCAGCGGGTGTGGATGGCGATGGTCCTGGCCCAGGAGACCGGGCACCTGCTGCTGGACGAGCCGACGACGTTTTTGGACATCGCGCATCAGTACCAGTTGCTGGCCTTGCTGGCCCGGCTGCGCGACCAGGGGCGCACGATCGTGGCGGTGCTGCACGACATCAACCAGGCGTGCCGGTACGCCGACCACATCGTGGCGATGAAGGACGGGAAGATCGCGGCGGAGGGGCCGCCGGGGGAGGTGATCGACGCGGCGCTGGTGGAGGACGTCTTCGGGCTGCCCTGCGTCGTCGTCCCGGACCCGGTGACCGGCACCCCGATGGTCGTTCCTACGCTTTGACTCTGGCTGGGGCGAGGCTCAGCAGGCCGCAACCGTAGGACTTGGCCCGGCCGATGCCCGTGGTCAGCGCGGTGGTGAAAAGGTCTGCGTCGGTGACCACGAGATGACCGTCGAACCGGACCGGGTCGATGGTGATCTTGCTGCTCTCGCGGCGTTTGCCGATCAGCCTCGGGGCCGGGCTGGGCGCGACGTCGGGGCCGCCCTGACGGCTGACCGGGATCACGAAACCGTGCTGCTCGCCCTTGCTGATGAGCCATTCGAGCTGCTGAGCGGGCTGTCGCAACGGTACCCGCTTACGGTCTGCGCTGTCCTTGATGTGCGCGCAGCGCGTCGGGTTGGCCATCAGCCGGAACGCGAACCTCCGGCCCGGCACGACGGCGTCCAGCACGGGCTGGAGGGAACGTACCTCTGCCGCTCTGAGGAGGAGATCGGCGGGGAGGGCGCTCCAGTTTGGTTCGGTACGGCTCTGCACGTACTGGACGATCTGGCCGTTCGGGAGTGTGTCGATGCGCCACAGCACGCCGTGCTCACTGCGGAACGTGCCGGTGGGCGGCATTTCGGGATACCCGGACATCACGGTCCGGTGCATGTCGTGCACATCGGTGACGTCCCGGCGGAAGGCCGCCGACCTGGGGTTGACCAGGAGCTTTGTCAGGAACACTGGCGTGCTCCTTCGCTCGTCAGCACCACTTCCCCGATCCGCACGGCCCGCGCGGCGAACCGCCGGTCGTTCGCACTGAAACTGACCGGCTGGTCGTACCGGACCTCGGCACCGGGAGTCCCGGGCGGACACTCAACAACCGTCCGCAGCGGCTCTGCCGGAGTGTCTCTCCTCACCAACCATTGGTGCCGCTTCAGGATCTCCTCGGCCGGCTCTGGCTCAGGCCCCTCTCCTGGTTCGAGTAGGGGACGGGCCGGAACGTACGCCTTGCGCCCGAACGACAGCGGCCAGTGCGGATTCCGTACCGCGGCGGCGACCCTGTCGAGCATGCTCTCCTCGCCTTCGAGTACCACTAGGAAGAGCGCATCGGCCAGGTAGTAGCGCTCACTCACGACCGTCCGGTGCCCGGTGCCCTGCGTGGTGGGCACGTTCTGAGCGGTGTGATAGTCGCGCTCCATGACCCCCTCACGATCCACCCGCACGGCCAGCCGCAGCCGGGCCAACTCGGCAAGCGCCGCGTCATCGTCCCGGTCGATCCCCATCGCGGCTGCCATCAGGCCGACAACACCTGATTTGGTTGGTTCGGGCATCGTGTCCCGGATGATCCCGCGCGACCTGATCCCCCAGGACTGCATCGGCCCATCGAAACAGAGCGGAAGCGATGCGATCACAGCCCGTACTTCCCAGCGTCGATCACCTTGGTGGTGAAGTCGTTCAGGCTGTCCACCACCTGCACGCCTGCGACATCGGGGATCTTCCCCGACACGGACGCGGCCACGGCGGCACGGATCTGGTCGTCACCATAGAAGCCGCGCAGCTTGCCGAAGTGCTTGATCAGCTCGGTGGTGGACGCCTGCATGACGTCGGCGTCGGTGATGGGGTTGAGGAAGGCGTTGGCCAGGTTCCACGCCCCATGCTCACGGACCACGCCGAGCAGCGTGTCGGGCATGGTCCGGGCGGCCATCGAGTTCTGCTTGCCGCCGGGCACAGCATTGACGAACGCCAGCAGCCAGGCCCGCGCGGTCCGCTCGGCGAGATCGACGTCGCCTTCCAGGTTCTTGGCGAGCTGGGTGAGGTCCACGTTGGCGTAGCGGTAGTAGCAGGCGGTGTTGAAGTCGATCGTGCCGAGCATGTCGGCCCCGGACTCGTCCTCAGGCTTGAAGTCGTCCACGGCGGTGTAGAAGTCGAATTCGGTGAGCACGACATGGGTCGAGATCGCATGCGCCACCTGCGAGGCGGCGTCCACGTTGAGATCCTTGTTGTCAGCGATCATCCGTCCGAACAACGCGATGTCGGCGGCCCGGCTCGCATCGAGAATGCGTCGGATCTCCGCCTGCGCGGCCCTGTCCGGCTTGATCTTCTTCTTCTGCGCCTCCGTCTTGGCCTCGGCGAACGTCTGAAGTTTGTCCCAGTTGTCCCGGCAGTGGTCGGCCAGCCGTTCGACCGACTCCCGCCCGACGAACAGCAGGTACTCGGTGAGCCCCTTGTTCGCGTCCAGCCCGAAACCGAGCTGTTGCAGCGCCGCGATGACGATGGGACGCGCCTCGTCGGGGTCCTTGTCGTGCAGCGCCGCAACCACGCTGTCCAGCAGCCGCTTGGTACGCACCCCCACCTCGGCCCTGTCCAGCCCGTACCTGTCGAACAGCAGCCGGGCGGCTCGCTTGAGACTCTGACTGGAGATCCGCCCCCTGACGTACCCGCCAAAGGTCGCGGTCTTGGGCTGGCCCACGTCGTCCCGGTTCAAGTTGCTGACCGGAAAGGACTGGAGCAGGTGCAACTCGATGATCATTCCGTCGTCTCCGTGGAGTCGGTGGCCGGGGCTTCGCGGTAGTACTCCTCGGCCCACTTGAGGCGGATCTTGCTCGCCCGGTCGCCCCGGTGCTGGTCGCCCAGCAGTACGAGGAGGTCGTCGAGCAGCCGCCCATAGTGGACCGGCACGTCATGGGCGGACAACAGGCGGACGGCCTGGCGCAGATGGTGCGGCAGGGAGTTCTTGTCCCTGGCGAGTAACGCCATGAGCCGCCGCTCGACCGCCGGGCTGTCCAGCTTGCGGTGCAGCCTGCCCAGAGAGGCTCCGATCGTGTGGCGGCCTCCGCCGCCGTTCCAGCTCGCCGGGTGCAGCGCGAACAGACTGCCGAGCAGCAGCCAGATCTCCGCCTCCTCAGAGTCGGATGGCGGGTCGTGCTTGTACACGATCTGGTAAGCCTGGCCCTGCGGCCCGCCCTCCACGAAGGCGCGCCGCAGGCGTGCGAGTGTGCGGCGGGCGTCGGAGACCTGGTACGGATTGTCCGACCGCAGCGCGTGCCCCAGGTTGTTGAGGTATGTGACGTAATTGCCACGTCGTTCTGCGACCGACTCAGGCATCGTCGTCCTCCGTTTTGGTGACGTAGCCGCGGACCTTCTCCTCGAACCAGCGTTTCGACCGGTCAAGCCGCTTACTGAAGTCGCCGTAGCGCCTGCCGAGGGCCGCTGCCATGCGGCCCTCCGCAGGCGTTCCCTTGGCCCACCCCTCCGCGGCGGTGACCGCGAGCCGCCGGACCTGCCGTGCCCATTCCTGGGCGGCGGGCGCCTCAGAGCTTCCCGCCGCGCGGGCCGCACCGAGACCGATCAGGAATCGGCTGAACGGAGCGGAGAGCCCTGGCCAGTAGTAATGGTCGATGTCCGGCGTCTTGTCGGCGCCGAACTCCTTGCGGTGATCTTCCTGCAACGAGTGCAGCGCGGACCCCGCCTCGTCGGCCAGCGTGATGGCCGTGCCGATCAGCGCGCCAAGGGTCTCATCCCGCGCTCGGAGCAGTGGTACCGGTGCGGGGATCTGCTCCTCCAGCCAGGTTTCGACCACCGCCCCCTTGGAGTCGAGCCGCTGCCCGAACACGCGCAGCGTGTGGACCGTGTCCAGGGGGATCAGCCCTCGTTCGGCCAGCTCGGCGATCTGGTCGAGAGCGACCGGCCGTTGCCGGTTCCTGCCCTCCTCCCACACATCGGTCAGCAGCAGTTCGACGCTGTGCCGCCAGATGCCGCGCATCGGATGCAGCCGTACCGGGTACATGGGCGCGTCCGCCTTGAACCGGCCCCTGTTGTCACGGCGCCGGCGGAAGGCCGCCATCAGTTCCTCGTCGGGGGCCTTGATGTCGAGCCGGGTGCCCGGGGTGATGACCACGCCGTCCACGGTGTCGCCCGAGGCGGACAGTAGAACCCGCCTCGACGGCCAGGTCAGTAGGTCGGTCCAGCCGCGCGCGACACGCTTGTCGGGCGTCGGGGGCGTCGGGGCGTCCTCCCAGACCGGCCGGTCGTACTCGGTGGTCATGCGGGGCTTCTCCAGGCCGGGCTGGTAGACCAAGGCATTGAGCAGCAGGGTCTCCTTGAGCGTTTCGCCCTCCACCAGTACGACGCCGAACCGGTTGCAGGGGGCCTGCTCCGATGACTTGTCCTTCTCATAGGGGGTCTTCATGCCGCCCGGGTCGAAGGCGTGCAGGGTGACCAGCCAGCGGGCGGCCTCGGCCGCGGACAGTGTGACCGTGTCCGTGGCGGTGGTGTGGTCGAAGAGCGTCACATTGTTGCCGACCGCCCGGTACGGCACCAGCTTCGCGGCCGAGGACGGGTCCAGGCCGACCAGGTCCGGGCACTGCATGAACGGCAGGCGCTGGTGAAACAGGTCGAACCGCTCCCGGTGGCGCTCGGCGTACTCGGCGATCGGGTCGGTGGGCAGCCGTTCGGCCTTCCACAGCGCACTCCACTCCGCTTCGCTCGCCGGGCCGTCGTACGCGCGGTGCAGGATCGCGAGCAGCAGCCGGTGCAGGGCGGCCGTCATCGTCGGGGCCTCCGTGGCGATCCGGCGGATCGCGTGGGCCTGGCCGAACAGGTCCACGATGCCGGTGGACCAGTGCCGGCCATCGGTGCCCATGACCGGTATCCATTCCTGCGTGAGCAGGTCGAAGGACGCCGTGGCGGCCCTGCTAGCGGGCATCGGCGTACGCGCCGGGGCGGATGCCTCCTGCTGGGTCGGCTCGGGCTCCTCCACGAGCAGGCCGAAGTGTTCGCGGTAGCGCAGCACATATCCGGCGACCTCGCACCACCCGTCGTTGAGCAGCAGATACCGGTACTCGCGAAGCCAGGGCGAGTCACGGAAGGGTGGCGGCACGGGCGTCGCCGCGATTGCCTGTACGACCTCGGCGGGCACCCCGGCCGAGGTGTCGAGCGTGATCTCCGAGCCGTCCAGGGCCTCCAGCGCCTCGGTGCCGGGCGGGATGGGGGCCGTGAGGTCGATCGGCGGACCGCCCAGGATCGGTACGGCCCGGCCGTCCCCCTCGGCCCGGAACAGCACCACGTCAACTGACTCCGCCACGCTTCCCTCCCTTCTGCTGCCGTGTTTGGCGTGCGCTCTTGCCGTGCCGGGTCAGCTCGCCGAGATGGGTGACCGCGATTGGGTGCGGCAGGTACATCACGCGGCCGTCGCGTTCGTTCTTCTGCCGTTCCCGCGTCAGCTTCTCGGCCGCGGTCCGCCAGGATTCCTCCCACCCGGTCGGGCAGGGGATCGCCTCGTCGGGACCGTAGACGGCGTCGATCAGCTCCGTCACCTCTGCGGCGGGTTCGAGGGCGGTCCGCTCGCGCAGCAGTGCCCAGGTGCGCATCAACGTCATCGGGGCGTAGATCCGGTCAAGGTAGGCAGGGAACCGCGGCCCTGCGTCGGTGTCCTCGACTCCGGCGATGGCCAGTACCGGTTCACCGCGCCTGCTGAAGCGGTGCAGCCGCCCGGCGCGCTGGATCAGCCGGTCGATGGGGGAAAGGTCGCTCAGCATGGCGTCGAAGTCGAGGTCGAGCCCGTGTTCGAGGACCTGCGTGGCGACCACGATGGCCCTCGGCCGGGTGCCGTTCTTCCCGAAGAAGGCCCTGAGGTCGGCTTCGACCGCCTTGCGCTCACCGGTGGGCATGGGGCCGTTGATGGCGATCAACCGGGGGCGTTCGCCCGGAGGCAGGGCGGCGATCCGCTCTTCCAACGCCGTGTAGGTGGCCTCCGCCCTGCGTACCAGGTTGTGCACGATGGCGACGCACCCGCTGTCGGCCGCGCGGTCCAGCGCCCAGTCCGCGATGTCCTCATCGGGTACGTGCGCCAGCCGGACCCTCCGCCCGGCGTTCAGGTCGGAAAGGGCCGTGTCCATGCTCAGCACGCTGCCCTTGCCCGCCACCGTCACCCGGGGATAGCCAGGGTGCGGCTCGGGGTCGGGCGTCTCGCGGGGCAGGTTGCGCAGCAGGCCCGACTGCCAGGCCCGGATCAGTTCCTCCCTGCGGCTCGCGGGCAGCGTGGCCGAGAGCATCACCACGGAGGTGCCGAGGCGTCCGAGCCAGGCGAGCAGCCGGTCGAGGATCGTGGACATGTAGGTGTCGTAGGCGTGTACCTCGTCGATCACCACGACCTTCCCGGACAGGGCGGCCAGCAGGACGAAGAAGTGACCCGATCGGATGGCCCCTTTCATCGCCTGGTCGACGGTGCCGACGCCGAGCGGGGTGAGCAGGCTCTTCTTGCGGGTGAACCACTCCTGGGCCTGTACGTCGGAGTCGTCCGGGTCGTCGCGGCCGACATCCGTGGGGTATTCGTTCGCGGCGGAGTGGATCAACTGCACGATGGTCCGGTTGTCGCCCAGCCGCTTCTGGAGGTCCTGCACCTCGGTCAGCATCTGGTTGCTGGTCGCCTGGGTCGGCATCGCGACGTACGCGCCGATCAGGTTCAGCCTGTGGACGAGGGCGGCGGCGGTCTGGAGCCCGGCCTTGGATTTTCCCTCTCCGGTGGGGGCCTCGATGATGATCAGGGCGGGTTCGTCCCGGTCGGCGGTGATGTGTTCGGCGAGGGCCTGCACGGGGCGAGGGCTGTCGGCGGGGAAGAGTTCGGCGAACGTCGTGGGAGGTGTCCAGGGGTGCAGTTCGAGCCTGCGCACCGCCTCGGTGGCCAGGCGTTGGGCCTCGCTGGCGTACGTGGCGGGGTCGGGCGCGTCGGCGTACGGGAAGTTTCCGGTATCTGACGCGATCCAGTCGCTGACCGACGCCAACGCGGCGAACCCGACCGCGGCGGCGGCGCTCATGTGCACCTTCTCCCACGCTGCGTCGAGCGGCAGCCCGCGTAACGCGACGATGTCCTTGACGAAGGAGTCCCGCCATCCCTCCCAGGCGGGGCCGCCATGGTGGTTGATCTCCCGCCGCGCCTGCCGCAACGCACTGCCGTCCGGGAAGTACCCGTGGTGCCCACCGAGCGCCACTGCGATGACCTCGGCCGTTTCCTGCGTCGCACCCCAGCGGAGCAGCATGTCCTTCAGATGCATCGCGGTCAGCAACCCATGCGGCGTATCGACCCGCTGCTTCAACCCCGCCGGCTTACGCACGGCCTTCACATCCGCCGCCGCCCGCTCGGGGAAGTGGTCCGCCGCGAGGTCGGCCTTGAGGCCCTGGAAAGCCGGGCTGTATTTGCCCAGGTCATGCAGCCCGCACAACGTCGCAATCCACCCATCCGGATTCCCTAACGGCTCGAACCCGGCCCGTAACTCCGCAAAACACTGAGGCCCAAGCAGCTTGCCGATCAACCGCTCAGCCACCGCCGCCGTATCGAGCACATGACAGACCAGCGGGTGGTACCGATCCCCGGTCGCTTTCGCCCAGGGGGCCGAACTGGCGGGGGTCACCAGAGGAAACCTGAGTTGGACACGTTTCTCCTCAGCATGGCTGAGCGGGGATTCCTCGTCCGCGGGGAATGCGGAGAGGTCGTGCCGACGGGCAAAGAGCCGCCCGTGCCTTGGGAAAGGCGAGGTTGATCGTAGTGCATTGGTCCGAACACGGTGAGCGAAAAGAGTACCGGTCCCGGCTCAGTTCTTGAGCAGCCTGCTGGTGAATCCGGCGCGGAGGAGAGCCTGATAGGCGTCATGGACCTCTGCCGGGATGGGTTGCTCGATGGTGTAGCCGAGTCGGGGGTACTCGATCACCCGTTGAAGATCGCCCACGATCATGTCGATGACCAGCTTCGCGTCCCCGATCGAGCGGGCGTAGTCCTCTAGGTCGAGTGGTTCCGACGTGCACACGAACTCGACCTCCGGCCACAGCTTCCGGGCGGTGGCGTAGGCCCGGCGTTCCATGTACGGCTTGGAGATCAGCAGGACCGAGGTGGGGTGGTGGCCGGCGTCGGTGAGGACCTGGCGGGACAGGGTGATGTTCTGGCCGGTGTTGGTGGCGTGGGGTTCGAGGAGGATGGCCTGGTCGGGGACGCCGAGGGTGAGGGCGTGTTCGCGGTAGTGGACGGCCTCGCCACGGGGGAAACGGGCCGCGGTGGTGGGGGTGGTGGCGCCGGAGAAGACGAGCAGTGGGAACCGGCCGTCGTGGTACAGGGCGGCGGCGGTGCTCGCCACGCCGAGATCGTGGCTGCCCAGGCCGATGGCCACGTCGCAGCGGCGCGGAGGGTGGCGCAGGAGGTGGTAGTCCAAGATCGTCCGGGCATGCCGCCACTGTTCGTCACTGATCTGTTCGGCACTCACTCCGCTGCTCCCTGTCGGCCGCGGGACTCCTCGATACCGCTCATTCCCACATGTTCGGGTGGGAGCATAAGGGCGGGTGTCGTCGGAGGGAGTGCAATGACGGTCGTGCATTCGCCAGTGAGCATGCGTTCGCTCGATGGTCTGCGTTTGGCGGCGACCCTCACCACTCCGGCGGAGGGGCCTTCGGAGGCCGCCGTGGTCTTGGTACATGGCGGGGGCGTGACCCGGGAGGAGGGCGGGTTCTTCACCCGGCTGGCGGAAGGGCTCGGCGCGGCCGGGCTGGCGTCGTTGCGGTTCGACCTGCGTGGCCATGGGGAGAGCGCGGGCCGCCAGGAGGAACTGACCCTCGCCACGATCCTCAATGACATCCGCGTGGCGCTACGGTACGCCGCCGAGGCGATCGGTGCTGAGACGGTGAGCCTGCTCGGGGCCAGCTTCGGCGGCGGGATCTGTGGCTACTACGCCGCCCACCGGCCCGCTGAAATCCACCGGCTGGTGCTCCTGAACCCTCAGTTCGACTACAAGCGACGGACCATCGACAGCCGCTCCTACTGGCACGATGACCGGCTCGACGAACAGACCGCCCGCCTTCTCGACGCCCAGGGCTACATCCAGTTCACCCCGCAACTCAGGCACGGGCGTCCGCTGCTCAATGAGGTGTTCTGGCTCCAGCCGCACACCATCCTGGAGGAGATCAAGGCACCCACGCTCATCGTGCACGGCACCGCCGACACCCTCGTCCCGATCGAATCCTCCCGCGCCGCCGTGCCCCGCTTCACCGCCTCCTGCGAACTGATCGAGATCGAAGGGGCCCAACACGGCTTCGCCGTCCACGACGACCCGCGCTACCTCCTCCCGCAAAGCCAGGCTTGGCAGGCGTCGGTCATCCGATCGATCGCCGAGTGGTTGTGCCACGACGGCTGACCCTGGGCGCCTCTTTCGGTGCGAGTCGGCATCGCACTACGGGTTTCTTTCCTCCGTCAAGGCAACGCAGAGCGAACGCACGAGTGGTCGGGTGTTCCATCGGCTGAGAACTCGCATGGTGTCCATCAGCACGGTCCACGTACGTCTTGAACATGTCTCATGGGCGATCTGAGCCGCTTTCAGGCCGACCATGGCAGCCTCGTCCGGCTCGCCGGTCAACGCCAGGGCGGCGGCCCGCCGTGCTTGGAAGTATCCGGCGTCTCGGGAGGACAACCCTCCAGTGGCGATGATGCCTCCGAGGATCTTCGCGGCGCGGGCCGGTTTGCCGGCCTCGGTGTAGCACGCCGTACTGCGTAGCAGCAGGGTCCCCTCATTGAAGAGATCACCCAGTTCGTTCGGCTCGCCGGTATCCGTTGCTCGGGTGAGGAGGTAATGGGCATCGTCCAGCTTCCGCTCGACCACATGGAGCGGCTCCCCGAGCATCGCCAAGCCCAGGGCCTCCTGTTGAGCGCTCTCTGCTTGTACCCTGACCGGAAGTCCACTTCGCTGAGCCGCCTCGGCCAGGGTGAGTACCCGCAGGGCGTCACGGCGGTCATAGGCGAGTTGTGATTTGCGTATGAGTATGTAGCCCTGCATGGGGTCGTCCCCGGCCTCCTGCGCCAGTTCGGTGGCCCGGTCGTACCAATACTCCGCAGTTCGTAGATCGCGCAGGTCTCGGTAGAGCCATCCGAGGAATTCTGCGGCGTCGGCCCCAACAGTCAGCAACGCTCGCCGTACGCGAGGCTTGACATCTCGGACGTTGTACTGCACTGCGCCGAGCACATCGAGCACGCCCGGCAATGCGGCCGTCGGACCTAGGCGGCCGTCGGCGGCCTTGCTCTCATCGAGTTGCCGACGCAGCGTGCCCACGATGGAAGCGGTACGGTCCCACATGCGAGGTGGCAAGTCGTCCATGGCCATGGCGGTCCAGGACACAGGGCCGTGGTTCCCGACCGTCGTGGGAAAGTGGTCGAGGTCGGGCGCGCCGTTCTCGTTCGGCAGGGCGAACCACAGGTCCCGGGACGGCATGCCGAACAAGCGCGCCCAAGCGATCAGGCGGGTGAGGTCCTGGATGGGCGGCCCGGACTCGATGCGGCTGAGCTGAGCCTGGCTGAGCCGCAGCCATCCCGCGACACGCTCCTGGGAGAGTGGCTTGCCATGCCAGGGGTGACGCCGGTAGGCCCGCAGCACCCGGCCGATGTGCCGGGCGGCGAACGCCTGACGCAGTGCGTCCTCAGCCCAGAACTCGCGGGGCACGATCGGAGGGCCGTGGTGTCGGGCTCCGCGACGGAGGCATGGACCACAACAGATGCCGTCATTGTCATGGGCCAAGTGTGCGCTACATGTGGCACACCGCCTCTGGTTCGAGACCGTCGCCATGTCCGCCTTCCCTGCCATGCCCCCATGAACCGGGGATGAAATATGGCCTCCAAGAAGTTGCGAGATTATCGCGCTTGATTGTAAGCACCTCGGGCGCCATTCGCCGGTGACCTATGCGTGAGATGCATGAGCGCGTTATACGGCGACTGACATGGCCTCAGCCGCTGGAGCCGGGCAAGGTCACGGACAGGATCGGTCGGTACTCATACCGGTGCGGAGCCGTTCCGCACAGCGTGCGGGGATCATCACATGCGGCAATGTATTAGCTGCGAGGCAAAATGGTGCACATCATCCAGACCCGGAACATACGCAGTATTCCCCTCCCGTCAATGGTCTCGTCCGTGGCCACCGCCCGAATGCATACCAACGACTTATTGCGCGAATGGTGCCTGCTGCATGTGGCGGAAGACGCTGAGCTGATCGTCAGCGAGATTGTAACGAATGCCATCAAAGCCACAAATATCATCCCGCCGCAGGCGCGCTATCCGGAACTGTACGACCGATTGGAGGTCATCTGTCTCTCTCTGTATCAATACGCCGGCGAACTGCTCATCGAGGTCTGGGACCCGCGTCGCGAGGAACCCGAGATCACCCCGCACACCCTTGATGAGGAGGGTGGACGAGGACTACAGATCGTCGCGTCGCTCGCTACTCGTTGGGGTACCCGCTGGCCGATTACCGGAGGCAAGGTCGTCTGGGCGAGCCTCACCATCGATTCGTACCCATCCAAGGCCGGTGACAGCCGGTGAACACCTCTGCGAAGGGTGTGCAGTGGACGACCTGACCGCGCGTGATCGTGCGCACCTGGGGGCGATCGAGGCCACGTTTCCTGGATGGCACGTCGTCGTGGATCGGGGATGGTGGTGGGCCACAAAGCACGTGCCGCCGACGGCCGAGCAGCGGGCGGCGGGGGTGTTGCATCAGTTCGCTCGGCAGGGGCCGTACGAGATGGTGGCGGCGCTCACTGTGCAGCTGGGGATCTTGGCTCGGATGGGGGCGGCCTGAAGGGCTGCCCGGTGGGGGTTAGTGGCGGACTCGGTACCTGAGGTGGAGGGCTCGGTGGCCCTGGAGGACTACGGGGTCTTCGAGGAGGTGGTGGCCGCCGGTGAGGCCGGCGAGGTAGGGGATGCCCTCGCCGAAGATGACGGGGACGAGGCTGACGCAGACCTCGTCGACCAGGCCGAGTTGGAGGGCCTGGCGGGAGATGTCGGCGCTGGCGATGCAGACGCCCTTGCCGGCGGCGATCTGCTTCGCGCGGGTGATCGCGGGTTCGATGCCGTTGACGAAGGTGGTTCGTGGCCACGGGGAGGTGTCCTGGGGTGGCTGGTGGGTGACCACGACGACGGGGGCGCCCACCGGGTGGCTGTCGCCCCAGCCGTCGGCGATGTCGAACAGGCGGCGGCCGGAGACCAGGGCGCCGGTGTTGGAGGTGAACTCGCGGAGCAGTTCCGCGCTGACCTCGTCGACGTTGAAGGCGACGTGTTCGTTGGCGCTGGGGACGGTCACGTCTCCGACGCCGTACCAGTCGAAGAGCTCCGCGGGCTGGTCCGCCGGGTCCGCGATGAAGCCGTCGAGCGACATCGTCATGTGGGTGTAGACCTTGCTCATGTCTGATCTCCTTCTCACCAGTCGGCTTGCTTAAGACAAGCAGGCTTCATCTAAGCAAGTCAAATGGTACGCTCGGGGCCATGCGTACACGTGAGTACGGACAGTTCTGCGGGCTGGCCCGCGCCGCCGAGATCCTTGGGCAGCGTTGGGCCGTGCTCATCCTCCGTGACCTGCTCGTCGGGCCGCGGCGGTACTCGGATCTGGCGGCGGGTCTGCCGGGCATCCCCAGCAATGTGCTCGCCGCGCGGCTGAAGGAGCTCGAACAAGACGGGCTCGTCGTCCGGCAGGCGCGTGGTGGGGCCGACCGGTCGATCGTCTATCGGGTGACGGACCGGGCGGAGGAGCTGAGGCCCGCGCTGGATGCGCTCGCGAGTTGGGGGGCCGCCGGGATGCGGGTGCCCCGGGAAGGGGAGGTGGTCACGGAGGCGTCGCTGGTCACGGCGTTGCGGGTGGCGGCGGCGGGTGGGAGGCCGCCTGGCGCACGTCGTACGGTGACGTGCGTGGTGCGGGCGGGTGACGCCGTCGCGCACGCGATCGTGAGCGGTACGCGCGTCACCGCCGGGCCTGGTGAGCACCCGGCGCCAGACTTGACCATCAGCGCCGGGTCAGGGCCAGGACTTCGCGATCTGCTGGCGGGTACGCTCGGGCCCGAAGCGGCCGTCGCCGAGGGCGTCATCGAAGTCACCGGCGACAGGTCCTTGCTCGCCGATTTCGCCGCCACCTTCCACGTCCCCTACTCGGCGTCCCTCACAGGATCGGCTGCGTGATATTGACGGATCAGCCAGGTGCCCTCGACGCGCTGGGCGACGACGGAAAGGCGTACCGGAATGGTGTCGCCGGTGGGGGCGGTGAAGGTCACGTCCGCGAAGCCGGCCGCGATTTCGTCGTGCAGCGGGGTCGTCCGCAGTACCTCCAGGTGTGCTTCCGTGCCTTCGGCGACGTTGTCGTAGTACTCGGAGATTTCGGCAGGGCCGACGAGTAGCCGGGGGCTGATGCCCTGGAACGACGTCCGGCGGGCGTTGAAGGCGTTCTGCCAGTGCTCCATGAGGTCGGCGATGGCGTCGTACGCGCCGCCGTGGACGACTTCGTGTTGCCATTGGCCGCGGGGCTGGGTGTGCGGGCGCCAGTAGTGTCCGGCGATGTCGTCGGGGTCGAAGGCGGTGCCCGGGGCGACGGGGCCCGCGATGGTGACGCTGGCCGCGTGGACGCCGGAGGGGCCGAGTACGCCGAATCGGACGTCACCGCGGTGCGTCACATCCGCGCCCTGCTGGACGCCGGGCTGCCCACCGTGGTCATCGCCCGCCTGCTGGACTGCGTCCATGACGACGGCGACCGGCTGGTACCGACCGCCTGCCCCGGAATGGTGGACAACCTGCGACGGGAGCAGCGCCGGATCGCGGCGACGATCGACCGGCTCCAGTCGTCCCATCAGGTGCTCGACGGCATGCTCACCGCCGCCCTGCGATCACCGGCGGGTCAGGGCGAGCCGGCGTCGTAGGGTGTCTACCCCGGTGGCGAGCCCACCGCCTGCTTCACCAGCGCGCTGATCTGGGTCCGCGCATCCGGCGTCACCTCGGTCACGGCGAAGGCGACCGGCCACATCGAGCCGTCGTCCAGCTTCGCCAGGTCGCTGAACCCGAGCGTCGCGTACCGCGTCTTGAACTTCGCCGCGATCTGGAAGTGGCACACGATCTTGCCGTCCAGCGCGTAGGCGGGCATCCCGTACCAGAGCCGCGGGGCGAGGGCAGGGGCGCTGTCCATGATGACGGCATGGACCTGCTCGGCCATGATCCGGTCCGACTCCTCCATCTCGGCGATCTTCGCGAGCATGTCCCGCTCCGCCTCGGCCGCCTTGTCCGCGCGCGAGCCGCGCCGCGCCGCCCTCTTCTGCTCCTGGGCGTGCTCCTTCATCGCGGCCCGCTCCTCGGCCGAGAATCCGTCATATGTGCTGCTCATGGCATAAATTCTGCCTCAGCGGGATGCCTGCTCGGCATTTCGGACGAACGCGCGGACCAGGTCGGTTTCGCCGGCGGTGCGCCAGATGAGCGCCCAGCGGGCCGGTAGGGCGTCGGTGATGGGGATGTAGGCGATGTCCGGGCGGGAGTAGTAGCGGGCGACGTGGGCGTGGACCGGGGAGACGGCCTCACCCGAGACGACGATGGGGAGCATCTGCTCCCAGGTGCCGACAGTGGGGCCGATCTGGATGGGACGGCCGCTGGGGGTGTGCGTGGGGACGAGTGCTTCGCGCCAGTAGGCGGGGCAGGCGCCGTCCATGACGACCTGGTCGTGCAGGTCTTCGTAGGTGATGGATTCGCGGGAGGCCAGGGGGCTGGACCTGGCGGCGGCCAGTACGACGCTTTCGGTGTAGACGACCGGGCCGACGGTCAGGTCGGGCTCGTTGACCGGGAGCCAGATGACGCCGATGTCGGTCTCCGCGGACCGCAGGCTGCCGAACGGGTCGCCGAAGTGGGTGTGCCGGAGTTGTACTTCGGCGCCGGGATACGCGGCGGTGTAGGCGTCGATCAGCGGCCGGTAGTCGTCGAAGTTGGAGGGGATGAGGCCGAGCCGAAGTACGCCGGTCGTGCCGCGGGCGGCCTGCCTCGCGCGTTCCATGCCCTCGTGCAGGCCGCGGTACATGGGCAGGATGTCGGCGTAGAGCTGCTTGCCGACGGGGGTGAGCGCGACCGCCCGGTTGTTGCGCTCGAACAGGGCCGCGCCGATGCGGCGTTCCTGCTTCTTGATGGCCTGGCTGACCCTGGCCTGTGTCACGTGCAGGCGTTCCGCCGTGCGGCCGAAATGAAGCTCCTCGGCCAGCGTCAGGAAGATCTCGATGTCCCGCAGCTCCATCTGCGTAGATTAGCGAGGGGTTATGACATGGCACGAAGTTCGTCGTTGCTCACCCGTGAAGCCTGCCGCCACGCTTGCCGATGTGAACGTCATCGCCTCCGCGGTGTCGCTGAACGTCGATGACGTGGCGGCTTCCAGCAACTTCTTCGTGTCCCACCTCGGCTTCCACGAATCGCTCACGGCCGCCGGCCTCGCCTGCCTGACCCGCTCGGACGCCGCCGCCGACATCATCCTGCACCTGCGCGGCGGCTCGGGTGAACCGCCGGCGGGTGTGGTGGTGGTGTTCGGCGTGACGGGCGTAGCCGCGGAGTACGAGCGGCTGCGCGCCGAAGGGGCCGCCCTCGGCGTGCCGCTGTGCACCGAGCCCTGGGGCGAGCGGTACTTCGAGCTGACCGACCCCAACGGGATCGTCGTGCGGCTCACCGAATGGGTGCCGCCCTCCGGCGGCTGATCCCGACAAACCTCCCGATAAGGACGACCATGACCTTTGACGCCGCACACTGGCAGAAGCGCCTGGACGAAGTACGCGAGCGGCACCACCTCCCCGGCGCGTCGCTGGCCGTACTGACGAACGGCGAGATCCACGAGCTGGCCGGCGGTGTGCTGCACCGCGGCACCGGCGACCCGGTGACCACCGACGCGCTGTTCCAGGTCGGCTCGATCACCAAGGTCCACACCTCCACGCTGGTCATGATGCTGATCGACCAGGGGAGACTCGACCTCGAAGCCCGCGTCGCCGACATCCTGCCGGGCTTCGCGGTGGCCGACCCGCACGCCACCGAGACGGTGACGGTCCGGCACCTGCTCAACCACACCAGCGGCATCAGCGGCGACCACCACGAGGACACCGGCCGCGGCGACGACTGCCTCGCGCGTTACGTGGACTCGATGCGCGACCTGGGCCAGGACTGCCCGCCCGGCGAGGTCGTCTCCTACTGCCCGGCCGGTTACGTCCTGCTCGGCCGGATCATCGAGGCGGTCACCGGCCGGACGTACGACCGGGCGCTGCGCGAGATGCTGCTGGACCCGCTCGGTCTCACGCACACGGTGACGCTGCCGGAGGAGGCGCTGCGGTTCCGCGTCGCGATGAGCCACCTCGGCCCGGCGGGCGCGCCGCCCGAGGTCGCCCCCTCCTGGAACCCGCTCACCCGCGCCCAGACGCCGAACGGCGGCTACCTGTGCGCGACCGCCGCCGACATCGTCCGGCTGGCGAAGTTCCATCTGGACGGCGGCGTCGCGCCGGACGGCACCCGCCTGCTGTCGGAGCGGGCCGTGGCGCGGATGCAACGCCGCGAGATGGAGGTCGCCGACAAGTGGACGGTCAGCTCCGACGCGTGGGGCCTCGGCTGGACCCTGTACGACTGGACCGGCGTCTTCGGCTTCGGCCACGACGGCGCGACCATCGGCCAGCACGGTTACCTGCGGGTCGCACCCGAGGCCGGGGTGGTCATCGTGCTGCTCGGCAACGGCGGCGACACGCCGTGGACGCACTCGCGCCGCGTCTACCAGACGCTGTTCCGCGAACTCCTCGCCGAACTGGCGGACGCCCGGATGCCGGACGACTTCGCCCCCGCCACCGAGCCGATTGAAACCGACTTCACTCAGTACACCGGTACATACCGCCGCGCGGGGGTGGAGATCACCGTCAGCCTGGACAACGGGCGGCCGAAGGTCGTCTACGAGTTCGTGGACGGCATGGCGGGCCTGGCCCCGGCCCTGGAACTGGAGGTCGCGCCGGTCACCCCGACGGTCTTCGCCGGCCGTACCAACCCGGCCGAGGACTGGATGCCGATCGTCTTTTCGACCCTCCCGGACGGCACCGGCTGCTGCTACATCGGCCTGCGCGCGGCCCCCAAGGTCGCCTGAGCCGGGTTCGCTATGGTCGCTCGATGACGATCACGTACGAGTGGCGGGGCCGTTTCGAGAACGACGCGCTCAACGCGCTGCACGCCGAGGGGTTCGGCCACGCCCCGCTCCAGGACGACTGGTGGGCCCAGGTCAACCGGCACAGCCTCGGCTGGGTCTGCGCCAGGGAGAACGGCGAACTCGCCGGATTCGTCAATGTGGCCTGGGACGGCGGCGTCCACGCCTTCATCCTGGACACCCTCGTGGCGGAACGGTGCAGGCGGCGTGGGATCGGCACCGAGCTGGTCGCGGTCGCAGTGAAACAGGCCAGGGCGGCGAAGTGCGAATGGCTGCACGTCGACTTCGACGACGAGCTGACCGGCTTCTACCTGTCGGCCTGCGGGTTCCGCCCGACGAAGGCCGGTCTGATCGCCCTGTGAGCGCCGATCCGGGCGAGGGGCCCCGCGGCCCCTCGCCCCGGAGACTCAGCCGGTCAGGTAGAGCTGTTCGAAGTGGGCGTTGCCGAAGGAGCGGCCGGAGGCGTCCTGCTTGGGCCGACCGGCTTCGGCTCAACCTCGACTTCTTCGGGCGTTGTGAAACCTGACATAAAGTCTAGTGCCGCGCCACCGAACCTTGCTGGGGTTTTGATCTCGTCAGGTGAGCACGCCAGCCTTGTCCCGGAGTAGTTCTGGGAGGTGGTCATGGCACGTAAGCCCGAGGTGTTCGTTCGGCCGTTGTCCATGGAGGAGGGCCGGCGCCTGCAGAAGATCACCCGGACAGCGAAGGATCCGGTGAGACTGCGGCGGGCGATCGTCGTGCTGATGTCGGCCCAAGGGCGGCCGGCTTCGGCGATCCGGACGTTGATGCAGGTCGGCGATGACTACGTGCGCCAGGTCGTGCACGCGTTCAACGAGCGGGGGTTTGATGCGCTGGACCTGAAATGGAGCGGGGGCCGTCCGAGGAGGATCAGTGAACGGATGCGCAAGCGCATCTGCCTGATCGCCCGGACCACCCCCGCCGAGCGGGGCATCACCGCGTTCTCCACCTGGAGCCTGGCCAAGCTCGCCGCCCATCTGCGGCGGATCAGGCTGGTGACCTCGATCAGCCCGCAGCACCTGGCGCGGATCTTGACGGCGGGCGGGGTCTCCTGGCAGGCCACCACGACGTGGAAGAGCAGCGACGACCTCCGGCTTCACCGCCAAGATGCAGAAGGTCTTGGCCCTGTACGACGCCCAGCCGCGCGGCGAGCGGGTGATCTGCGTAGATGGGTTCGGCCCGCTCAACCTCCAGCCGCGTAAGGGCCGGGTCTGGCGACCGAGGCGTCGTCCGCGGCGGCTGCGGGCGACCTACCGCCGCGACGACGGTGTCCGCCATCTGCTGGGCACGTTGGACCTGGCCACCGGCAAGCTGTACTACCGGATCCGGCGCCGCAAACGGTGGAAGGAGTTCCTGGTCTTCCTCAAGACGCTCCGGGGCCGGTGGCCCGGCGAGCGCCTGTATGTGATCTGCGACGACGACTCGCCGCACGAACACGCCGAGGTCCGGGCCTGGGCCCGGGCCGGCGACGTCGAGCTGGTCTACCTGCCGACCTACGGGGCGTGGTTGAACTGGATCGAGTCCGAGTTCGCTGCTCTTCGGTACTTCGCGCTCAACGGCACCGACCACCGTAGCCATGAGGAGCAGAACGCCGCCATCGCCGCCTACATCCGCTGGCGCAACCAGCACGCCGCCCCGAAGGTCAGCTTCGCTGCCGGCTCCCCGATCCGATCATGGACCAGTTACCCCACCAAGGTTGCGTGATGCACCACTAGCTAGAAACGCGATACCAAAGATCGTTAGCCGCCCGTCGGGCGCGCTCGCGTCGCCGTCGCAGCGCCGGTTGAGTTGCCTGCCGGTGAGCTGATCGAGCACCCGCATCGCATGCCGGGCACGCAGGGTAGTTGTGTGTCGCGTTGGCCCGCCCCTTATCGGTTCTTCCGGCTCTTTGTGTCTGTGAGTACAGCGATGCTAATTCTCGGTAATTATAGAGGCTGCCCCGTTATCAAACCGAGTAAGGCACCTGGGCGATCACGTCGACGCTGCATGCACCGCCTCTGGCCACGGGGTCGGGGATTGAAATGGTTCATTATCGCCCGCCGGGAGATGGTTGTTGTCTTCTTCGCTCTGGTTAACGTGCGCTTACGATTATGCTATCGATTAGCGCATACTTCGAAAACTGTGAAACCTTCTCTTGATCTCTGTCGGCCGTTGATCGACCATCGGGCCGTTGCCGCATTGACACGTTGACGGGGGTGCCCGTTGTATCGGATGCGCTTGAGTATGCTATTGCTCGTCGTGGTGAGTTTGGCGCTCGGCATGGTTCACCCGGGCGCGTTGAAGGCGCAGGCGCACGAACCTGCTTTCAAAGCTGGAGCGGCACCTCCAGTTGTGTCCGTCCCGCATATCGAACCTGATCGTGCCCGGCCACAGGCGGACACTGTAGTGCGAGCCCCGGCGCCGCAGCCGGGTAGCGCACGGGCCAAGGCGTTGCGGGAGATCCAGAGCAAGGTGGCCGAGTCGCTCGCGGGGCCAGAGCGGCCAGGACCGTTGAAACAGCCAGATCCTCCGGGCGCGCGGATGCCAAAGATCGATGGGGCGGCGGTCAAGGCGCCTGGCCGGAAGGTATACCCGCAAGTGACCCCAGCATCGTTCGCCGGGGGGCAGCGGCTTCGGCCAGCGGTGCCAGTACCGGCGCGGAAAGGCCCTCTAAGGGTGGCGCGGCGGGTGCAGAACTATTGCGCGGAGTATTACCCGGGCGGGTTTCTGCCAGGGCAGCCGACGACCAACAACCGTGTTGGGAAGCTCGCTTTCGAGCTGGTCAACTGCGGGGACTTTGCCTGGAATACGGGCAGCGTGCGGCTGGGTTACTGGGTGTACGACATGTCCGGGAACTTGATCAGCAAGGACGGAGCACGGACGAGCTTTAAGTCTGATGTGCCACCGGGGTGGTCGGTGACGTTCACTGCGGATCTCGGACCGCTCAGTCCGGGCGACGGGACGACCAAGAGCAGGTCGTACAAGGTCGCCTGGAATCTGCTGGAGGGTGAGTCGACCTGGTTCTCCGAGCGTGGCGTGATCTCTCCGGTCGTCACCTACACGGTCTTCAACCAGTTCCCGACACTGACGATCAAAGGTCCTGCAAACGAGGCCGCAGTGACGACCACCCGGCCGACGCTCTCGGTGGAAGGCGGCGACCCCGACGCCTATCCGGGAAGGCCGCTGGAATACAGGTTCACGATCTGCGCCCGGTCGGGGGCGACCAGCGGGCAGTGCCGGGATTCGGCGTGGACGACATCGACCAGTCATGTACCACCAATGAACACGCTGTACTGGAACACCCTGTACGAGTGGTCGGTGGCGGTGCGGGACGGGCTGGACACCACTGCGGCGACAGTGTCGAACTGGTTCACAACGGTAGTGCCCAATCCAGACCAAGCCGCGCTGTACGGTTCCGGAGCCGGAGACGCACAAGTGGCGGGGGTGAACCTGCCGGCCGGAAACTTCACCACCCAGGCCCCGCAGATCACGGTGCCCTCTTACGGCATTCCGATGGTGCTGGCTCCGACCTACAACAGCCTGGACCGGCGGGAGGGCTCGTTCGGAGTGGGCTGGAGTTCGATCCTCGACATGCGGATGGACCGGGACCCTGGTGGTCTGTTCATGTTCACCCATCCTGACGGCCGTCAGGAACGCTTCGGCTGCAATGGCCAGGACGGAACCTTCTCCCCGTCGATCGGGAGCGGTACGCGTACCCGGATCTGGGCCTCCGGTAACACCTCTGGCAACTATTGCGGTGGTCTTCTGTACGTTTACGTCGGCCCGGCGGCGTTCGTCTTCGACCAGGAGGGTCGGCTCCGACATATTGAGAACAGGTTCAACGAGCTCGACCGATGGCAGTTCGAATATACCGATGCGGACGCACCGCCCACCCGTATATCGCACCCCATCACGGGGCGCGGTTTCCGCCTTACCTGGTCGGCCGGGACCGTGACCAAAGTGGAGGTATTCTCCCAGCCTGCTGGACAGCCGTTACAGGTGCTGTCGACCTGGGCCTTCGAGTCCCCAGGAGAGAGCACATCGGAGCGGCGGCTACGGAAGATCATTCCTCCGGTCGGCGATTCGATCCACTACTTGTACAACGGTCAGCAGTTGTTACACCAGATCTGGGCGAGTGACGGCCAGCGATGGGACGGCCTCCAGCAGATCTGGTATTTCACCAGTGGCCGCGTAGACTTCGTGTCCGTTCCAGGCGGCATCGCCTGGCGGTTCGCCTACACCCATGTCGATGGCGGCACCCTGCCCAGGGAGGTCGTCGTCACCAATCCACGAGGACTCCAGGCCACCTGGAAGTTCGACTCGGCTTACCACCTGGTACAGCGGATCGGGGAGAACGGGGGCACCCGGTCGTGGGTGTACTGGCCTGGGGCGGACGGGCCCACCGGCTACCTCTCCCACGTCATCGATGAGAACAGCAACATCATCCACACCTCATACAGCCGGGGAAGGCTGAGCGGCAGGTCGGTATATGCCGGCGACGACGAGGAGTCCGTCCAATACACGTACTACGGCTATGGCAGTAACACGCCGCAGGATCCGCGTTTCGACCAGCTTTCCGCGATGACCGACGCGCGGGGAGCAGGGGTTCATAACCGGGCGTTCACCACCGAATTCGAGTACGACGAACGAGGCCGGCTGACCAATCGTAAGGATCCCCCCACCTCAAGCGACAGCGATGGACAGGGGACCTCCTACTTCTACACCGATGGACTTGAACAGGCATACGGCGCCCCCGCGGGACGGACCATGCCGGCGGGTCTGCTGCACAGAGTGATCTCACTGGGGTCGGTCGATGTCGAGTATTCCTACGACGAGCGGGGCCAGCTCAGGGAAACAAGAGAACACCGGCAAGACACCGCCCCCTCGGGGTCTGGCGCGCGAACCGTCTACGACTACGACGACGCTGGCCGGTTGATCAGTCGCACGGTCCACACCAACACCGTGGCCGCACCGGTGACCACCGCCTACGCCTACGATGCCGTCGGCAACCTCACCCGCGAGACCGGACCTCGCGTCCGTAACCGGATCACCGGCGCGTACCACCAGCAACAGGCCGACTACCTCTATGACACGATGTTCCGGCTGGTCAAGACGACCGTGTCCGACCTGACCGGCGAGGATCCAGCGCGCATCACCAGCTATGTGTACGGCAACGACAACCGAGTCAAATCGATCACCTACCCCGACGGTGGGACGATCGCCTATGCCTACGACCAGAACGGCAATCTGACACGGACTACCAACCAACTCGGCACTGTGACCGAAATGGCCTACAACCAACGTGATCAGCTGATATCGGTTGTGCTGAAGGGATTCAACGACACCCCAGACGCCGATGACTCGTCACGGGACGTCTATCTGGCCCAGTACGCCTACGATCTCGGCGGGCGCCTGACCCGGGAGACCGATGCGCTCGGCCGCACCCGCGCTCACACCTATCTGCCCAATGACCGGCTCGATACGGTGACCCTGGTGGGGTTCCGCAACGCCGACGGGACCACTCGAAATCTGCCGATCGCCGACTATGATTACGATGCCGCGGGCAATGTAGTCAAGACCACCGAGTTCGGCACGAGGGTTACGACCACTGAGTACGACGCCTTGTCCCGGCCCCTCAAGATCGTGGAAGATCCGGGCGGGGTCAACCGGACCCGCACGTTCGGCTACGACACTTTCGGCCACTTGGCCTGGCAGCGACTGAGCGACGGCTCGGGCCGTACGGAGGAAACACGGTTCGAATACGAGGTCCGTGGCCTGGTGAAGAGCCGCACGACAGAGAACGGCGGCATCGACGTTACAACGTCGTTCAGTTACGACGACTGGGGGCTCCTGACCAAGGTCACCGACCCCCTCGGTAATGTGGCCACGTTCGCCTATGACGAACTAGGACGTCGGGTCACGGAAACCGCGCCTTCGGTCGAGGTAGAGGAAATGGGCAAGCCCACCGCGTGGGCCGCTCCCCAGACGGTCACCGGATACAACGCCTTCGGGCAGGTCACCCACACGCGCGATCCACGCGGATACACCGCATTGTCCGACTACGACGCGGCCGGTCGGCGTACCCGCTTCACCGGGCCGCCTCAGCCGGCAGCGGGCGGTGGAACGGTGACCCCGACCGGTTCCTGGGCCTACGACAAACTCGGGAATGTCCTGGAAGAGACTGATCTACGTGGCCAGACGGTCAGCTACCGCTACGACAAACTGGGCCGGCTGTACAAAAAGACCGACCCGCTGCTGCCTAGCGCGGAGGTACGCGGTTCGACCCTGATCCGCTACGACGACGCAGGGAACGTGATCGCAGTCACCGACTCCATTGGCGCCGCCCAAGAATGGACCTACGACGACCTGAACCGGGTGGCCGCCTCGACCGACGTAACGCGCCAGGCCGGGAACGATGTGTTGCGGTACTCGACCCGATACTTCTACGACGACATCGGCAACCTGACCCGCACCCTTACCCCCGGGGGATTGGAAGTTCGCCGCACTTATGACGCGTTGGGGCAATTACGTTCCGAGACGTTGCCCGGCCGTGGCCCGACGAGCTTCGACTATGACGCCGCGGGTCGTACCACCAAGGTCACTGACCCGCTTGGCCGGGCGGTCACTTCGGCCTATGATCTGGCCGGACGGCTGATCGAGCATCGGCGGCTCGCTCCATTCGGAGATGTGCTGGCCACGCAACGCTTCGAGCATGATCTCGCGGGCAATGTGACCAGCGTGATCAGCCCGCGGGGCAACACGACTGAGTATGTCTACGATCCTCTGAACCGCCTGCTCGGAGCGATCGAGCCGTTGATGCCGAACGGCCAGTCCACGACCCAGTTCGCATACGACGCCGCAGGCAACCAGACCAAAGTGACCGATGGCCGCGGTAACACCACCTGGACCACATATACGCCCGGTGGTCAGGTCGCCTCAGTGGTCGAGCCGTCCACCTCAGCCCACCCCGCGCTCCTGGATCGGACCTGGACCAGTGAATACGATGCCGGCGGTCTGCCGGTCAAACTGACCAAACCCGGTGGCGTGTCGATCACCCGAACCTACGACCCACTGGGTCGGCTGACCAGTGAGGCCGGCTCCGGCGGTGGCGCCACCAGCGCCACCCGGACCTGGCGCTACGACGGGGTAGGCCGGGTCATCGCCGTCGGTCATCCCCGCAGCGAGCTGCGCTTCGACTACGATGACCGGGGCCTGTTGTTACGTTCGTACAGTGACGACACGGCCCGGTTCACCGCCTTCGGCTACGACGCCGACGGTCGGCTGACCGCTCGCGGCGACCCCAACATCAGCGCTACGAACACCGGCTATACCTACTCTGGCGCTGATGTGCGAAGGGTCGATGATCACCAGGCCGGAATCTCCCGCACCTATGATCGTAACCTTGCCGGTGAGGCTACCAAGGTCACCCATAGCGATGGTGTGACCCGTAATATCCATCGTGACGACTTCGGCCGGGTCACCTTCGACGCCACCGCCCGCGGCGGGTCGTCAATTTCCACCCTCCTCTACGGCTACGACGTCGATGGCAACGTCACACACAAGTACCTGCACGGTCCGCAGAGCGCCCGGTTCGGTGGCGGCCGGTATATCTACGATGCGGCCGGTCGGTTGTCGACCTGGGAGCCGTTCGGCGGTGATGACCACCAGAAGTACGGCTACGATGTGGTCGGAAACCTCACTCGGATCGACAAGGTCGATCCGGACAGCGGACAGCTCACCCAAGGCCCCGCCCGCAGCTATGATCAGCGCAACCGGCTGACCAGCATCGGCAGCCAGATCTTCGAGTACACTCCGCGCGGCACTCTGGCCACATCAGGATCGACCCCGCTGACCTTCGACGCCTTCGACCGAATGGTCGGCGACGGCGCCACCTCCTATACCTACGACAGCCTTGACCGAGTGGCCACCCGAGGCAGTACGGATTTCTTCTACGAAGGTTTCTCCGAAGAGATCACCGAGGACGGCACGCACCGCTATCTGCGTGGCCTTGCCGATGAACCGTTGTCGACCGCCCCGCTGTCCGGTGGCGCAGCCTCGCGCTATGTGACCGATCACCACGGCGATGTGGTGGCGACTTATGCCTCGACCGGTGCACCGGTGTTGACCGGATACGACCCGTACGGCGCGCCCGGCACCGCCCCTGCCCCCGGCAGCCAGGCGCTTGGCTACCAGGGAGAGTGGACCGACCCCGCGACCGGCAGGGTCAACATGCACGCCCGCTGGTACACACCCGGCACCGCTACTTTCGCCTCCCGCGACAATGCGCCCTTACCACCGGTTCCGGCGGCCGGCGCCAACCAATACGGTTACGCCGGCGCGAACCCCCTTTCCGCCACCGACCCCACAGGCCATTTCCTGCAAGGCCTGTTCGGTGCCGTGCAGTCGGCGATCGACGCCGCATTCAACGAGATCACCGCGGGGATGCGCTGGCTGGCCTGGAAAGGCCGCATGATCATCGCCTCCCATGCCGTCCGCTCGTTCCTGATGACCGCGGCACGCCAGACCGTCGCCGCAGTGGCGCGAGTGGCCGCCGGTTCGGCGCTCGCGGCCTGTTTCGCCAGCGTCGTGTGCGGCACCGTAGTGGTCGTCGGCGGCCTGGCGACCATCGCCGTCGGCGGCGCCGTCTACTACTTCAGCCGCCAGCCTGACGGATCGCTGACCCCTGTCACGCCCCAGCCGGCCAAGCCGAACGCCACCCCCGCTCGAAATCCGAAGGGCACCGGCCGGCCGAAGGGAAACGCGCCGCGGACAGGTACAGTCCAGCAACCCACCAGCACTACCGGGACGCCAAGCCGAAGCAACAACGGCGGCGGCGACCGACCCAAAGCCGGCAAGCCATCACGAGGTACGCGAGCCAACAGCCCGGGCGGCAGCGGAGAGCCCATCGCGGACCTTCCCAAGCCACCACCCCCGCCGGTCGTCACCACGCACCAGTACACGACGTTCGAAACCAGCAGCAGCCGCTACTACGACGCCGACTACATCTACGACCGCGTCGACAACTGGACCCGCACCTACGAGTACACCATCACCACCTACCACGACGGCCAAGTGGAACGCGGCGGCGACGTCGAAGTGGCCTGGGAGCACTCCTGGAGCATCACTCGAACTCCCACCATCGACCTGTCCGCCGCCGCACCCGAACCCATCGGCGGGAACCCGCCACCGGTCTATCCACTTACGGTCACGGCTAACGGCGTCGCCTCGGATGAGCGACCATGCGGTGACGGCGGCACGATTCAATCCTGCCTGCCCGAACCCGTCCCCGTCGCCGGTGGCTGCGCCACCACCGGCTTCACGATGTTCTCCTGCACGGTGGAAGAGCCCCGGCCCGGCCAGGGCGCCCCCGCGAATCCCACCGCGGAAGACCCCGCCCCCGCCAACCCGCAACCCGGCGGCACAGGCGGCAAGCCCCCCGCCAAACCACCGGCAGGGCCTGTTGCTCCCGACCCCGACGGCGCCAACGGGGACTACAGCAACTTCTATGGCGGTGACCAGGGCGGCGTGATCGCAAGCGCGAAGGATGGCGTTCTCAGGCTCGCGATCGAGAGGGGACCTACTACTCCCAGAGGTTCTCAGATGTTCGATGACGCGGTCAAACACTTCGGTGTGGAAAGGATTAGGGCAATTGAGGGTAAATGGATTAGTAAAATGCCGAGCAACCTGAACACCTTCAATGAGCTGGTGCGTGGAGGGTTGACCCCGGCCGAAGCGGCGGCGGCGACTTTTACTGGCAAGATGGCTGCCAGATATGGCTTCACCACAGTGGCACGTATCAGGACCGTTGGACGGCCTGGTGTGTACACCAATGTCGAGGTACTGTTCACGAGGTAGGGAGGTTCCAGGTGGAGACGACTGAGCAGGTTGTGGCTCAAGCGCGCACGCTTATCGAAGGGAGGTGCAGTCTTTCCGAACTGCTCCACTTTCTCAAGACACGTGAGTCTCTTACTTTGACCCCCTTCAATTTTCTACGAGTACTTCATGAGGCTGCGGGAATACCATTGACACTATCTCAAGAACTCCTCGAAATGCTCGACTGTGAGATGATGCCCATGGAGCCGTCCGATGAAGTTGAGCGTGAGTGGATACGTATTATCGACACTCTTGAGTGATCTAATTCGGCGAACTCTCTGGCCAGATACGGGTGCGCGCGGGGCGCGGCCTGCTGTTGTTGTGTAACGATCAATGCATGAGCGGCAGGACTGCTTTGAGAATGTGGCGGTAAACGTGTTTGCGCGAGGTCTTGCGCCGCTCCACGATGATTGCAGGTCGGGTCGGCTGGCATAGTCTCGGGTACGTTTGTGTCAGCGAGTACGGGGACCTGGTCGGGCCGGTACCGGAGTGGTCGCGGTCGGCGTGAAACAGGCCAGGGCGGCGAGGTGCGAATGGCTGCACGTCGACTTCGACGACGAGCTGACCGATTTCTACCTTTCGGCCTGCGGTTTCCAGCCGACGAAAGCCGGTCTGATCGCCTTGTGAGCACCGAACCGGGCGAGGGGCCCCGCGGCCCCTCGCCCGGAAGGGGCGGGTCTGGGACGGGAACTTCGAGGTCAGCGTCTCCGTTGCTGGTCAAAGGCTGATTCGCGGCAGCCCTTTCGGTGATAATGGCAACGGATTTCATTGTCCGTGCCGGGTGTCGCCGGGCAATGGGCGATTGGCGACGGCGTGCGCCTCCTCATGGCTCATGCCGTACATGCGCAGCAGATTCTCGGCCAGTTCGTCCGCCGAGTGCTCGTCCACCAGGTCGGGGTGTTCGAGCCAGAGTTGGAGGAACCCGAGCAGCGAACCGCCGGCCCCGGCCAGCGCCACGTACGGGTTGCCGGGCCGGAAGCGCCCGGCGGCCATGGCGTGGCGGATGTCGCGCAGCGCCCGGGGGGCCATGCCCTTGTCGGAGTCCAGGTACGGCAGGCCGGTGTGGGTGAGGATGCGGGCGATCTGCGGGTGGGTGTCGACCATTCGCCCGGTAAGCCGGACCGAGGCGGCGAAGACCTCCGCCGGGTCCTCGATGCCGGCACCGGTGTGCCGATCCCGGCTCCGGGCCGCGCGGGCGCGGGCGTCCTGGTCCGGTACGGAGAAACCATGTTGCAGTTCGACGCGGGGCGCGGCACCGTGCTGCGCCTGACCGAGGCGGGCGTCGGCCTGCACGAGCTGACCGCGCTGTTCGTCACCCACGCGCACAGCGACCACGTGATCGGGCTGCCGGACGTGGTGCTGGGACGCTGGATTCAGGACCATGTGTGGCAGACCGGACCTCTCGACCTCCACCTCCCGGCGGGGGCCGCCGCCGAGTTCGCCGCGCGGATGCTGGACCCGTACGCGGCCGACATCGCGCTGCGCCTGGAGCACGTCCAGGAAGCGCCGCCCGAGCTGCGGCCGCACGCGTTCGCCTGCGCGTCCGAGCCCCGGGAGATCTGGTCTCGGGACGGGGTCGCGGTGGAGGCGGTCGCCGTCCACCACGAGCCGGTCCCAGACGCGGTCGCCTACCGGGTCCGCACCCCCGACGGCACGGTCGTGATCTCGGGCGACACCCGCGTGTGCGAGGAGGTGGAGGTGCTCAGCCGGAACGCGGACGTGCTGGTCCACGAAGCGTGCCGGACCACGGCGCTGCGCGCCGCCGTCGCCGGGACCCCGTTCGAGAAGATCTTCGCCTATCACGCCGACACGGTCGCGCTCGGCGGCCTGGCCATGCGCGCCGGGGTCGGGCACCTGATGCTCACCCACCTGATCCCGGCTCCGGACGACGAGGCCGGGGAGGGCGCGTTCGAGCAGGACGTGCGCCTGGGCGGCTACACGGGCACCCTTGCCGTGGGGCGCGACCTGATGACGGCGACCATCGGCTGATCGCCGGGCGCGGCGGGCGAGGGGCCGCGCGGCCCCTCGCCCTGAAAACTCAGCCGTTCAGGTACAGCTGTTCGAAGTGGGCGTTGCCGAAGGAGCGGCCGGAGGCGTCCTGTTTGGGCCAGCCGGCGACCTTGGCGTGGTGGGCGTTGACGACGTTGGCGAAGAAGGGGATGATCCAGCCGCCGCGGTCGAACTGGATCTGGTACATCTGCCGGGTCAGTTCGGCCCGCTTGGCCTCGTCCACCGTGGACAGCGCCTTGTCGTGCAGCTCGCGCAGCGCGTCCAGGTCGGCCTTGGGCATGTGGGTGAGGGTGGTGCTCTCGCTCAGGTCGGTGAGGGCGAGCAGGGTCAGGTAGTTGCCCTGCGCGGGCCACTTGTCCACCGAGAACGGCCAACTGTGGAACTGCGGGCCGAACAGCGTGGCGGTGTCCACCTGGCGGACCTTGATGGTGATGCCGATCTCGGCCGCGTTGTTGGCCAGGACGGTCGCCATCGACACGGCCTCGGCGGAGACCGGTCCGGCCACCAGCTCGACCGTGATGTTCTCCTTGCCGGCCTCCTTGAGCAGGGCCTTGGCCTTCTCGATGTCGCGCTTGCGGGTCAGCTCGGTCGGGTAGCCGGGGGCGTACGGCTCGGGCAGGTCGTAGGCGACCCGGCCGTGGCCGGACACGCAGGAGCTGAGCGCCTGCTCGCGGTCGATGGCCAGGCGCAGCGCCTGCCGGACCCGCACGTCGTCGAAGGGCGGCTCTTCCATGTTCATGTAGATGCCGGTCCACGCGCCGGTCTCCGACTCAAGCAGCTTGAGCTGCTGGTGCTGGCCGATCAGCGGGATCTGCGCGAACTGCACCATGTTGATGGCGTCCACCTGGCCAGTGACCAGCGCGTTGATCCGGGCGGAGTCGTCGTTGATGACGTTGACGACCAGTTCGTCCAGGTACGGCTTGGCACCCAGCCCGGCCGGGGCCGCCGAGTCGCTGGGCTCGGACTCGCCGTCGGCGTTCCAGTAGTTGGCGAACCGCTCGCACACCCACTGCCGGTTCGCGGTGAAGCTCTTGTACTTGAACGGCCCGGTGCCGACCGGGTTCCTCGGGTCGAAGTCCACCGGGACGATCTTGTGCGGGCTGGCCAGCGCGTAGTTGAAGGTGGAGTTCGGCCGGAGGAGCTTCATCCGGATCGTCCGCTTGTCCACCTTCTTGATCTCATCCAGGTCCACGTACGGCTTGAACTTGCCGACCGTGACCGACCCCGCCTGGGTGAAGGTCCGCTTGAAGGTGAAGATGACGTCCTCGGCGTCCAGCGTCTTGCCGTTGTGGAACTCGATCCCGTCCTTGACGCGGATGGTCCACTCGTCACCGGCCTTGTTCGGCTCGATCAGCTCGGCCATCGCCAGCCGGTACTGGAGGTCGTTGCTGAAGTCGGCGAGCTGGTCGTACAGGACCCTGGCCATGAAGCTCACCGGCGCGCTGTTCAGCAGCACGGGGTCGAGGGTGTCGGAGCCCTTCGCGCCGCCGGTGGCCACGGTGAGCCGCCCGCCACGCGTGGGCTTGCCCGCCGCGCCCGCGCCGGTGGCGGCGGGCTGCGCGCCGCCGCCGCTCCCGCAGGCGGCGAGCAGTTCCATCGCGGCGGCGGACATGCCGAGCGCCGCGGCCGTGCTCAGGAACCCGCGCCGGCTCGGCCCCTGGTTGATTCGTTGGGTCATGTGGGGTCCTCCAGTGACAGGGGGAGTCGGGACGGATCACCGGTAGGCACGGCCGACAGTTCGGGCGTCGCCGCGATGAGATCCCTGGTGAACTGATCGCCAGGACGGTCGAGCACGTCATCGACGGGCCCGCCTTCGACGATCCGCCCGGCGCGCATGGCGACGACGTGGTCCGCCACGGCGCGGACGAGTCCGAGGTTGTGCGTCACGAACAGCAGGGCGAGCCCTTCCTCGTCCTGCAACCGGCGCAGCAGCCGCACGATCGACGCCTGTACCGAGACGTCCAGTGCCGAGGTGACCTCGTCACAGATCAGCACCTCTGGGCGGCAGACCAGCGCCCGCGCGATGGCCACGCGCTGCCGTTCGCCGCCGGAGAGCTGGTCGGGGTAGGACGCGGCTGCGGCGGGCGAGAGCGAGACGCGTTCCAGCACCTCGGCGATCTCGGCCGCCGCCTTGGCGGCGGACATGCCGAACAGCACCTTCAGCGGCTCGCGCAGCGTCTCGCCGATCGAGCGGCGCGGGTTCAGCGAGTTGTACGGGCTCTGGAAGATGTACTGGATCGCGCGGCGCGACTCGCGCGAGCGGTCACGCGCGCGGGTCGCCAGCGGCGCGCCCTGGAAGGTCATCGTGCCGGTGTGGTCGCGGTGCAGCCCGATCACGCAGCGGGCGAGCGTGGTCTTGCCGGACCCGGACTCGCCCACCAGCGCCAGGCACTCGCCCTTGGCCAGGGTCAGCGACACGTCGTGCAGCACCTGCTTGCGCCCGTGGAACGCGTTCACGCCGGTGACCTCCAGCAGGACCTCGCCGCGCTCCCCGGTACGGCCGGCCGCCAGGGCCGGGGCCGGCTGGGCGGGTTCGGCGGCGAACCGGGTGGCGTGCAGGCAGCGGACGATGTGGCCGGGGGCGATCTCGACGGGCTCCGGGACGGTGGTGGCGCAGGCGGGGTCGGCGTGCTTGCAGCGGGGGTGGAACGCGCAGCCGCCCGGCCGCTGCCCGGGCATCGGGGTGTCGCCGGGGATGGCGGTCAGCTCGCGGCGTTCGGAGACCTGGGGGACGGCCGCGATCAGGGCCCGGGTGTAGGGGTGGACGGGCTCGCCGAAGATCCGGGAACTCGGGCCGGACTCGACGATCCGCCCGGCGTACATGACCATGACCCGGTGCGCCAGCCCGGCGACCACCGCCATGTCGTGCGTGACGTAGAGCGCGGCGACCTGGTGGGAGGCGCACAGGTCGCGCACGGTGGCGAGCACCCGCGCCTGGGTGGTGACGTCGAGCCCGGTGGTCGGCTCGTCCAGCACGATCACCCGGGGCCGCAGCAGGAACGCCAGGGCCAGCGTCACGCGCTGCTGCTGGCCGCCGGAGAGCTGGTGTGGGAAGCGGGCCAGGAAGGCGTCACTGTCGTCCAGGCCGACCTCGCGCATGGTGGCCTTGATCCGCGCGTCCCGGTCGGGTTCGGGCATGTCCGGGCGATGGAACTCGAACAGCTCGTCCAACTGGCGGCGCAGCCGCAGCGCGGGGTTCAGCGCCATGGCCGGGTCCTGCGGCACGTACGCGACCGAGCTGCCGCGCAGCTTGGCGAGCTGCCCCTGGCCCAGCCCGACGACCTCCTGGCCGCCAAGGACGATGCTGCCGCCGGCGATGGTCGCGCCCCGCCGGGCGTCGCCGAGCAGCGTCACCCCGGCCGTCGTCTTGCCCGAGCCGGACTCGCCGACCAGCCCCAGTACCTCGCCCGCGGCGATCTCGAAGTCGACGAGGTCCACGACGTCCACGCCGCGCCCGTCCAGATCGACGCGCAGGCCCTTGACCGTTACGGCGGTCACACGGTCACCTCCTTGGGCGTCTCGGCGGCCGGTGAGACCCGTGCCACGGTACGCGCGAAGCCCTCGGCCATCAGGTTGGTGCCGAACGTGAAGGCCGCGACGCACAGCGCGGGGACCACGACGCCCCACGGTTGCAGCGCGAGGCCCTGGTAGTTCTCCCGGATCATCAGGCCCCAGTCGGCGGCGGGCGGCTGGAGTCCGACGCCCAGGAAGCTCATCGTGGTCACGATGCCGATGGACCAGGTCAGCCGGAGCCCGAACTCGACCATCAGCGGGGTCATCACGTTGGGCAGCACCTCGCGGCGCACGATCCGCAGCCGGGAGGCGCCGAGGGTCTCCGCCGACTCCACGAACTCGCGGGCGACGACCTCCTTGGCCGCGCCGTACGCGACCCGCGCGACCTGCGGCACCCAGGCGATGGCCACGATCAGCGGCATCAGCGCCAGTTCGGCCTGGGCCATCGAGACGAGCAGCAGGATCAGCACCATCGGGGGGAAGGCGCGCAGCACGTCCATGGCCCGCATCAGGACCTCGTCCACCACGCCGCCGCTGTAGGCGGCGGTCATGCCGATGGCCGAGCCGACGCCGACGCCGAGCAGCGTGCCGACGAACGAGACCCACACGATGCTGCGCCCGCCTTCGAGCACCCTCGACAGCACGTCCTCGCCGAGGTAGTCGGTGCCGAGCATGGCGAGGGACGACGGAGGCTGGTACGGCGCGCCCACGATGGCGCTGTGCGAGTGCGGCGCGAGCAGCGGCCCGATCGCGATGATCAGCAGGATCAGCCCGGTCAGCACCATCCCGATGCGCATCCGGGGTTCGCGCAGACAGCGGCGTAGCAGTGCCGTGTTCACTGGCCGGCCGTTCTGAGGCGGGGCGTGACGTACACCGTCAACACGTCTCCGAGAAGGTTGAAGATCACGTAACAGGCCGCGAACACCAGGCACACCATCTGGATGACCGGGAAGTCCCGGTTGTTCACGGCGTCCACCAATGTGGTGCCGAGGCCCGGATAGTTGAAGACCTGCTCCACGACCACGACGCCGCCGGTCAGGTACGCCAGCGCGAGCGCGGTGCCCTGGATCGCCGGGACGAGTGCGTTGCTCAGTACGTGCCTGCGCAGCACCACTCGCTCGGGGACGCCCTTCAGCCGGGCGATCCGCACGTACTCCGACTCGTACACGTCGATCACCGAACCGCGCACCAGCCGGGACAGGTACGGCAGGACGCCGAGCACCAGCGCGGCCACCGGCAGCACGAGTTGGGCGGGCTGCCCGAGCGGGTTCTGACCCGGGCCTAGTAGAACGGTCCCAGGGAGCAACCGCAGCACCGAGGTGGAGAAGAGGATGACGAGCAGCAGGGCGATGATGGCCTCGGGCAGCGCGGTGAGCCCGAGCGTGACGACGAGCATCGCTTTGTCGAACTTCCGGTCCCTGCGCCGACCGGCCAGGGCGCCGACGTACACCGACAGCGGCACGACGATGGCGGCGGAGATCACGACCAGCACGGCCGAGTTGATCGTGCGGTCGCCGATCAGCGCGGCCACCGGCTCCCGCGTCACCAGCGACTGGCCGAGGTCGCCGGTCACGATGTGCCCCAGCCAGGCCAGGTACTGTGAGATGAGCGGCCGGTCCAGGCCGAGTTCGGCGCGTAGTGCGGCCACGCTTTCAGGTGTCGCGTCGTGCCCCAGTACCGCGCGCGCGGGGTCGCCGGGCAGAACCTGCGTCGCGGCGAACACCAGCACCGATACCAGCAGCACGACGGCGGCGCCCAGCAGCAGTCTGCGTACTAGCCATAGCCGCCGGGAGCCTGAGAAGCGTCCGTCCAAGTCTGGTCACCTCCTGCCACCCGGTAGTTCAGGAGAATGGCCCTCTCTGTTGTCAGTGTCAACACATTTGGGGATACGGTTCGGCAGCATGGAGATGGAGATCGAACGGGCGGCGGCGGGGGATGTGCCCGGGATCGTCGGCATGCGCAGGGCGGCCGAGGAATGGCTGGCCGGGAGGGACATTTGGCAGTGGCCGCCTGGGCTGCTGACGTCTACGCATGTAGAAGCACAGATAGCGGCCCGCGAGTGGTACGTGGCCAGGGCGGCGGGCGGCCGGCTGGCCGGGGCGTTCCGGCTGCTGTGGTCCGATCCGCGGGTGTGGCGGGAGCGGGACGCGTTCGCCGCGTACGTACACGGGCTGATGACCGACCGCGCGTTCGCGGGGGCCGGCGTGGGGGCGCGGATGCTCTCCTGGGTGGCGGACCGGGCCAGGGAGAAGGGGGCGGGCATGGTCCGCCTGGACTGCGTGGCGAACAACCCCCGCCTGCGTCAGTACTACGTGGACCTCGGCTTCGACGAGGTCGGACGGCATAAACTGAACGAGCGATGGACGGCCGTGCTGCTGGAGCGGCGGACCGGTCCCGGGTGTTGACATCGACAACACATCGCTCACATACTCGAATCCGCTCCCGTGTGACGCCGTCTGTCACGGATCGTCACTGCGACCGGTTTCCACAGTGATCGGAGTTCTGACGTGCAGAAGATCTACGTCCTCTACAAGCTGAAGCCCGGAGTGTCGCCCGAGGAGTACATCGAGTGGTCCAAGACCGTCGACCAGGCGATCACCAGCAAGCAGAAGGGCGTGCAGAGCTTCCGCGTCTTCCTGATCGACGGCGCCCGCGGCAAGGAGTCCCCCTGGGACGTGGTCGAGGACATCGAGGCCGACTCATGGGACGCCTGGGAAGAGGTGCTGACGCAGCCGGCCATGAAAGAGGTGGTCGCGGGCTTCCAGAAGTACGCCGAGCGCGACTCCTCCATCGCGATCTACGGTCGCGAGATCCTCTAGCCGGGCCGGGGAGGGCGTGGGCATGACCTCGACACCGGGCGACGACGTCGGATTCTCCCTGGGCGCGCCGAACGACCCGGACCTTCTTGTGCCGTTCGCCCGGCAGGCGGAACGGCTCGGCTTCACCGGCCTGTGGACGCAGGACACGGTGAACGCCGCGAACTACTCCCTGGACGGCCTGCACGTGCTGTCCTACCTGGCGGCGGTCACCGAGCGCCTGCGCCTGGGCATCGGCGTGCTGTACTCCGGCCGGCGCAACCCCGCCGTCGCCGCCCGCGAGCTGGCCACCATCGACCAGCTCTCCCGGGGCCGGCTCATCGTCGGGCTCGGCGTCGGCAACGCCTACCACCGCGAGGCCCTGACCGCCCTCGGCATCCCGATGGACCGGCCCGTCCGGCGCATGGTGGAGGGCATCGGCGTGATGCGCGCGCTGTGGAGCCAGGACGAGGCCGGCTACGACGGCGATGTGTACTCCTTCACCGGCATCCGCTCCCAGCCCAAGCCGGTGCAGCGGCCGGGGCCGCCGATCTGGATCGGGGCGCGGGCCGAGCAGGCGCTGCGCCGGGCCGTGCGGATCGCCGACGGGTGGACCGGGGCGGCCCCCGCCGCCACCGCCGACTTCATGGACCAGCTCGCCGTCGTCCGGCGGGCCCTTGAGGACCAGGGCCGCGACCCCGCCGGGTTCACGATCTCCAAGAGCGTCTACATCGCGGTGGAGGACACCGTGGAGCGGGCGCGGGAGAAGCTGGTGCCGGTGTTCCAGCGGTCGTTCGGCGGCAACCCGGTGTACGACGCGGACGGCATGGCCGACCGGGTCGCGATTTTCGGCCCGCCGGAGCACTGCGCCGAGCGGCTGACCGAACTCACCGACGCGGGGGTGCGCGAACTGATCCTCTACCCCATGTACGACCGGATGGAGCAGGCGGCGGCCCTCGCCGAGGTGACCGCGTCCTTCGCCAAGGCGCGGCGCGGATGAGCGCCGGCCCCGTGCTCCTGGGCTACGTCGACCGGCTCAGCGTCGCGGCGGGCGAGGAGATCCGGCTCATGGTCAGCGCCACCGCCGACTACCAGGTCGAACTGCTGCGCCTGGTCCACGGCGCGGAGGACGCTCGCGGGCCGGGCGTCCGCCAGGAGGTCGTGGACCTGCCGATCGGCGCCCGCAAGGGCAGTGTCCAGCCGCTGCCGTCCGGTTCGTACCTGCGTGCGCCCGCGCACCCGGCGCTGGACGCGGACGCGTTCACCGTCACCGCCTGGATCATGCCCACCCTGCCCGCGAACGGCGAGCCGCGCGCGATCGTGGCCCGCAGGGACATCGGCGAGCGGCGCGGCTGGGCGCTCGGCCTGACCGGCGACGACCACCTCGCGGTCTGGGCCGGTCCCGGCGACGCGCCGGTCGCGGTGACCGACCGGCCGATCCCGGTGGGCCGGTGGACGTTCGTCGCCGCCGCGTTCGGCCCGGACGGCGTCACCTTGACCCAGGTCCCCGCGCCGGAGTGGCCGGTCGGGTCCTGGCGCGCGTCGGCCCGCCGCGAAGGGCCGGTGGAGTACGCCGCCGCAGGCGTGGAGCCGCTGGTGGCGGCCTGGCGCGCTGGCGGGTCGGCCGAGTCGCAGTTCGACGACCGGGCCGCGGCGCACTTCAACGGCCGGATCGACCGCCCCGCCCTGTACGCGGGCGCGGCCACGCCGGAGGCCCTGGCCACGGCCGACCCGGACCGGTTCGGGCTGCCGGAGCTGGTCCGCTGGCGGCCGGGGCAGAGCCCGCACGGCACCCGGGTGCCCGACGACGGCCCGCACGCGCTGCACGCCGAGGCCGTCAACACCCCCTCGCGCGGCGTGCCCGGCGCGAACTGGACCGGCGGTGAGATCGACTTCCGGCTCGCCCCCGGCGAGTACGACGCCCTGCACTTCCACGACGACGACCTGACCGACGCGGGCTGGGACGCCTCTGTCGTGCTGCGCCTGCCCGCCGCGCTGCGCAGCGGCGTCTACGCCTTCCGGCTGCGCGCGGGCGAGGACGAACTGCGCGTGCCGTTCTTCGTACGGCCCGCCCGCGGCTCCAGCACCGAGCGGGTCGCCGTCCTCATCCCGACCTTCACCTACCTCGCGTACGCAGGCTCGCACAGCAGCATCGAGAAGGCCGGCCCCGAGGGCCTGGACTACCCGGTGACGCCGCAGCACGTATGGGCCGCCGAGCACAAGCTGTGCAGCCTGTACGACCTGCACCGGGACGGCAGCGGCTGCTACTACGCCTCGCGGCTGCGCCCGCTCACCACGCTCACCCCCGACTACTCCGGGCCGTTCGGGCTGTGGAACCTCAGCGCCGACCTGTGCCTGATCGACTGGCTGGAGCACGAGGGCATCGGCTACGACGTGGTCTGCGACGACGACCTGCACACCGAGGGCGTGGCCGCCTTGTCCGAATACGACGTGGTGCTCACCGGGTCGCACCCGGAGTATTACACCAGGGCCATGCTCGACGCGCACGAGTCGTACCTCGCGGCGGGCGGCCGGATGATGTACCTCGGCGGGAACGGGTTCTACTGGGTGACCGGCGTCGCCCCGGACCAGCCGCACGTCATCGAGATCCGGCGCGGCCATACCGGCACCAGAGGGTGGGAGGTCCCCCCGGGGGAGACCCACCTGAGCACCACCGGCGAGGCCGGGGGCCTGTGGCGGCACCGCGGCCGGGCCCCGCAGCGGCACGTCGGCGTCGGGTTCACCTCCCAGGGCGGGCGCGGGCACGGCCGGCCGTACCACGCCGCCCCCGGCTCCCGCGACGAGCGCGCCGCCTTCGCCCTGGCCGGAGTCGACGGGCCGATCGACGCGGACGCGCTGGTCGGGCACGGCGCGGCGGGCATGGAGATCGACCGGGCCGACCCCGCGCTCGGCACCCCGCCGCACACGCTGGTGCTGGCCACCGCCGACGGCTTCCCCGACTCCTTCCAGCACGCCATCGAGGAGGTGCTGACCGCCAACTCCCGGCAGAGCGCCAGCGTGGAGCCACGGGTGCGCGCCGACATGGTGCTGCTTGAGCACCCCTTCGGGGGAGCGGTGTTCAGCACCGGCTCGATCGCCTGGTGCACCGCGCTGGGCCTCGACGGGTACGCCAACCCGGTCGCCAAGGTCACCGGCAACGTGCTGCGCCGCTTCCTCGACCCCGCCCCCCTCGACCGCCCGCAGGAGCAGCGATGACAGCGCCGACGCCCCCCGGAATCGACGAAGGCCGCCTGGCCCGCCTGCTGGAACGCGAGCGCGCCGCCTGGGTCGCGGCCCGGCCCAAGGCGGTGGCCCTGCACGAGCGGGCCCGCGCCTCGCAGGTGCACGGCACGCCGCACCACTGGATCAGTCAGTTCCCGCCGCCGGTGCCGCTGGTGGTCGAGCGCGCCGAGGGCGTCCGGCTGCACGACACCGACGGGCACGTCTACACCGACTTCGGGCTCGCCGCCACGGCGGCGCTGTGGGGGCACACCCACCCCGCCGTGATCTCGGCGTTGCGCGACCAGCTCGGCCGGGGCACGATCACCATGTGGCAGGGGGAGGACCACGTGTGGGTGACCGAGGAGCTGAGCCGCCGGTTCGGGCTGCCGTACTGGCAGTTCGCGGTGTCGGGCACGGACGCCAACCGGTTCGCGCTGGTGCTGGCGCGGGTGGCCACCGGGCGGAAGAAGATCCTGGTGTTCAACCGGGCCTACCATGGGGCGCTGGAGCCGACGTACGTGGTGCTGGCCGACGGCGGCGTCGCCCCGGAGCCCGGGGTGGACATGGGCGGCGTCGACGTGCGGCGGACGACCGAGGTCGTGGAGTTCAACGACGTGCCCGCGCTGGAGCGGGCGCTTTCCGGCGGTGACATCGCGGCGGTGCTCGCCGAGCCGGTGATGACCAACGGCGGCGCGGTGATCCGGCCCGAGCCCGGGTTCCACGCGGCGCTGCGCTCGCTCACCCGAGAGGCGGGCACGCTGCTGCTGTTCGACGAGACCCAGACGATCCCGGCCGGGCCCGGCGGGTGCGTCCGCGAACTGGGCCTCGAACCGGACCTCATCGCCATGGGCAAGTTCGTCGCCGGTGGGATTCCGGCGGGCGTCTACGGCATGTCGGAGGAGGTCGCCGCGGTCGCGGCGCGGTACACCGAGCACGGCGACGGCGGGCTCGGCAGCACGCTCGCGGGCGGGCCGCTCGCCGTGCGGGCCATGCGGGCGGTGCTCGGCGAGGTCATGACGGACGCGTCGTACGCGCACATGAACCGGCTCGCCGAACGCTACGCGCGCGACGTGGCCGAGGTCATCGCGCGGCACGGGCTGCCCTGGCACGTGGGCCGCCTCGGGGCCCGGGTCTCCTACGCGTTCACGCCGGAGCCGCCGCGCAACGCGGGGTCGCTCTACCCCAAGCCGGGCGGGTCGGTGCGGGTGGCGCTGTGGCTGTTCATGGCCAACCGGGGGATCTTGCTGAACGGCATGAGCGGCGCGGCGCTGTTCTCGCCGCTGACCGAGGAGGCCGACGTGGTACGGCACGGCGAGCTGTTCGCCGAGGTGATCGCCGAGCTGGCCGGGGCGTGAGCGTGGAGCGGCTGCGCGCGGACATCGACCGCTCCCGGGTGCCGGGGGCGTACGAGCCGGGGCGCTGGTCGGTCGCGCCGGGCAACCGCGACACCGCGATGCCCGAGGCGGTGAAGCTGCGCGACGCCACACTGCGGGCGCTCGGCTCGCTGTCGGACGTCCCGGTGGCGGATGCGGACCGGGCGGCGTTCGTGGCGCTGCTGGCCGGGTCCGGGGTGCCGGAGATCGTCACCGGCGGGCTCGGCCGTGACCCTGACCAGATCCGCGGCGACCTCGCGATCATCAGGGCCGAGAACCCCGGCTGCGTGACGATCTGCCCGTTCGTGGGCAGCGTCGAGGCGGCGGAGCGGGCGCGGGAGTACGGGTACGACGCCGTGCAGGTCGCGGTGCCGGGGTTCGGCCCGGCGTCGCTGATCTACGATTCGTCGCTGGGCACGCCGGAGGAGGTCACCCGGCAGGTCGTGGTCGAGCGGTCCACGGCGGTCATCGAACGCGCGCACGCGCTCGGCCTGCGGGTGGCCGGCGCGATGATGATGGTGTCCTACCTGACGCCGGATGTGCTGGCCGAGACCGTGTCCGCCCTGGTCGCGGCCGGGGCCGACGAGATCGACCTGTTCGACGGGCCGGGCGCGGCCGGGCCGGAGGCGCTGGCCGACCTGGTGCGCGCCACCGCCGCCGCCGGGCCGGACGTCGCGGTCCACCCGCACAACACCTTCGGGCTCGGCGTGGCCTGCGCGGTCGCCGCCGTGCGCGCGGGCGCGGGCGCCGTCGAGGTGTCGGTGAACGGCTACTGCGGCGGCCCCGGCAACGCCGACCTGGCGGCGACCGCCGCGGCCTTCGAGGCCCTGTACGGCGTGCGCACCGGCCTGCGTCTGGCGGGTATGACCGAGCTGGCCAGGACCGCGGAACGGCTCACCGGCCGCCCGGCCGCGCGGCACCAGCCGATCACCGGCGTGGACGCCTTCAACTGGGGCGGCGGCGACTGGATCGCCGTCGAGCACGAGGTCGATCCGCTGCTGCACAACTGCGTCGAACCAGAGCTTTTCGGCAACCGCCGCCGCGTCCCGCTGACCGAGCAGAGCGGCCCCCGGGTGCTGGCCGGGGTCCTGCGCGACCTCGGGATCGAGGTGGCGGCGGCGGACGTGCCGGAGGTGCTGGACGCGTGCGTACGCGAGGCGCGCGCCCTCGGCCGGCTGCTCCATGATGACGAGATCAAGGCTCTGGCCAGGCCGTTCCGGCGTCAGTGAGCGCGTAGTACGCCCAACACCCAGCCGGCCGCCGCGGCGGCGACCAGCACCCCGAGCCGGACCAGATCCGCGACGCCGCTGAAGACCAGGTGCCCGGCGTGGTTGACCAGGAAGCCGGTGACGAACAGCCAGGCGAAGACGCCGGTGCACAGCGCGGCGCGCACGTCGGCCGCGCACGCCGCGTACCCGCCCACGAGCACGGCCACGAGAACCAGCCGCGCCTCGGGCCGGCCCGCCGGCACGAGCGCCGCCGCCACCAGACAGGCCACGATGGCGGCGGCGAACCCGAGACCGATCAGCAGGCCGCTCGGCCGGGGCGGAGCGGAGCCGGGAGGCTGCTCGGCGACCTTGGCGACCTTGGCGACATGGAGGTACATGCCTCCATCCAGCCCCGCCCCGGACGCGCGGGCAATGCCCCGCTACGCGTTCCGGACGCCCGTCCCGGGATTCTTGATGCGGCCCCTACACCTGGCTATGCTTCGCGCGCCGCGATGGCCTCGATCTCCAACAGCCACGCCTCGTCGTAGATACCGGTGATGATCACCGTGAGCGCGGGAGTGTGCTCGCCGAGCACCTCCCGGCGGATGGCGGAGTTTTCGGTCCGGTAGGCCCGATCGGACAGGAACGTGGTCACCTTGACCAGGTCCGACAGCCCCATGCCATGGTGACTCAGCACGTCGGCCACATTGGCCCACACCTGCCGGCACTGCGCCGCGAACCCCTCGGGCACGCTCCCATCGGGACCCACCGGAATCTGCCCGCTGACATGCACCACCCGCGCGGGCGCGCCGATCTCGTACGAGTGGACGTATCCACCCCCATCGGGCACCCCGGGACCGGGTGACGTCCGTGGCCTTCGGCCCGGACGGCCGTACGATCCTGACGGGCGGTGACGACGACGTCGCCAGGCGCTGGGGATATCCGGAGCAGTGGCCGGACCGGCCGGGGGTGGACGCCGCCGAGGCGTGGCTGTGCCGGGTCGTCACCACTCCGATCGGCACGGCCCGCTGGCACGCGTACTTTCCCGGCGTGCCCAACCGGCCGCCGTGCCCATGACGGCGGGCCCATGACGCCGGGCCGGAAATGGCCGGAAATTACCGGAATTCGGCCCTCGCGTTGCTGGTAGTGGGACGCCTGCCGCCACCAGAGTGACCCCATGGAGGACAAGGGACCGCTGGACGTGGGTCCGGAAGAGGGCGCGCGGCTGCTTGCGGCGGTCGCGGAGCTGGTCGTCGGGCACATCAGGACCGTCCCGGACGGTCCTGTCGCCCCCGCCGAGCCGGACACCGCGCGGATTCGCGAACGGCTGGCCGGGTACGACTTCGAGCGCCCGGCGCCCGCGGACGACGCGCTCACGGACGTGACCGAAATGCTGCGCCGCTGGGGTGTGCACACCACGCACCCGCGCTACTTCGGGCTGTTCAACCCCACTCCCAACTGGTGGGGGGTGGCGGGCGAGCTGCTGGCCGCGGGGGTCAACCCGCAGCTCGCCGCCTACAGCCACGCCCCGGCGGCGGTCGAGATGGAGCGCCATGTGCTGCGGTTCATGGCGGCCAGGCTCGGCCTGCCGGACGTCGCCGAGGGCAGTTTCACGGTCGGTGGCGCGGAGGCGAACCTGACCGCCGTCGTGGTCGCCCTGACCAGGGCGTTCGACGACTACGCGCACGCCGGGGTACGCGGGCTGCCGGGCTCTCCGGTGCTGTACGCGTCGGCCGAGAGCCACCTGGCCTGGCTCAAGATCGCGCACATGACGGGCCTCGGCCGCGACGCCGTACGGCTGGTCCCCGTGGACGCGCGGTACCGGCTGGGCCTCGACCGGCTGGGCGAGATGCACGCGGCCGACGTCGCGGCGGGGCTCCTGCCCTTCCTGCTGGTCGGCACCGCGGGGACCACGGCGGGCGGCGCGCTCGACCCGCTGCCCGAACTGGCCGCGTTCGCGGCGGAACGGGGGCTGCACTTCCACGTCGATGCCGCCTGGGCGGGCGCGGTCGCCCTGTCGGACCGGCTGCGCCCGCTGCTGGCGGGCGTGGAACTCGCCGACAGCGTCACCGTGGACGCGCACAAGTGGCTGTCCGCGCCGATGGGGGCGGGCATGTTCCTGACCCGGCACCCGGAGACGCTGGCGCGCAGCTTCCGGGCGAGCACGTCGTACATGCCCGGCGAGACCGCGGACGCGCCCGACCCCTACGCCACCAGCGTGCAGTGGTCGCGCCGGTTCGCCGGGCTGAAGGTGTTCCTCGCGCTGGCCATCGCCGGGCGTCCCGCCCACGCCGCACAACTGGAGCGGGACGTCCGGCTCGGCGAACTCCTCGCCCGCCTGCTGGCCGAGGACGGCTGGGAGCGGATCAACGACACCCCGCTGCCGCTGGTCTGCGTCGCCGCCCCGGAGGCCGAACGCGACGGGCCCGAGCACAGCGCCGCCTGGCATGCGGCCGTCGTGGACCGCGTGGTCACCGGCGGCGAGGCATGGGTCAGCACGGTACGCCTGGCCGGTCGCCCGGCCATCCGCATCTGCCTGACCAGCCACCGCACCGGCTCGGCCGATATCGAAGCCCTGGTGACCGCCCTGACCCAGGCCCGCACGGCGGTCAACGAGAGCGGGTCGGCCTGAGGCGGGCGGTCGTGGTCCGGTCGGCCTTGATGGTGAGCGTGGCGGTGGTGTGGCCGGGCCGGCTCGGCGTCGTAAGTGGGGGGACCCGTGCGCTCCTTCGCGCGAGACGGTGATCCCCAGTGTTCACCGCCGCGCCCGGACGGTCGTGTCCACTTCCGGACGCGCTCAGAGCAGGTGAACGTCGTCGTAGTGATCGGGGGAGAACCACACCCGCCCACTGCCCCGGTCGATGACCAGGCGGTACTCATCCCGCGCCGCGCCCCGCCGCCGGGAGTACACGTCGTACTCGCTGTACCGCCCGCCCGCCGGCAACTGCCCCTCCCGATTGCCGAACCGCCCCCCGGAGAAGTTGTACCGCCCATCCGGCCACCGGTGCCAGCCCCGCCCGGCCGGACTGCCCTTCGATTTCCAGATGTCCGCCGCCTCCCGGGCATCGGCACAGCGCGGGATGGCGCAGGTGCCGTAGATGTCGGCGGCGGCGGGCGTACCGGTCAGCGACGCGGCCAGCACGACGGCGAGCAGACAACGAGCGATGCGCACGAAGGTCCCTCCTTCGCGGAACAGGGCCACCTCCCTGATCTTCCCTGATCACCGTGCGTCACCGGGTGGATTCGCGGAAGTCCGGGTCTTGCCCGCGGCGCGGGGGCGGGGGACGCCGTCCACCGAGACGCAGATGCCGAAGACGCGGTCGTGGCCGGTCCACCCGTTCACCCGGCCCCGGTTGTTGCTGATCTGGAGGCGTCCGCCCGGCGCGTCCACCGCCGACACGAGGTGCAGGTACACGGTGCCCCGCACCCTGGCCAGCACGATGTCACCGACCTCGACCTTCGCCGGGTCCACCGGGGCCACCCGCACCTGCTGGCGGCTCCGGATCAGCGGGACCATCGACGAGCCGGTCGGCCTGAACTCCACGGTGGCTCCGGCGGCCACGCGCGCGGCCATCGCGTCCAGCATGCCCATGGGCACAGCATCCCGGCTCGCTCCCGGTGGTTGCACCGGATTTTTGCGGTCGCCGGGAACCGCTGGGGGGCGGGGGCCGACTACTGGGGTGTCCGTAACCCGAACCGGGAGCAGCCCGAGCCGCTTCCGGGAGAGGAGGGAACGCCCATGATCAAGAAGCCGCTCACGATCGTGGTCCGCCGGAAGAAGACCCGTAGCCGGCTGCTGAACAACCACGGCTGACAGGTAACCGGAAGCAGGACGGTCGCCGCCGGGCGGGTTCCCGGCGGCGGCCGGTCGGATCTCGTGGCCGTCGTACGGAGGAAGCAGGCGTGACACAGACGGAGTTCCGCCGGGCGCGGACGTTGACGATCTACTGGCACGAGGGGGAACTGACCGCCGAGAACTACCTGGAGAGCCGGTCCACCGACGCGGAGGCCGACAACGCCGTGGCCGTGGACGCCCGCGCGGTGGAACTGCTGGAGCACTTCACCGATTGGTCGACCCCCGAGAAGGTGGCCGCCGGGCTCGGCGAATTCGACGCCGGATCGGTGCGGGAGGCGGTCCTGGCGCTGGCCGAGGCCGGGCTGCTGGTGGACCGGGACGGCGCGCGGCGCGAGGAGGCGTTCCTGCACGCCTGGCGGGACTGGGGGGAGGAGGCCAGGTTCTTCCACTTCGGCACCCGCAACACGATCTACACCGGCGACGGCGTGGAGCAACGCCGCTCGGACGCCCGCTGGGTACGGCGGACCGGCGGCGACCCGCCCGCCATCTTCAAGTCCTATCCGGACGCGCCGCGCATCCACCTCCCCCGGATCTTCCTGCCGCTGACCGACCCGTTCGGCGACGTGCTGACCCGGCGGCGTACCCACCGCGTGTTCACCGGCGAGCCGGTGACTCTGGCCCGGTTGTCCACGGCGCTGTTCTACACCTTCGCCCCGATGCAGCTCTACGACGCCGGCGACCTCGGCACGCTCATCCTGCGCACCAGCCCGTGCGGCGGGGCCAGGCACGAGTTCGAGGGGTACGTGGCGGTGCTCGACGTCGAGGACGTGCCGCCGGGGCTCTACCACTACAACTGCGAGGCCCACGCGCTGGAACTCGTCGATCCCGCCTTCGACCGATCCCGGCTGCACCGGCTGACGTACGAGTCGGAGATGTGCACGCCGTCGGCCTTCGTGTGCTTCGTGACGGCCGTGTTCGAGCGGACGATGTACAAGTACCGGCATTCGCGGGCGCTGCGGGTGACCCTGCTGTCGGCCGGGCACCTGGCGCAGACGTTCGTGCTGACCGCGACGGCGGTCGGGCTGGGCGCCTGGCAGAGCGCGGCGTTCCGGGACGAGGAACTCGACGCGGCGCTCGGCGTGGACGGGTTCGCGGAAGGGGCCCTTTACATGTTCGGGGCGGGGATGCCGGTGCTGGGCGAGACCGGGATGCCCGCCGGGATCAACCGGGCCGGGCTCACCGATCCGCGCGGCCTCGTCAAGGCGCACCGGCCCGGGTGAGCGGGGCGTACCGGCGGCTGTGGCGGCAGCGGTGGGTGCCCGCGCTGCTGCTGGTGGGCGTGTGCGCGCGGGTGCCGTTGCAGGCGTACGTCTTCGCCGTGCTGCTGCTGGCGGTGGAGCGGACCGGGTCCTACCCGGCGGCGGGCGTGGTGACCGCCGCGAGCGGCCTCGCGTACGCCGCCGGGGTACCTGTCCACGGCAGGCTCGTGGACAGGTACGGCCAGACCTGGCCGCTGCGGGCCGCGTCCGTGGTCAACGCCGCCGCGTTCACCGGCCTGCTGGTGACCGCCCAGGTACGGCCCACGGCCGGGGCCCTCGCCGGGTGGGCCGCCGCGGTGGGGCTGTCGCTGCCGCCGGTCGCCGCCGCCGCGCGGGCGCTGTGGTCGCGGGTGATCGCCGACGACGGGATTCGGCGTACCGCGCTGGCGGTGGACGCCATGGTGCTCGACGTCGCGCTGATCGCCGGGCCGCTGCTGGTCACCGCCGTCAGCGCGGCGGTGGGCGCGGCCTGGGCGGTCGGCGGCTGCGCGGTGGTGCTGCTCGGCGGCACGCTGTGGTTCAGCACGCTGCCCCCGTCGCGTGCGTGGACGCCGTCCCGGCGCGGCGGCGGCCTGGCCGGGCCGCTGCGCGCGCCGGGCGTCGTGGTGCTGCTGCTCGTCTCGCTGCTGGCGGGCGCGCTGCTGGGCGTGCTGCGGCTCGGGTTCGTGGAGTTCGCGGGCGAGCGGGCCGACCCGGCCGCCGGGGGGCTGGCGCTGGCCGCGTTCGGCGCGGGGAGCCTGCTCGGCGGGCTGGCGTACGGCGCGCGGTCCTGGCGGGCGGACGCCGCCGTGCGGATGCGCTGGATCCTGCTCGGATACGCCTGCTGCGTCGGGGCGCTCGCGGCGGCGCCGGGCGTGCCCGCGCTGGTGGCGCTGGCGCTGCCCGCGGGCTTCTTCCTGGCCCCGCTGGTGATCTGCAACTTCGAGCTGGTCGGCCGGTGCGCGCCCGCGGGTACCACGACGGAGGCGTTCGCCTGGGGGATCACCGCCACCTTCGCCGGGTCCGCGCTGGGCAACGTGGTGGCGGGCGCGCTGGCCGGGGCCGTACCGGCGGGCGTCGTGTTCGCCACCGCCGCGGGCTTCGCCGCGCTGGCCGCCGCCATCGTCACCACAGGCACCAAGACCCTCATTGTCCCGACAGCCGTGGAAGGTTCCTGATGCACGTGTTACGGCCCGCAAGCGCCGCGGCTGCGGTGACGGCGGTACTGCTGATCGCCGGCTGCGCCTCCCAGGCCCGGCCCCAGGCCGCGACCGGAACGCCCGGGTTCGTCCCGGTCACCGTCACCGACTGCACCGGCGTCGAATCGGTCGTCAAGGCCCCGCCGAAGCGGGTGGTGGTGCTGACCCCGAGCGTCCTGGAACTCCTGCTCTGGCTCGGCCTCGGCGACCGGGTCGCCGCGATCGGGCAGCAGCCGCGCCCGGGCAGCCTGCCGCCGCGCTTCGCCGCCCAGGTCGCGGCCATCCCGGCGCTGTCCGGTAAGTACACCGCGGGCAGCGGCTACCAGCCGGTCCCCCGGGAGGAGCTGCTGTCCGCCGAACCCGATCTCGTCCTCGGCGGGTTCTCCAGCAACTTCGAGGCCGCGGGCGCGGTCTCCCAAGCCGACCTGGCCGCCGCCGGAATCCCGTCCTATCTGGCGCTGTCCACCGCGTGCAAGTCCGCGGCGACCGCCCCGCAGACCGGCTTCGACCTGGTGTGGCGCGACCTCGGCAATCTCGGCCGGATCTTCGGCGTGCCCGATCGGGCCGCGAAGGTCATCGCCGAGATGCGGCGCAAGGCCGCCGGGATCGAGGCGCCGGGCGAGCGGCCCGGCGTGTTCCCCTTCGAGTACGACGAGGGCACCGCCACCCCCAGCGCGCCCGGCAACCGGCAGGCGATCAACGCGGTCATCGAGACCGCCGGGGGCCGCAACGTCTTCTCCGACCGGGACGAGGCGTACACCAAGGTCGGCTGGGAGGAGGTCGTCGCCCGCGACCCGCAGGTGATCCTGGTGATCATCTACGACAAGGGCGACCCCGCCGCGAACGACGCCCGGTTCGCCGAGGCCGAGCGGTTCCTGGTGGGCAACCCGGCGCTGCGCGGGGTGCGGGCGGTGCGCGAGAAGCGGTTCGCCCGGCTGGTCTACGAGTCGGCCTCGGTGGGCGGCGTACGCAACGCCGACGCGGCGGTCGAACTCGCCGGACAGTTGCGCCCGGCCGGATGAGGGCCAAACCGTGGGCCGCGTACGCCGTGCTCGCCGCGCTGCTGGGCGCGGGGCTGGCCGGTTCGGTACTGCTCGGCACGGTGGACGTGCCCGTGGACACCGTGGCCCGCGTCATCGCCTGGCACCTGACCGGCCAGGGCGACCCCGCCGCGTGGAGCGTCAGCCAGGACACCGTGATCTGGAACCTGCGGCTGCCCAGGGCGCTGCTCGCCGCGCTGGTCGGCGCGGGCCTCGCCGTGTCCGGCGCGGCCACGCAGGCGCTGGTGCGCAACCCGCTGGCCGACCCGTACGTCCTCGGCCTCACCTACGGCGCGGCCGTCGGGGCGGTGGCGGTGATCGTCATCGGGATCGCCCCGCTCGGCGGGGCCACGGCCGGAGCGGCGGCCTTCGCGGGCGCGCTCGGCGCGTTCGCCGTCGTGTACGGCCTGGCCCGCGCCGGCGGCACCTTCGCCCCGCTGCGGCTGATCCTGGCCGGCATGGCCGTCACCTACGGCCTGTCCGGGGTCACCAGCTTCCTCGTCCTGCGGACCGATGATCCGGGGATGACGCACTCGGTGCTGTTCTGGCTGTTCGGCAGCCTGGCCGAGGCGAACTGGGCGGCGCTCGGGCTGCCCGCGCTGGCCCTCGTCGTGACGATGGCCGCCCTGCTCGCCCAGGCGCGCCCGCTCAACGCCCTGCTGCTCGGCGACGAGACCGCCGCCGGCCTCGGCGTCCCGGCCACCCGGCTGCGCCGCCGGTTGTTCCTGCTCATCGCCCTGCTCACCGGCGTGCTGGTCGCCCTCGCCGGGGGCATCGGCTTCATCGGCCTGATCGTCCCGCACGCCGCCCGGCTGCTGGTCGGCAGCGACCACCGGCGGCTGCTCCCGGTGGCGGCCCTGGCCGGGGCGGCGTTCCTGGTCCTCGTGGACATTGCCGCCCGCGTCGCCCTGCACCCCCAGGAACTTCCGGTCGGCGTCGTCACCAGCGTCATCGGGGCCCCGCTGTTCCTCTGGCTCGTGCACACCCGCGCCCGCGACACCACCGGACTGTGATCACCATGACCAGCCTGACCCTGAGCGACGTGCACATCACCATCGGCGGTACGCCGATCGTCACCGGTGTGGACCTGCGCGTGCCGTCCGGCCGCCGGGCCGGGATCATCGGCCCGAACGGCAGCGGCAAGAGCACCCTGCTGCGGGCCGTGTACCGGCACCTGCCGATCGCCCGGGGCAGCATCGCCGTCGGCGACGAGGACCTGTGGCGGCTCACCCCGCGCCGGGCCGCCCGGCTGGTCGCCGCGATGCCCCAGGAGACGAAGTCCGACTTCGACGTCACCGCCTGGGAGATGGCCGCGGCCGGGCGCACCCCGCACAAGCGTCCCTTCGCCCCCGACACCGCCGAGGACACCGCGATCGTCGCGGACGCGCTGACCCGCGCCGGGGTGGCGCACCTCGCCCGCCGCCACTTCGCCACCCTCTCCGGCGGCGAGAAGCAGCGGGTGCTGTTCGCCCGCGCCCTCGCCCAGCAGGCCCCGGTCCTGGTGCTCGACGAGCCCACGAACCATCTCGACGTCCGCCACCAGTTCGAGCTTCTCGACCTGATCACCGCGGCCGGCACGACCGTCGTCGCCGCGCTGCACGACCTCAACCTGGCCGCCGCCTACTGCGACGACCTGTACGTCCTTTCCGGGGGGCGGGTGGTCGCGCACGGGCCCCCCGCCGACGTCCTCACGCCGCCGCTGGTCGGCGAGGTGTTCGGGGTGGACGCTCACGTCACGGCGGCCCCGGGGTCGGACGCGCCGCATCTCATCCTGCGTCCTCGGAGCGGTACGGGGCGGTGAGCGCGGCGACGAGCTGGCCGCGCGCCCTGGCCACCCGGGACCGCACGGTACCGATCGGGCAGCCGAGCAGCGCGGCGGCCTCCGCGTAGGAAAGGCCCGCCACCTGGGTGAGCACGAACGCCTCCCGCCGTTCCCTGGGCACGGCGGACAGCAGGTCGGCCAGCACGATCCGGTCCTCAAGGCCGGGCAGGCCGGGCGGGCGGGAGCGCTCGGCGGCGGCCTGCCAGTCGGGCAGGTCGGCGACGACCGGGCGGGCCGCCGCCGCGCGGAAGCGGTCCACGACCACCCGCCGGGCGATGGCCAGCAGCCAGGTACGGGCCGAGGACCTTCCGGCGAACCCGGGCAGGCTGCGGAGCACCCGTAAGAAGGTCTCCTGGGCGAGATCGTCGGCGGAGCGGTCGTCGGTCAGGTGGGCCAGGAAGCGCCGCACGTCTTCGTAGGCGGCCTGGGCGAACGCGGCCAGATGGGCGGCCTCGCCGCCGCGCGCGGAAAGGGCCAGTGCGGTGAGTCGTTCGTCGTCGGTGACTGGCCGGGTGTCGTCGATGGCGGTCATGCTGATCACCTCTGGGTCGGCAGAGCGACAGAGCCATGAATCGGTGGATCAGTGCATGGCGAAGCGGCCGGCCCGCGACGGCAGGTGTCGTGATGTGAATGTCAGCGTGGACGTCAAAAAGCCGGCGAGAGCACGCCGGACGCGCCGGCGACCCGAGGTCCCGGGGGATCCGCTGCTCCGCCGCCTGCCGCAGGTCCGATCAGCCGGCGCGCCGCGCCGCGGGCGGTCCACGCCGGTGGATCGCCGCCGCGATCAGCCGTAGCGCCGGTGGCTCGGGGTCCCAGGCGTGGACGGTGTACCGGGGCACGGTGGCGATGGGCGACACGGCGAGGGGCCGGTGCCACAGCGCGAGCACGGGTCTGCCCCACAGCCGGAGCATGAGCGACAGGGCGCTCTCGCCCCGGTGCAGCCACCATCCGCTCAGCACGGCCACGGCGAGGTGGACGGCCATCATGCCGGGTCCCGAGCCGTTGTGCCCGTGCTCGGGGACCGCTTCGGGAAGCGGCGAGACCCGCGCGAACATCTGGTGCAGCAGGACCTGAACCCCCACCCCGGCCGCGAGCACGGTCACCCGTCCGCACTCGCGCCCCGCGAGCGCCCCGGCGAAGATCAGCGCGCCCAGGAACCCGAGCCCCAGCCCGGCGGGCGCCACCGCCCCACCCCCGGCGAACGCGTGCCCCGCCGCCGACACGGCGACGCACACCACCGCGAACACAACGGCTCGCACCAGGCGTAACGGCCACTCGGTGAGGGACACGCCCGCCATGCTCTCAGCCCGCCGCCCCCTTGTGAAGGACACGCCGGCCCTCGGGCGGGCCGTCGAGGAGGGCCTGGACCAGCGGGCCGAGGTGGGCGACCAGGGCGTCGTGGGTGGCCGAGGCGACGCTGTCGAAGGCGACCGAGTACCGCGCCACGGCCAGGCCGAGCAACTGGCCGCTGATCAGCGCGGCCCGCAGCTCGGCGTCGGGCCCTTCGAGGTGGCCGACGAGCTGGTCGGCGAACTCCCGGTCGATGAACTCCCGCAGCAGGTCCGGCCGGCCGGCCGAGCGGACGACGGCGAGCAGCGGGTCAGGGTCGTCGGTGGCGTCCCAGACCTCCAGGAACCGGCGGACGAGCACCGGCCCGGCGCCGTCGGTGCCGGCCGCGAGCAGGGCGGCCAGCGGCTCACGCGGGCTGCCCGGGGCCGCCAGCACGGCCGCGAAGAGCTTGTCCTTGCCGCCGAAGAAGTAGTTGATCATCGACGGGTCCACCCCGGCGTCCGCCGCGATCGAGCGCACGGTGGTCTGCTCGTACCCCTCCTGGACGAACCGCGCCCGGGCGGCGGCCAAAATCCGGCGCCTGCTCTCCTCCCCCGAACGCCATCTGCCCGCCCGACCGCTCATGACCGCGATCCTACCCATTCTTCAACGGCATTGAAGTATTTGCCTGGCTCGGCTAGATTTCTTCAACACCATTGAAGAAAGGGCGCCATGGACGTGCTCATCGTGGGTGGCGGGCTCAGCGGCCTCGCCACGGCCGCGTTCCTGGCCGCGCGCGGCATCCCCGCCACGGTCGTGGAGCGGCGGCCGGAGATCCCCCGCGCGCCGCGCAACCACCTGCTCTCCGACACGACGATGCGGTTGCTGGACGCCGCCGGGCTCGGCGCGGCGGTCCGGGGCATCGCGCTCGGCCGTCCCGGCCGGATGTTCGCGGTGGACACCCTGGCCGACCGGGACAAGACCCTGATCCACACTCCCGCCGAGGGCGTCTCCTGCAACGAGCGCGCCCTGGAGGAACTCCTGCTGGCCGAGGCCCGGCGACGGGGCGCGGAGGTGCGGATGGGCGTCGAGGTGATGGACCCCGAGGCGGAGTACGTGATCGCCGCCGACGACGGCACGATCCGCAAATGCCTGGGCATCGGCGTTCACGGCCCCGGCCGGATCGGGTTGTCGCGGGTCATCCGATTCCGCGCCGACCTGGCCGACCTGGCCGGGCGGGACGGCTATCTGGTCCGGTCCGTGCGCGGCATCCTGCTGCCCGAGGAGCCGGGGACGCCGGGGACATGGTCGCTGACCGTGCCCGAGGCCGCCGACCCCGCCCGCCAGGTCGCCGCCGCGCTCGGCGCGGGCCGGGCGGCGGAACTGCTGGGCGTCACGACCATGGAGATCGCCGGGCGAGTCGCCGACCGGTTCGTATGCGACCGGGTGATCCTCATGGCCAAGTCCGCCTACACGGCCCCGCCCGTCCCCGGGCTGCACGGTGACTCCCGCGTCCAGGACGCCCACCACGTGGCCGAGACGCTGGCCACCGGGGCGCCGCTGGACACCTACGACCAGGAACGGCGGCCGGCCGCCGAGCGGGCGATGGCCCGCGCACTCAGCGAAAGGTTCTCACTGTGAAGGTTCTCATCGCAGGGGCCGGGCTCGGCGGGCTCTGCCTGGCGCAGGGGCTGCGGCGGGCGGGGTTCGAGGTGGTCGTCTTCGAGCGGGACGCCTCGCCGTACGCCCGCGGGCAGGGGCACCGCGTCCACATCGACGACCGCGGGGAGGACGCTCTGCGGGCGTGCCTGCCCGAGCCGCTGTTCGAGCTGTTCATGCGGACGCGCGGGCAGGCCAGCGAGCGCTTCATGCTGATCTCGGCGGCGGGTGAACGGCTGGCCGAGGTACCGGTGCCCGAGTTGCCCGGCGGCGGCGCGGTGATCAGGAACGGCCGGGCGGTCAGCCGCCTCACGCTGCGGGAGATCATGTCCGCCGGGGTGGAGATCCGGTACGGCAAGGGGTTCGAGCGCCACACCGGCGAGGACGGCCGGGTGCGGGCGCACTTCGCCGATGGCACGTCGGAGGCCGGCGACCTGCTGGTCGGCGCGGACGGGATCGGCTCGGCCGTACGGCGGAGCCTGCTCCCGCACGCCGAGGTGATCGACATGGGCCTGCGCTGGATCGGCGGCAAATCCCCGATCACCGCCGAGATCGCGTCCGCCATGCCCGAGGGCCTGGCCACCGCGTTCGCCGCGGTGACCGACATGGACCCGGCGATGCTCGTGGGCTACCTGCGGTTCGAGAGCGACCCACGGGCCACGGCCGCGAAGCTGGTCCCGGGCCTGCGCCTGAGCGACCCCGGCGACTACGTCATGTGGGCGATCACCATGGACAAGGACCGCCTGGCCGGGGCCGGCGCGGATCTGCCTGGTCCCGGGCCGCACGGGGAGGGGGAGTCGGTCACCAGGGGTCGCCTGACCGGGGCTTATGGCGACTTGTCCGGTCCCGAGCTGTATCGGGAGGCGCTGAAGCTGACCGCCGGGGCGCATCCCACCATGCGGGCGATCGTCGAGCGGGCGTGGCCCGAGCACACCTTCTATCTGACGATCGGCGCGTCCGCCCCGGTCGAGCCGTGGGAGCCGGGCAACGTGACGCTGCTCGGGGACGCCCTCCACGCGATGCCCCCGGCCAGGGGCTCCGGCGCGAACACGGCGCTGGCCGACGCCGCCTCGCTCACCCGCCACCTGGTCGCCGGCCTGCCGATCGGCGGCTACGAGAGCGACCTGCGCGAGCGCGGTTTCGCCGCGGTCCGCGCCTCGGCCGAGGCGATCGAATCGATCGCCAGGGGCATCGTCCCGCGCTAGGCCAACGCGTCCGCGGGGGCTCAGGAAAGGGAGGTTCGCTTTCGTATATTGCCGTTATTTCCAATGAGCAAGCGGAAACGCAATACCCGCAGCCGTCTCCGCGCTCGCATCCGGCCCACGGCCGCACAATTGCATTCATGGCCCTCCCGCCGGGGTCGTGTTCTCTGCGAGACTCGTCCCATGAGCGGTGACGCGCACCAGAGCGAGCTGGGCGAGTTCCTGAAGGCTCGCCGGGCCCGGCTCAGCCCGCGTACGGTCGGGCTGCCCGACACCGGGGCCCGGCGGCGGGTCAAGGGGTTGCGCCGGGAGGAGGTCGCGCTGCTCGCCTCGATCAGCACCGACTACTACACCCGCCTGGAGCAGGGCCGCAGGCCCGCGTCGGCGCCGGTGCTCGACGTGCTGGCCAGGGTCTTGCACCTGAACGACGACGAGCGCGCCTACCTGTTCGAGCTGGCCGGCCGGGACGCCGCCCGCCCGCGCCGGCAGGCCGCCCAGAAGGCGCGCCCGCAGTTGCGCCGACTGCTGTCCGAACTCACCACCACTCCGGCGGTCATCCTGGGCCGCCGGATGGACATTCTCGCGTGGAATCGGATGGCCGCCGCACTCTTCACCGATTTCGCCGAAATTCCAGAAAAGAAGCGAAATTATGTGTGGCTGCTCTTCGCGGACCCGTCGATCAGAGCTTTGCACGCCGACTGGGAACGCATGGCCCGCGACACGGTGGCGCTGCTCCGGATGGAGGCCGGCCGTAATCCGGCGGACCAGCGGATGGCGAGCCTTGTGGGCGAGTTGTCGGTCCGGTACGACGACTTCCGCCGCTGGTGGGGCGAGCACCAGGTGAGCCTGCGGAGCAAGTACGCCAAGGTGCTGTGCCACCCGGTGGCCGGCGAGCTGACCCTCGACTGGGACGCGCTGGCCTGTGCCGGCGACCCCGACCAGCAGCTCGTGGTGTGGACCGCCGAGCCCGGCACGCCCTCCCACGACGGCCTGCGCATCCTCGCCTCGTGGGCGGCGGGCACCGCGCGGCCGGGCACGTCGCACCGGGGTTCGTCCAGCGGGTGCTGACGCCCCGGCCGGGCGGCGGTGGAGTGATCAGCCGGCGATGGGCGCGGTGATCTCGGCGGCCTGGGCGTGGAAGTGGTCCAGCATCAGGCGGGCCGACGGCGTCAGCGGGCGGTGGGCGGGGAAGGTGACGCCGACCAGGCGGCGTACCGAGGCCAGTGGCACGGGCAGCAGCGCGAGGTGCGGGTCGGTGCGGGCGACCAGTTCCGGCAGGGCGGCGACCATGTCGGTGTCCCGGAGCAGCGTGCGCACGGTGAGGATCGAGGTGCACTCGACGCGGTTGTGCGGGAGTTCCAGCCCTTCGTTCCGGAACACCTGCTCCAGCTCGTGCCGCAGCGAGGTCTGTTCCAGCGGCAGTACCCACGGGTAGGTGAGCAGGTCGGGCAGCGTGAGCCCGGGGAGGGGCTGCGCCGGGTGGCCGGCCCGCGCCACCAGGCGGACCGGCTCGCTGTAGAGGGTGATCTGACGCAGGGCGGGCTGGTCCTCGATGGGGTTGAGCCGGCCGAGGATCATGTCGATCTCGCCGTCCAGCAGACGGGGTACCTGGGTGTCGAAGGTGGCCTCCTGCACGATCACGGTGATGCCCGGCCGGTCGGCCTTGAGCGCCGCGATGGCCCGGGGCAGCAGCACGTTCGACCCGGCGAGCAGGGTGCCGATGGTCACCGTGCCGACGTCGCCCCGGTTCAGCTCGTCGATGCGCTCCCCGGCCCGGCGCAGCTCGGCCAGCACGGTCCTGGCGTGCTCGATGAACGCCTCGCCGAACAGCGTGGGGGTCACCCCGCGCGGCCCCCGGGTGAACAGCGCGACCCCGAGGAACTGCTCCGCCTCGCGCAGCGCCCGCGTGACGGCGGGCTGGGCGAGGCGGAGGTGCTCGGCCGCGCGGAGCACGCTGCCCTGCTCGGCGATCACCACGACCAGCACGAGGTGGCGCAGCTTGAGCCGCCCGTTCAGCAGATCTACCGGACGCATGGGCGCCTCCTATCACAAAATGGTGATACATAACGCCAAAACCGATATTAGCGTGATATAGCCCGCATGGCGCATCATCTCATCTGTCCGCTGTTGGGCGGGCTGTTGTGGAAGGGGCAGTAATGCGGCGAACAGCTCCGGGACCAGACCCGGTGGCCATGTACGTGGCCGGGTCCTTCCGGTGGGCGGACGACACCTTCCCGCTGATCGACCCCGCCGACGGGGCCGTGATCGGGGCCGTCCCCGAAGCGCCCAGGGACCTCGTCGACGAAGCGGTCCGCGCGGCGCGCGGCGCGCTGTCGGGCCCGTGGGGGAGCATGTCCGCCCAGGACCGTGCGACTGCCCTGCGCCGCATCGCCGACGGCATCGCGGCCAGGTTCGGTGAGTTCGTGGACACCGAGGTACGCGAGACCGGCAAACCCCGCGCCCTGGCCGAGACCATGGACATCCCGCGCGCGATCGACAACTTCCGGGCGTACGCCGACCTGCTCTACGCGCGCCGCGACAGCGCATTTCACACGGCCTCGCCGCACGGCCAGGCGCTCAACTACACGGTCCGGCGTCCGCTCGGCGTCGTCGCGGTCATCTCGCCGTGGAACCTCCCGCTGCTCCTGCTGTCCTGGAAGGTCGCCCCCGCCCTGGCGGCGGGCAACGCCGTGGTGGCCAAGCCGTCGGAGGAGACCCCCGGCACCGCCGCGCTGCTCGCCGAGGTGATCCACGAGACCGGCCTTCCGGCGGGCGCGTTCAACCTGGTCCACGGGCATGGGGCGGGCGCGGCCGGCGAGTTCCTGACCGGCCACCCCGGGGTGGACGCCATCGCCTTCACCGGGGAGTCGGCCACCGGATCGGCCATCATGCGGGCCGCCGCCGACCACGTCACCCCCGTGTCGTTCGAGCTGGGCGGCAAGAACGCCGCGCTGGTCTTCGCCGACGCCGACTTCGAGGCCGCCGTGGAGGGGACCGCGCGGTCCGCCTTCACCCACTCCGGCCAGATCTGCCTGTGCACCGAGCGGGTCTACGTCGAGCGGCCGATCTTCGATCGGTTCGTGGCGTTGCTGGGCGAGCGCGCCCGCGAGCTGACCGGGTACGGGCCGATGATCTCGGCCGCGCACCGGGACAAGGTGCTGTCGTACTACCGGCTCGCCGTCGAGGAGGGCGCGACCGTGGTGGCGGGCGGCGGCGTACCGGACTTCGGGGACCGCCGCGACGAAGGGTTCCACGTGGAACCAACCGTACTGACCGGCCTGCCGCCCACGGCCAGGACCGTCCGGGAGGAGATCTTCGGACCGGTCTGCCACGTGGCCCCGTTCGACGCCGAGGACGAGGCGGTCCGGCTGGCCAACGACAGCGCGTACGGGCTGGCCGCCACCGTGTGGACGAGCGACCTGTCCCGGGCGCACCGGGTGGCGCCCCGCGTCGAAGCGGGCATCGTCTGGGTGAACTGCTGGAACCTGCGCGACCTGCGGACGCCGTTCGGCGGGGTCAAGGCGTCCGGGATCGGGCGGGAGGGCGGGGAGTACTCGCTGGACTTCTTCTCCGAGCCGGTCAACGTCTGCGTGCGGATCTGAGGGGCGGAGACATGATCGGACCAAAGGCGGTCGAGGCGGCGGCCGAACGCCTGCGCGCCGCGCCACGCAGCTCCTCGGCGTTATGGAGGTGACCTCGTGATGAGCCGTCCCGACGACGAGCACCCGGCCATCGTCGTGCCCGGCGCGGCCAAGCCGCGCGGCCGGTTCCCGCATGTACGGCGGGCGGGCGACCTGGTCTTCGTGTCCGGCACGAGCTCCCGCCGCCCGGACGGTACGTTCGCCGGCGCGTCCGCCGACGAGATGGGGGTCACCTCCCTCGACATCCGCGAGCAGACCAGGGCGGTCATCGAGAACATCCGCACCCTGCTGCGCGCCGCGGGCGGCGACCTCGGCGACATCGTCAGCGTCACCACCTACCTGGTCAGCATGAACGACTTCGGCGGCTACAACGCCGTCTACGCCGAGTACTTCGACGAGACCGGCCCCAGCCGCACCACGGTGGCGGTCCACCAGCTCCCGCACCCCCATCTGCTCATCGAGATCTCGTGCGTCGCCCACATCCCGCGACCCGGAAAGGACTCGTGACGATGACGCTGCCGCGCCTCGCCCACGGCATGCCGTTCAACTTCGAGCGCTGGATCGACGAGCACCGCGACCGGCTCAAGCCCCCGGTCGGCAACGTGCGGATCTGGCAGGACACCAACCTGATCCGCACCTGCCCCGAGTGCGGTACCGAGCACCCCGGGCGCGACCGGCCCGAGCCGCTGCGCCCCGCCGTCGCCCCCCACGCCTGACGCTGTACCGGCACCGGACCAAGGAGAAGCCCGTGACCGTCATCGACGTCCACGCCCACATCTTCCCGGCCATCACCCGGGAGGAAAGCCGGATCGTCAGCGCGGACGCCGGACCGTGGCTGCGCGTCCACGGCGACGGCGGCGGCATGATGATGAGCGGCGGGGACGAGTACCGTCCGGTCACCGCCGGGCTCTGGGAGCCGGAGCGGCGGCTGGCCGACATGGACGCGCTCGGCATCGACGTGCAGGCGGTCTCCTCGACTCCGTTGCTGTTCGGCTACAGCGCGGACCCCGCCCGCGCCGCCGACTGGTGCGACCTGGTCAACGAGCGGATTCTCGCGCACTGCGCCGCCGCCCCCGACCGGCTGCTGCCGCTGTGCCAGGTGCCGCTCCAGGACGTGGACCGCGCCGTGGACACGATGACCAGGGCGATCGCGGCCGGGCACCGCGGGGTACACCTCGGCAACCACGTCGGCGAGCGGTACCTCGACCGCCCGGAGCTGGTGGAGTTCCTGGCGCACTGCGGGAACGAGGGGGTGCCGGTCCTGGTCCACCCGTGGGACATGCTCGGCGCGGACCGGATGGGCCACCACATGCTGTCCTGGCTGGTCGGCATGCCCGCCGAGGCCCAGCTCAGCATCCTGGGGCTGATCCTGACCGGGGCCTTCGAGCGGCTGCCGGAGTCGTTGAAGCTGTGCTTCTGCCATGGCGGGGGCGGCTTCGCCTACCTGCTGGGCCGGGCCGAGAACGCCTGGCACAACCGGGACCTGGTACGCGCGCACTCGCCCCGGCCGCCGTCCGAGTACGTCTCGCGCTTCTACGTGGACTCGGCCGTGTTCGACCCGCGGGCACTGCGGCTGCTCGTGGAGGTCATGGGCGCCGACCGGGTGATGCTCGGCACCGACTACCCGTTCCCACTCGGTGAGCAGCAGCCGGGCGCGGCCGTACGCGGGTGCGCCGAACTGACCGAACCCGACCGCGCCCGGATCTTCGCCGGCAACGCGCTGGAGTTCTTCGAGCCGGGCTCGCCATGACTGCCCGCGGGCGGCGGCCACTCAAGGTGTCCGAAACCTGTGGATGCGGCCCTGCGCGAGATGCCGGAAAAAACTTCGTCTAGCGTGTCGATCCGTGGGAGCACCGTTCGACCTTGGGGTGAAAGGGTCGAAAGGGCGGCCCGGTGAGAACGAGGAGAGCCACGATGGCGAAGTACATGCTGATCATGCGCGGGACGGACGAGACCATGGAGGCGATGTCCAAGGTCTCCTTCGAGGAGATGCTGGAGACCATGGGCCGCTTCAACGACGAGCTGATCCGGGCCGGCGTGCTGGTCGCCGCCGAGGGCCTGGACGACCCGGCGCAGGGCGTGGTGGTCGACTTCAGCGGCGAGACGCCGGTGGTCACCGACGGCCCGTACGGGGAGACCAAGGAGTTGTTCGGCGGCTACTACATTCTCGACGTCGCCACCAAGGAGGAGGCCGTCGAGTGGGCCAAGCGGCTCCCGCCGATCCCCGGCACCAAGTGCGAGATCCGCCGGGTGCCGAGCATCGAGGAGTTCCCGCAGGACAACAAGTGGATCATCAATGAGCGGGCGTGGCGCGAGCGGACCGGCCAGCTCTGATGTCCACGGCCGAGAACGGCCTGCCGGGCACCGCGCCGGACCCTCAGCCGGGCCCTCAGCCGGACCCGCAGCGGGGCACTGAGTCGGCGCGGCGGGCCGTCGAGGCCGTGTGGCGGATCGAGTCGGCGCGGATCGTCGCCGCGCTGGCCCGCTACACCGGCGAACTGGAACTCGCCGAGGACGTCGCCCAGGAGGCACTGGCCGAGGCGCTGGTCACCTGGGCGCGTGAGGGGGCCCCGGCGAACCCGGTGGGCTGGCTGCTCACGACCGCGCGGCGGCGCGCCATCGACGGCTTCCGCCGCAGGTCGGGGCTGGACGCCCGGTACGCCATGCTGGCCGGCCGGCTCGCCGAGGGGGAGGCCGCCGCGGGCGCGGTGGACCCGCGGGAACGGCAGGGCGACCTGCCGTGGGACCCCGACCGGGTGGACGACGACATCCTCGCGCTGATCTTCATGGCCTGTCACCCGGTGCTGTCGCCGGAGGCCCGGGTGGCCCTGACGCTGCGCGCGGTGGGCGGCCTGTCCAGCGAGGAGATCGCGCGGGCGTTCCTGGTGCCGGTGCCGACCGTCCAGGCGCGGATCACCCGGGCCAAGAAGACGATCGCCGCGGCGGGCGTGCCGTTCGAGCAGCCGCCCGCCGCCGAACGCCGTGAACGGCTCGGCGGTGTGCTGAGCGTGCTCTATGTGATCTTCACCGAGGGCTCGACGGCGACCTCCGGCGACCGCCTGCTGCGCGCCGACCTCGCCTACGAGGCGATCCGGCTGGCCCGGATGCTGGCCGCGCTGCTGCCCGGCGAGCCGGAGGTGTACGGGCTGCTCGCGCTGTTCGAGCTGACCTCCGCGCGCTTCCCGGCGCGCACCGGCCCGGACGGCGAGGCCGTACTGCTGGAGGACCAGGACCGCCGGCTGTGGGACCGCTCGGCGATCCGGCGCGGGCAGGCCGCCCTGGCCAGGGCCGCCGCCGGCCGCGGCCTCGGGCCGTACGGTCTCCAGGCGGCCATCGCCTCCTGCCACGCGTCGGCGTCCTCGGTGGCCGAGACCGACTGGGAGCGGATCGTGCTGCTGTACGAGGCGCTCGGCCGGGTGGCCCCCTCGCCCGTCGTCGAACTCAACCGCGCGGTCGCCGTGGCCATGGCGAACGGGCCGGGCCTGGCGCTGTCCATCGTGGACGAACTGGCCGCCTCCGGCCGCCTCGCGGGCTCCCACCTGCTGCCGGGCGTGCGCGGCGAACTGCTCGCCCGGCTCGGCCGCGGCGCCGAGGCCCGCGCCGAACTGGAGTTCGCCGCCCGCCTGTGCGGCAACGCCCGGGAGCGTTCGGTACTCCTGCGCAAGGCCGCCGCCCTCGACTGATCTAGGGCAGCAGGACGAGCGCGACCGCGACCACGATGTCCACGACACCGCACCACTCGGCGAACGAGCGGGCCACCACCTTGTTGGCCCGCAGGTGCGCGAAGTCCCACACGCCGTGGAAGAACCAGCCCGCCGCCACCAGGTAGCGGCCCAGGTCCGGATCGACGGCCAGCCCGGCCAGCGCCAGCCCGCCGAAGAGGAGCATCCCGAGCGCCTGCGCCCGGAACGCGCGGTCCTTGCGCACCTGCCCGTCCACCCCGGCCCAGACCAGTACGACCAGCGCGATCCCGGTGAACACGGCGGCGGCCGGGATGTCCAGCAACTGAAGGCCGAAGATCACGACCGACCCGATCCCGAGGCCCGGCCAGGTCCACTCGCGCCGATGCAGCTTGGCCATCACCAGATAGAGCAGCGGCAGCAGCGGCAGGATCTGCCCGAACCCGGCCGCCCCCTGCCCCGGCCCGCCGCCGATCATCAACGCCGACGCCACCAGCGCCAGCCCGGTCGGCCACCGGCCCGCAAGCCACGCGGTCCAGCTCGTGCTCTGGGGGGTGATGCTCGCCATTGGAGGACTCCTTCTGTGCCGGTGGGTGTCTACCGGCAATCGTCGGGGAGCCGCCCGGGCGGGCGTAGTGCCGAAACCACAGCGACCGGCGTGCCGATGTCACCCGTCCGCATGACATCTGTCATTCGGCCCTGGTGAGCCAGGTGACCTGGGCGCCGTTGTCGAAGGACTCGTGGTGGGTGGGGGTGAACAGCGTGGGCTGAAACCCTCCGGCGAACATCGGGACGCCCGCGCCCGCCACCACCGGGTAGCGCTTCAGCACGATCTCGTCGATCTCCGGGAGCAGCGCCGCGGCCAGGTTGCCGCCGCCCGCGAGGTAGACGTCCATGCCGGTGTCCTCCGCCTTGAGCCGCCGGACCAGGCCGATCGGGTCGCCGGGCACGAGTTCCACCGCCGGGTCGTCGATGGTCAGCGTGCTGGACACGACGTACTGCCGCAGGTGGGCATAGGGGCTGGTGATGGAGACGTCCAGCGCGGGCTGGTACGTGCCGCGCCCCATCACCAGCGTGTCGAAGGCCCGGTTGGGCGCGTCCGTCAGGCCGACGTGTGCGCGAATGTGGGTGGGCACGACCTCCGGGTAACGGGCGTTGATCCAGGCGGCCATCTGGTCCGACACCGGGTAGAAGTCGATTTCGCCGCCGGGGCCCGCGATGTAGCCGTCGAGCGATACGCCCACGTAGTACACAAGCTTTCGCATACTGATTAACTCCTGATGCAGTACTATGGTTGAAGTGGTTTCACCGTAGTACTACACATGGAGTGGTGTCAACATGCGCACGAACCCCGAGCGGCGGCAGGCGCTGATCGACGCGGCCATCGAGGTGCTCGCCAGGGAGGGCGCGCGGGGGCTGACCTTCCGCGCCGTTGACGCCGAGGCCGCCGTGCCCACCGGCACCGCCTCCAACTACTTCGCCAGCCGCGACGAGCTGTTCATGCAGGTCGGGGGCCGCATCTACGAGCGGCTGCTACCGGATGAGGCGGTCCTGGCCAAGAGCCGGGAGGGCGTTCAGGACCGGGCCCGCTACGCCGAGCTGATGCACGAGCTGGTCGACCGGATCTCCGCCTTCGGCTCCGGCTACCTGGCGCTGCTGGAGCTGCGGCTGGAGTCCACCCGGCGGCCCGAGCTGCGCGCCGTGCTCACCAAGCGCATCCGCGAGGACATCGACGCCAACCTCGCCCACCACGCCGCCTCCGGCCTGCCGGGTGACTCGACCTCCGTGCTGCTCCTCTACCTCGCGCTGAACTGGCTCATCGTGGAACGGCTGACGCTCCCCGACATCTTCACCGACCAGCAGCTCCACGAGCTGGTGGACATCGCCGTGCGCAGGTCACTCGGCGAATGACCCGCGCGGGGTCACCCGAGGTGGTGCCACAGGGCGGGCGACCTCGGCGGGGTGCGGCCCGGCCTGGAGGTGTGGGCCTTGCGGCAGACGTACCACTCGGTGCCGTGAACGACCACATCGTCCACTTCGTAGCCGGTCCCCGGCCGCCAGGGCACCGGGGGCACCTCGACCGTCATCTCCGTCGCCCCCGACACCGGGCCGGTGGCGCGTACGTGTATCACCCCGATCACCGGCCGGACGTCCGGCCGCGCGGTGATGGTCATCTTGGCACTCGCCCCGGGCGTGATGTCGGCCGGATCGAAGGTGACCGTGATCCAGTCGGGGGCGGTCGCCGACAGCCGTACGACGATGGGCGGACCGCCGGCCGGCTCCGTGCGCACGGTCGCCGTGCCCGTCAGGTCCTGGCCGAGCGGCAGCCGGTCCGGTTCGACCCGCATCCGAAGCCACGGTGGCCGTTCGACGACCCGTAGTTCGGAGGTGACGGCCTTGGAGTAGACGCCCGCGCCGGCGGTGAACCGGATCTTGTAGGCCCCCAGGGGCAACGTGGACCAGGTATCGATCTTCACCGGGACGATGTCGTTTCCCCTGATCAGGTCGGGGTGGCCCACGCTGACTCCGGCCGGGGCCCCTTCGGACCGCAGCCACAGCGTCGGATCGGGCTCCTCGTCGCTCTCCGTGACGAGGTGTACGTAGACCGAGTCGCCGGGATGGGTCGTGACCACGTCCGGTATCACCCGCAGGTCGAACTCCGGCCCGCATTCCACGATCAGTTCGCCCGGCTGGGTGGGCACGCCCACCGCCTCCCAGGCGTCCCTGACCACGCCCGCCTCCTTGCATGAGCCGCCGAAGAGCCCGTACGCGACCTGTACCGTCGCCACCCGGGCCGCCCCCGGGCTCCAGCGGGCGGTCTTGAGCTGGAGCGCGGTCACGAAGATCGCCGCGGCCTTCTTGACGCCGATGCCCTGCACCCCGCCGCCCCGGCAGACAGGGCTCGGCGGGTTGCCGTTGGCCGGGCTGGAGCCCTCGGCGAGCAGGTAGAACCAATGGTTCTGCGGTCCCGCGCCGGTGTGGGCGTCCGTGGGCGGCGTCTCGGTGAAGCAGCCCGGGTGGTCGTCGATCCGCGCCGGGTCGTACATGTTGCGGATCGGCCCGGTACCGAACAGGTCCATCTCCTCGCCGACCAGGTAGTCGGGCTCGTCGAGCGCGGCCGGGTGCCCGACGTAGTGCTCCAGGATCGCGCCCAGGATGTCGCCGGTGGACTCGTCCAGCGCCGCGCCCCAGCCGGGGCCGCCCGAGCCGCCGGAGCCGGAGTACTGGTAGACGGCGTGGCCGTACTCGTGGCCGACCACGTCCAGCGGCGTGGTCTGCTTGGTCCCCGCCACGTTGCGGCCCATGTTCACCTCGGAGCCGGACCAGGTGGCGTTCGGCATGTTGTAGCCGACCTTGGCGGGGAAGCCGCGGCCCTGGCCGTCGATGCCGTTCCGGCCGGTCCACTCGCGCAGCATGTCCCACTGACGCTGGACGCCGAATAGCGTGTCCACGCACGCGGTCTCGTGATCGGTGCCCGAGCCGTCGCCCCACTCGTCGTCGGAGCCCCCGAACACCGCGCTCGCGGTGCCGCACTCGATGCCGGGGCGGGACGGGTCGCGCAGCGCGTACCCGGACTCGGTGGCGGTGGTGCCGATGTCCACCGGGTCGCCGTTGTAGTGGGAGTGGCCGACGGCCTGCTTGATCGCGTCCCGGTTCTCCAGGACCTTTCCGGTGGCCGCGTCCACGAAGACGTGCGGCTCGGCAGGGAGGCCCGCCGGCGAGCGGCCTTCGGCGACGACCTCCCAGGCCAGCCGGGGGGCGGACCCGGTGACGTGGACCAGCGGCCGGGCCGATCGGACGGTGGCGTTCCGGCCCGCCTCGGCGCGGGCGATGGCGCGCGCCTGCTCCTCGCTGATCGCGGGGGTGACCGGCACGTCGATCTCGGCCTGCTGGGCCGTGGTGGTGTGGTGCAGGGTACGGCCGTCCCGGCTGATCATGAAGTTGACCTCGCCGCCGTACACCGGCAGGCCCCGGTACGTGCGCGGGAACGACAGGAACTGAAGGCCGCCCGCGCCGAAGACGGTCCGGGGGGTGCCGAACCGGTCGCCAGGCGAGCGTTCGATCACGCCCTGCCCGCCGGTCAGCGTACGTGTCGCCAGGTCAAGGGCCCTGGCCTGGGCCTCCTTGTCGGGCGGGGCGTACGTCGGCACCTCGGGTGCCGCAGATGCGGCGGATGCGGCGGGTGCCCGTGCGGCGGCGCTCGGTGGGGACGTCAGGGCCGACGCCATCGCGGCGGCCACCAGGGCGCACACGATCGCCCCGCGCGTCGTGCGTTTCATGTGCGAGATGACTCCTCTCCCGAGGTCCCTCATCGAGAGTCGAAAGGAGCCTGGCCTGGCCGGGCTGCACTCAACGTGACAGCGGGCGGGCGGACTGCCCACCCTTCGCCTTTGCATAATCCGGTGTTATGTCGGGTTTCGGCGTTTGGTGTGGACGGTGAGGTCGTCGCCACGGCCGGGAAAGGCCATGATCAGCAGGCGCTGGCCCACGAGGTCGCCGTTCTCGCGGATCCAGGAGTAGTGGACGCGGATCCGGTACCGGCCCTTGCCGCGCGCGGCCAGGTCGGGCAGGGGCGTGCCGCCCATCGCGTCGGCGAAGCGGATCTCACCGCTCAGGTTGTGGAAACCGGCCTCCGCGACGTGCTCCCAGCCCCTGGTCTCCAGCGGCGGGCGGCGGATGTAGGTCTCGGTGGTGACGCACAGCGGGGGGTCGGCGTACGTATCGATGCTGAGCACCCCGGGGCCACCGCTCAGCACGCCGCTCTGCTGCGGCGGGTCGGTGAGCAGGGGGTCCTCTGTGATCTCCGGCTCGTACGCCACCAGACTGCCGTAGTCGGTGTACACGGGCTCGCGCTGCCGGATCGCCGCCACCGGCTCGATGCGCGGCCGGTGCCGGGGCGCCCGCGCGCACACCTGCCGCCCGGCCTCCAGCAGCGCCTGCACCTCGGCTTCCGCCGTGGCCAGCTCGGCCGCGGCGACCGCCCCCGCGCTCGGGCAGATCGGGGCGAGGGTGCCGCTCAACCGGCGTACCTTGAGGCCGTCGGCCCGTTCGACGCGGGCGAGTTCGGCGGGGTCGTTCCTGGTGAAGACCCCGCACAGGGCGCGGCCGTACCGCAGGGCGACGCGGTCCGCGGCCCCCTTGAGCGTCGGCAGCGGCTGCGACCGGAGCAGGTCGCACAGGTACGCCCGCTCGCCGCTGAGCGTGCGCGTCGGGTACCCGGCCGGGCAGGACTCCTGCGTGGTCACCGGCCCGGCGGCCAGGTCGCCCACCGGGAGGAAGCACACCGCCAGCGACGCGGCGGTCGCCGAGGCGAGGACGTGGAAGCGGGTCCGGTACGCCGGGCCGCCGCCGTACTTGAAGATCAGCAACAGTGCGGAGGCCACGAACGCGGCGCTGAACCACAGCGGTGAGATGCCGAAGAAGACGCCCCCCGCCGCGTCGGGGGCGTACAGCCCGTCGGGATGGATCTGCGCGCCCGGGTTCTGGAACTCCGTGGGCGAGAGGGGCCCCCACACCGCGTTCACCGGGTCCGGCACGGTGGTGAGTGCGCTGACGACCCCGGCCCCGGCGACGGCGAACAGGACGGCCGCCGTGACGCGTACCTGCCGTACGGTCCTGCGCGCCACCGTGACCAGCACCAGGACGGCCGGCGCACCGACCCCGGCGAGCACATCGGCGGCCAGCCAGAAGCCCGGCAACGGGGTCTGATAGGCGTTGGTCCTGAGGAAGGACTCGATCGCCCCTCTTGGGCCGATCCATGTGGGCACACCGTGGGCCAGGTTGACGGCGGCGGGGATCAGCGGCAGGACGACCGCGATGAGCGCGGGCGGCCACCAGCCGAGCGGTTTGCGGGGGAGCGGGGCGGGCGCGGGCTTCGCGGGCCGGGTGCCGCCTGCGAGTTCGTGCGCGGACCGCGTGTACCAGACCGCCAGGAGCACGCTCGCCAGCACGTAGGGGACGATGTCCAGCGCCATGAAACCCTCGCCGTCGAAGACGAACGGCAGGAGGGCGGGGACGGTCGGCAGCAGCAGATGACCCACCACCGCCGAGACGGCCCCGATCCACACGACGCCCCGGCTCCACCTGCCGTCGCGCGCCTGGGCGATCAGCACGAGGACCATCCAGATGACCCACGGCACGCCGTTGAGCCTGGCGAAATGGAAGATCTGGGTCAGGGTGGCGGCGTCGAGCGCGCGGGCGATCGTCGAACCGAGGAAGAGCACCATGGACAGCGCGCCGGCCACCAGCATGACGACCCGGAAAGCGGTCGTCGCGCGGCGCAGTACCAGGAAGAACAGCACCACCAGCGCGAACCTGCTGACGCGGTCGGCGACGCCCGGCCAGGACGGCCAGGAGGTGATCACGGTGCCCAGGGTGGATGCGGCCTGAAGGTAGAGCGCCCAGCGCAGCAGGCGTACGGTCCGGTCGAGCGTGGGCCGCGCGCCGGCGGCCCGGCCGCGCAGCAGGTACCACAGCGCCCAGCCCTCTGCGGCGGCGGCGAGGACCAGCAGCGGGATCTCCCACCAGGAAAGGGCCGCTTCCCGGGGGATCGGCACATGTGTCACGGCCATGAGAAGAAGCGCGGAATCGCCGCCGGTCAGCACGATGACACCGAGCACGGCGGTCACCATCACATAACCGAGAGCGAGCAGCGCCGCCAATCTCCCGAAACGGTATCGGCGCACGAATTCCCCTGGGTAGGCCGGTAAATCGCCTCACCCTAGCGGATTTGGCATGTTGATTCGCGGCCCTGGCGTTTGTTGCCGATCCGGCGTTTATTCGTGTCATGGAATCAAGCCATCAGCATTCGGCCAGGCGTACGTTCCTCACCGCGTCCGCCGCCGCCGCGTTGTCCACGCCCTTACTGGCCGCCCCCGCCCTCGCGTCGGACAGTGCGGGTGGCGTGGACGGGCCGGGGCATCCGGTACGGCCGCAGCGGCCCGAGCGGGAACTGCGCGCGCTGCTGCGCGAGATCGACCCCCGCCGGATCGAAGCCGACATACTCCGGATGGTCGCGTTCGGCACCCGGCACACGCTGTCCACCCAGACCGACCCGGTGCGCGGCATCGGCGCGGCCGTCGAATGGGTCCACGCCAGGTTGCGGGCGGTCGCGGCGACCTCCGGCGGCCGGATGACCGTCGAGAAGCAGTCGTTCGTGCAGCCGGTCTCCCCCCGGATACCCGCGCCGACGACCATCACCAACGTCATCGCCACACTGCGCGGCGACGCCTCGCCCGCCCGCCTGTACGTGGTCACCGGCCACCTCGACTCCCGGGTCACCGACGTCATGAACGCCACCGGCGACGCCCCCGGCGCGGACGACGACGCCTCCGGCGTGGCCGTGGTACTGGAACTCGCCCGTGTCTTCGCGGCCCGGCGCACCCGGGGGACGCTGGTGTTCGCCGTGGTCAGCGGCGAGGAGCAGGGCCTTTACGGGTCGGCGCACATGGCGGCGAAGCTGAAGGAGGCGGGCGCGGACGTACAGGCGATGTTCAGCAACGACATCGTGGGGGCCAGCTCGGGGTGGGACGGCACCCGGCCGGAACCGCACACGGTCCGCCTGTTCGTGGAGGGCGTGCCGACCACCGAGACCCCGCAGGAGGCGGCCCTCCGGCAGTCGGTCGGCGGCGAGAACGACGGCCATTCGCGGCAACTCGGCCGCTTCGTGAAGGACGTGGCGGAGAACGACGCGACCGGCATGAAGGTCCGGGTCATCTGGCGACGGGACCGGTACCTGCGCGGCAGCGACCACATCTCCTTCATCCGGCAGGGCTATCCGGCGGCGCGATTCACCGAGCCACGGGAGAACTACGCCCACGAGCACCAGGATGTACGCGTGGAGGACGGCGTACGGTACGGCGACCTGCCGGAGTTCGTGGATTTCGACTACACGGCCCGGGTCGCCAAGGTGAACGCCGCGACCCTCTGGTCCCTGTCCCAGGGGCCCGGCACCCCGAAGAACGTCGTGATCGACGCGGCCACCCTGACCAACGACACCACCCTCCACTGGGACCGCGACCCCGCCCCGGGCCTCGCGGGGTACGAGGTCGTCTGGCGAGAGACCACCGCCCCGGAATGGACCCACGCCATCGACGTCGGCGACACCACCACCGCCACCATCCCCCTGGCCAAGGACAACGTCCAGTTCGGCCTCCGCGCAGTGGACCGTGACGGACGACGCAGCCCGGTGGCCTTCCCCCGCGCCGCCACGACATAGCCGGCCGGCACCTGACCAGCACCCTGCGCCACACCGTTCCGCGGCGAGGGTGGTGATGTCCGAACGGCCTTGGGCGGTCACCGTGGTTCGGTGGTGGTCGCGGGGCGAGCCGTGACGCCGCGCGAAGCCCTTCGGCGGCGGGGCGGGAACGCAGGACGGTGGTATCCCCCTTAGAGGGCGAGGCGTCGTAGGTGACGTCAAGGTGACGTCGTGGCTGGCGGCGGGCTGGCCTCCCGGGATTGTTCGAGGTGGTCATGGGCAGGCGGTGTCACACCGATTCGAGTGATGTCTTGCGGTGACGTCAAAAATGCGTCATAGTGACGTCATGGACCTCACGCCCTATGTTGAGAACCTTCGCCGCGAGCTGGCGACCGCCGCCGAGGCCAGTGGGCCCGATGCTCGTGAGCTCGCCGAACGGCTTACCGCTCCGCTTGAGTCGGCCGTCCGGCTCACCCTGCTCGAAGCGCTGTCCGCCGCCGCCGGCGAGATCACCCGGGATCTCGCGCCGGGGTCGGTCGATCTGCGGCTGCGCGGGCGCGACCCCGACTTTCTGGTGACGCCACCGCGCGCCGAGCGGCCGGCCAGGGAGACGCCCGGGAGCAGCCTGCGCAGTGCGCTGGCCGGGGCGGTGGAGGTCGCGATGGGCGTCCGCGCGCCCGTCACCGACCCGGCGGACAACGACGAGGGCGGCACCTCGCGGATCACCCTGCGCGTCCCCGATCACCTCAAGGCGCGCATCGAGGAGGCGGCCGGCCGGGAGGGGCTTTCGGTCAACGCCTGGCTCGTCCGCGCCGTGTCCGCAGCACTCCAGCCCACCAGCGGCACCCGCCCCACCGGCCCGGCCGACAAGCCATCCGGCGGCCACTACACGGGCTGGGTGCGCTAGCCCTACCGGCCACAAGCAGTGGAGTTGGCCGCGCCCGGGGTCGGTCGCGCTGGCCGCTACCAGCCATAACGACCGCGCCAACCGTACCGCCTATCTGAACCGCGTCGGTCGTACCGGTCGCGTTAACGGCCTCGGCCGTAGGCCATGAGATCCGCGCCGACCACGTCAGTCGTTCCGTCTATCCCAGTGGTGTCGGTCGGTCGGGCCTGTTGCGTCAGCCGCGCTGGCCGAACCGCCCATATGAACCGCGTTGGCCGGGGCCGTCCATAACGGTCGGCGTTGGCCGTACCGCCGAACAAGAACTGCATGGGCCGCACCGGTGAGGTCCGCGCCATGCTGCTGTACCTGCCATAACGGCCGCGCCCGCCATGACAGTGGCGTCGGCTGTATCGACCGTGCCTCCATTCATGTCGAATGCCGGTGACTTTTCAATTCCGAAAGTAGGAGAATCCTATGTCCCCCGCGATCGTGGCCGAAGGACTGATGAAGAAGTTCGGCGGCGTCAAGGCCCTGGACGGGATGGAGCTGTCCGTCCCCGAGGGCACGGTGTTCGGCCTGCTCGGGCCGAACGGTGCAGGTAAGACCACCACCGTACGCATTCTCACCACACTGCTCGCGCCCGACGCCGGATACGCCACCGTGGCCGGTTTCGATGTCGTGCGGGACGCGCGTGAGTTGCGCGGGCGCATCGGGGCGTCCGGGCAGTACGCCGCCGTCGATGACCATCTCACCGCCGCCGAGAACCTGGAAATGGTCGGCCGCCTCTACCACCTGGGTATCAAGCGCAGCCGCCGGCGGGCGCGGGAGCTGCTGGAGCGCTTCGACCTGGTGGAGGCCGGGGACCGCCCGGTACAGGGCTTTTCCGGTGGGATGCGACGGCGGCTCGACCTGGCCGGGGCGCTGGTCGCCGACCCGCCCGTGCTGTTCCTGGACGAGCCCACCACCGGCCTGGACCCGCGGGCCCGGGCGAGCTTGTGGGAGGTCGTGGCCGAGCTGGTCGCGTCCGGTACGACGGTCCTGCTCACCACCCAGTACATGGAGGAGGCCGACCGGCTGGCCGACCGCATCGCGGTGGTCGATCACGGCCGGGTGATCGCGCTCGGCACCGCCGACCAGCTCAAGGAGCAGGTCGGCGGCGACCGGATCGAGCTGTCGCTGACCAGCGCGGCCGACCTGGAGATCAGCAGGCGGATCCTCGCGCCGCTGGCCGTCGGCGAGCCGCAGGTCGATCCGGCCGCCTTCCGGGTGACCGTCCCGGTCACCGGCGGCGCCGCCGCACTGACCACGGCGCTCGGCCACCTGGCCGCCGAGCGCGTCACCGTACGCGACGCCGGCCTGCGCCGCCCGACCCTCGACGACGTGTTCCTGACCCTGACCGGTCACGAGGCCGCCACCCCCGCGGGCACCACCAAGAAGATCAAGGAGAACGCGCGATGAGCACCCTTCAGATGGTGATCGCCGACAGTGTGACGATCACCAAGCGGAACGCGTTGAAGATCAGGCGGGCGCCCGACCTGCTGGGTGGCGTCGTGATGATGCCGATCGTGTTCGTGTTGCTGTTCACCTACGTCTTCGGCAGCATGATCAGCCTGCCCGGCATGTCGTACGGCGAGTACCTGCTCCCCGGGATCTTCGTCCTCACCATCGTGACCAGCGCGCAGATCACCGGCTACACGCTCACCCAGGACCTCCAGAAGGGCATCTTCGACCGCTTCCGCACCCTGCCGATGTCACCTTCCGCAGTGCTGACCGGCCAGACCCTCAGTGACCTGATCACCAATCTGACCAGCATCGTCACCATGGCCGTGGTCGGTCTGCTGGTCGGTTGGCGGATCAACGGCTCGCTCTGGGAGGCGATCGGCGGGTTCCTGCTGCTCCTGCTGTTCGCCTATGCCTTCTCGTGGGTGACCGCGACGGTCGCGCTCGCCCTGCGTACCCCCGAGGTCTTCAACAACGTCGCCACCCTCGTGTCGTTCCCGCTGGTCTTCCTGTCCAACGCGTTCGTGGACAGCGCCCGGCTGCCCGGCCCGCTGCGGCCGATCGCCGACTGGAACCCGGTTTCCACGATGGTCCAGGCCGCCCGTGAGCTGTTCGGCAACACCAGCGCCGCGCTGCCGGTGCCGGACGCCTGGCCGCTCCAGCACGCGGTGCCGGTGTCGGTGCTGTGGTCGGTACTGCTCCTGGTGGTCTTCGTGCCGCTGGCCACCCGGCTGTACAAGAAGTCCGTCAGCCGCTGAGTCAGTGGCCGGCGGCGTAGTGGCGGGCGAGCAGGTCGCCGCCCCAGTCGTAGCGCGGGTCGCGCCAGACGGAGTGGACATGGTTGGCGTCGTCCTGGGTGTTGTCGTACTCCAGCAGGAACGTCGGACCGGCCACGCGGTAGTAGTGCCCCTCGCCGCGCCGGTCCGACCCCGCCCAGGCGAACGTCACCTTGTCCAGGCCGGCGTCGAGGACGCGTCGCCAGCTCGCCTCGGCGTACCCGGCGGGGGCACGCTGGAAGTAGCGGCGGACCAGCCGTTCCAGCAGGTCCTTCGACGACGCGGGCAGGTCTCCGTACGCCACCCCCGGAGGGAAGCCCGAAAGGTCCACCACCGGATCGACGCGGGTGAGGATGTCGTCGGGCGCGGTCTCATCGACGATCGCCGTGCGCCGCTGGTCCGGCGCGAGGTCGGCGAGCAGCGCCCGGCCCAGTTCCTCCTCCTCGGCGAGCACCCGCAGCCCGCGCTGCGGCCCGGAGAGCACCATGGCCGGTTCGGAGCCGAGAAAGCTCGGGGTGACCGTACACTCGCCGCCCGCGACCGTGACGTGGATCGCCAGGTGATGCCCGTTGACCCGCCACATCCACGGGCCGTCGCCCGCAGGGTCGCCGAAGATCCGGAACCAGTAGCGGTCGCCGTCGATCTCCTCCACGCCGGTCACCAGCCTGCGCCTGATCCGCTCCAGCGCGATGATCGCGCGGGCGACCTCCGCCCCGGCCGCGCTGCACCCGGTCTCCAGCAGGGCCAGGGCCAGTTCCTCCTGCTCGGCGGTCATCTCGACCAGCGGCAGCCCGGGGCGCGGGCCCGGCAGGTAGCTCCACTCGGTACGCTCCCCCGAACCGAACCCCGCCCGCGCCGCCTCGGCCCGCTCGCCGTCGAGCGCGCCGAGAAACCGCAGCGCCGCTTCCCGCATGGCCGTTACGTCATCACCGCTCATCTGAATCCCCCATGAAAGGCTGAACGCACCCTAATCCCTCACGAGGTGGTCGCGGCCCGCCTGCGGCGTTCGGTGCGGCCGAAGCGTACGACGATGAAGCCGATGGCCAGGGCGGCGAGCGTCCAGACGACCGCCTGCCCGATGCCCCGGACCACGTCGTTCCTGCCGGGCGGGAGCACGGCCATCTGCACGGCCGCGCCGACCGGCACGATCAGCCGCGCGAGCAGCCCGGCCACTCCGGGCCGCCTGATGAACGTCCCGGCGAGGCCGAGTACCGGCCCCAAGAGGACACCGAGCACGAACCAGTACGAACCGCCGAACTCGTACCAGCGGTAAAAGTCTCCGCTACGGACGGCGTCCGTGAGGCCGTAGGCGGCCGTGGCCGCGACCAGGGTCAGCGGGCCGGCGATGGCGGCGTGGACCGCCTCCGCCGTACGGCCGAGCCCGCTCCGGCGGGTGAGCAGCCAGCCCGCCGCGACCGCGACCCCCGCCCAGGCCCAGCCGGAGTCGAACATCAGGCTGACGATCTCCGGGCCGGACCAGCCGGTCATGGAGTAGTCCCGGCTCTCGAAGTCGTGCAGGCTGATCGAGATGCCGTTCACGATGGACGTCGCCGCCCCGAACGCCGCCCCCAGCGCCAGCGCGCCCACCAGAATCCACACGCTCTGTAACGGGCCTGGACGGCCGTACTCCTGACTGTTTGTCATGGTTTCTTCCTACCGCAAAACCGATCGGTGCAATGTGGTCAGTGCAGCGGGGAGCAGCGGGTTGGTGTTGGCCGCGCGGTGCAGGGCCAGTACATCCCGGCGGGCTGAGGGCGAGTCCAGCCGGGTGGCCTGGACGCGCTCGTCCGGGACGTGGCCGAGGGCCGGGACGATCGCCACGCCCAGCGTCGCCGCGACCAGTTGCCGCACCACGTCGTAGTTGTCGCTGCGAAAGGCCACCGTGGGCGCGAATCCGGCCGCCGCACAGAGCCGGGTCAGCGACAGCGCGCCGCCGGTGCCCTCGCGGCTGGCGATCCAGCGTTCCCCGGCGAGCGCGGACAACTCCGGCGGTTCCGGATGCGCGTGGCCGGGGCGGAGCAGGAGCAGGTCCTCGCGGAGCAGGTGGTGCGCGGTGAGCCCGTCCGGCCACTGCCGGGGAGTGAGCGCGTACTCGTAGACGAGGGCCAGGTCCAGCGTGCCGTCCTGTACCAAAGGGAGGAGTTCGTCCGGCTCGCCCTCCTCCAGCAGGATCTCCGCCCGGGGGTAGCGCCCGGCGAACGCCGACAGCGTGGCCGGGATCAGCCGTACGCTCGCCGTCGCGAAGCTGCCCAGCCGCAGCCGCCCGGTCGCGCCGCCGGCCAGTTCGCGGGTCTGGCGGCCGAGGTCGGCGAGGTCGGCGAGGACGCGTTCGCTCAGTTCGGCCAGCCGGTACGCGGCGGCGGTGGCCCGCACGCCCCGGGCCTCGCGCTCGAACAGCGCCAGCCCGGAGTCCTTCTCCAGGGCGGCCATCTGCTGGGACACCGCCGAGGCCGTGTAGCCCAGCTCGCGTCCGGCCGTCGCGAACGAACCGGTCCGGCACACCGCCCGCAAGGTGCGCAGGTGCAGGGGTTTGAGCATGCGGCCACCTCCAGGCCAAGCCCTCCTTGGCCTCAGGCCGGAAATCTATCGTTCTGCTGGGGCTTGGCTTCGTGGTGGGGCTCCCCCCAAGGTGGGACGCATGTCAGTGATACCGCAGCGGCGGCTGCGCGCGGCCTTCGCGCGGCGGCTGTCGGAGATGTACGGGCGGGAAGTGCCCGCCTACCGGACCCTCGTCGAGGTGTCGCGCGAGGTCAACGACGCGGTCCTCGGCCGGCTCGGCGGCGACGCCGAGCGGCTGGGATCCATCGACCGGGTCTCCGCCGAACGGCACGGCGCGATCCGCGTCGGCACGCCCGCCGAACTCCAGCAGGTCGCCCGGATCTTCGGGGCGCTCGGCATGCGCCCGGTGGGCTTCTACGACCTGCGCGACGCCGCCACCAGCGCGGTGCCGGTGGTCTCCACCGCGTTCCGCCCGGTCGAGGCCGGCGAGCTGGCCTTCAACCCGTTCCGGGTGTTCACCTCGATGCTCACCCCGGCCGACCGGCGGTTCTTCGACCCGGACCTCGGCGCGCGGCTGGAGGACTTCCTGGCCGCCCGCGAACTCTTCCCACCGGAACTGCTGGACCTCGCCGACCGGGCCGAACTCGACGGAGGGCTCCCGGAGCAGGCGGCCGAGCGCTTCCTGGACCTGGCCGCCCGGTCCTTCGCGCTGTCCACCGAGCCGATCGACAAGTCGTGGTACGAGACGCTGGAGCAGGTCTCGGCGGTCGCGGCCGACATCGGCGGCGTGACGAGCACGCACATCAACCACCTGACGCCGCGCGTGCTCGACATCGACGACCTCTACCGGCGGATGACCGAGCGCGGCATCACCATGATCGACAAGATCCAGGGGCCGCCCCGCTGGTCCGGCCCGGACGTACTGCTCCGGCAGACGTCGTTCCGCGCCCTGGCCGAGCCGCGCCGGTTGCGGCTGCCGGACGGGCGGGTCGAGACGGGGGCGCTGCGGGTGCGGTTCGGTGAGGTCGAGGCGCGCGGCATCGCGCTCACCCGCGCGGGCCGGGAGCGCTACGACGCCCTGATGGCCAGGACCGGCACCGGCGACCCGGCCATCGCCCGGAAGATATGGGAAGGCGACCCAGCGGGCTTCCCTGCCACCGAACGCGGCCTCGCGGTCGATGGCCTGGGCTACTTCACCTACCGGCCGGTCACCGACCGCGCCCCGGACGGGCGGCGGCCCGGTACCGACCTCGCCGGCCTCATCGACCAGGGCTGGGTGCGCCCCGAGCCGATCGTCTACGAGGACTTCCTGCCCCGCTCGGCGGCCGGGATCTTCCAGTCCAACCTCACCGGCGAGGGCCGCAAGGACGACAGCAGGGACGCCGCGGGCTACGACGCCGGCCGGCTCGCCGAGGCGATGGGCCGCCCGGTGCTCGATCCGTACGCCCTCTACCAGGAGACGCAGGACCGCTCCCTGGAAGAGGTGGCCCGCGTCTTCGACCTCCCCGCGATCAAGTAGCACGGGCCATGGAAGCAACGAAAGGCGGCTACTTATTTGTCCAAACGATCGATAGACTAATTGCATGACAGAACTTCCCGGACGCCGCGTGCGTACCGTCCTCGGAGACGTCGATCCCGCCGCGCTCGGGCACACGCAACCGCACGAGCACGTGCTGAGCGACATGTCGGCCATCGTCCGTTCCTGGGGGACGGCCCCGGTCGCCTCGCAGGCCGGGGCGCAGGCGGGGGTCCGGCAGGAGTTCCCCGCCTCGGTACGCGCGCGGGTCGCCGAGCCGGTACGCCTGGACAACTACGACTGGATCCGGCGTACCGTCCTGAACCTCGACAACCTGCAACTGCTGTCCGAGCAGGACGCCACCGAGGAACTGACCCACTATCGCCTGGCCGGAGGCGGGGCGGTGGTGGACTCCTCCCCGGTGGGGCTGGGCCGCGACCCGCTCGGGCTGGCCCGGGTCGCGCGCGGCAGCGGGGTCCACATCGTGATGGGCAGCGGCTACTACAGCCGCGACTACCACCCGGCGGGCGTGGCGGACGCGTCGATCGACGCCATCTGCGCGGAGATCGTCGCGGACGTCCAGGAAGGCGTCGGTGACACCGGAGTGCGCGCGGGCCTGATCGGCGAGATCGGCCTGAGTCACCCCGTCCACCCGGACGAGGAGAAGGTGCTGCGCGCCGCGTGCCGCGCGCAGGTGACCACCGGCGCGGTGTTGCAGATCCATCCGGGCCGCCACCCCGGAGCGCCGCTCGCGGCGATGCGGACGGTCGCGGACGCGGGCGGCGACCCCGACCGCGTGATCATGTCGCACATCGACCGCACCCTGTGGCGCGCCGAGGACCTGCTGGAACTGGCCCGCACCGGCTGCTACCTGGAGCTGGACCTGTTCGGGCAGGAGTCCACCTACTACGCGTTCAACCCCGACGCGCGCCGCCCCAACGACCGCACCCGGGTGGAGTGGGTCCAGTCGCTGATGGAGGCGGGGTTCGCCGACAGCGTGCTCATCGCGCAGGACATCTGCCAGAAGGTCTACCTGCGCCGGTACGGCGGGCCCGGGTACACCCACATCCTGGAGAACGTGATCCCGCTGATGCGCCGGATGGGTCTGTCCGAGGCCGAGATCACCGGGCTTACCGTGACCAATCCCGCGACCGCCCTGGCTATGGGATAGTCCTGAATCATGGCCACGACCAACCAGACGGGCGGGAGTCCGCGGGGCAGGGGGGGCAGGATGAAGCCCACCGCTCCCCGCCGGGCGCAGTCGGCGCGCACGCAGTTCCAGTTGCTCCGCACGGCCTGCCGGCTCTTTTCCGAGCGCGGCTTCCACGGCACGGGCATCCGCGACATCGCCGAGGCCGCCGGGGTCGCCGTCTCCGGCATGTACTACTACGCCTCCTCCAAGGACGAGCTGCTGGAGGCCGTCACCCGCCGGGTCATGGACGTGCTGGCCACCAGCAGCGCCGAGACCCTGCGCGACATCGACGACCCGGCCGGGCGGCTGGCCGCGCTGATCGCCGTTCACGTCGCCTTCCACGCCCGCAATCCGCGTGCCGCGCAGGTCGCCGACCATGAGTTCCAGGCGCTGACCGGGCAGGCCCGCGAGGAGGTCCAGCGGATGCGGGACGCCTACGAGCAGGTGTGGGCCGAGACGTTGCGCGCGGGGGTCCGCGCGGGCGTGTTCGAGGACCGCGGCAGTGTCGCGCGGCTGGCCCTGATCCAGATGGCCACGGGGGTGGCGCACTGGTATCGGCCGAACGGCGAGCTGGACATCCCGCAGTTGTGCGAGCGTTTCGCCGACATGGGCCTGGCCCTGATGGGCGCGAACCACGACGGCCACCTGCTCCGCGTCCGCGACCTGGCCCTGCCCGCCCCTGAGCTGCTGCTGGAGCGCGTCGAGCTGTCCATCGAGCCGCGCGACGAGGAGCCCGCCTCCTGAGAGGCGCATCACATCAGGGTCTTGACATGTCCAGCTATTTGAGCGATCGTTCGATCACACACAACGTCGGAAGGAGAGACGGCGTGACCCCCACGGCCAACGACCACGGCGCCGCCCCCACCCTCGCGGAGGACTCGGCGCGGGTGGCGGAGATCGTCCGGCGGCAGTACGGGCTGGACGGCCGGGTGCGGGCACTGCCCGGGGAGCGGGATCGCAACTTCCGGCTGGTCACCGAGCACGGCGACGGCTATGTGATCAAGGTCCACGCCCCCGGCGCGGACCCCGCCGAACTCGACCTCCAGGACGCCGCCCTGCTCCACCTGGCGGGACACCCGGTCCCGGGGCTGGTCGCCTCCCTCGACGGCCGCCGTTCGGTGACCGTCACCTGGGACGACGGGCCGCGGATCGTGCGGGTCCTCACCTGGCTGGCGGGCCGTCCGTGGGCCGAGGTCGAGCCCACCGAAGCGCTCCTGCGCGGCCTCGGCCGGCAGGTCGCGGGCATCGACCGGGCGCTGCGCGACTTCACCCACCCGGCGATGGGCCGCGACCTGGTATGGAACCTGACCAGCGCGCCACGGGTCGCCGAGCTGGCCGCCCTGCTCGACGACGCGCTCCTGCCGCTGGTCACCGAGGTCTTCGACCGGTACGCCGAGCACGTCGCCCCCCGCCTCGCCGCCCTGCCGCACCAGGTCGTCCACAACGACGCCAACGAGCTGAACATCCTGGTGGACGACGACGGCGGGATCGCCGGGCTGATCGACTTCGGCGACCTGGTGTGGACCCCGCGCGTCTGCGGCCTGGCGGTGGCGCTCGCGTACGCGATGCAGGGCCACGCCGACCCGCTGCGCGCGGTCCTGCCGCTGGTGCGCGGCTACGACGAGGTGGCCCCGCTGCGGACCGACGAGCTCGCGGTGCTGTTCGACCTCGCGCGGACCCGCCTGGCGATGAGCCTGTGCATGTCCGCCCACCAGCACGCCAACGACCCCGGCAACGACTACCTGCTGGTCAGCCGGCAGGGCGTGGCCGAAGTACTGCGCAAGCTGGCCGGGACGAGCCCGGACCTGGCGCACTTCGCGCTGCGCGACGCGGTCGGCTTCCCGGCGAACCCGGCGGCCCGCGCGGTGCGGCGGCACCTCACGTCGGGCGCCGCCCGCCCCTTCCCCCTGCTGGACGAGGTCCACCTGGCCGGACGCCACGGCGAGCGGACGCCCGAAGGCGTACGCCTGGGCCGTGACCTGCGCACGGACGGGCCCGCCACGGTCCGCTGCCCGCTCCCCGCCGTGGTCCACGCCGTGCGGGGCGACACCGTGACGCTCGCGCACCGCACCGAGGGCGGCGTGCCGTTCTGGACCCTCTACCGCGGTCTCGCCCCGGCCGGCCCGCCGCGCCGTGGCGGCGAACTCGCCCCCGGCGACCCGCTCGGCACCACGAGCGGCACGGACCTGCGCCTGCACCTGCTGACCCACCTCCCCGACCGGGTGCCCGACACCGTGCCCGCCGCCGAGGCGGACCTGTGGAAGAGCGTCAGCATCGACCCCAACCTGCTGCTCGGCCACCGGGGCGGCAGCGCGGCCCGCACCGGCAGGGACGCCGCCGCGCTGGCCGCGCGCCGCCGTACCAACTTCAGCCGGGCGCTGGGCCTCTCCTACGGCGAGCCGCTGCACATCGTCCGCGGCGAGGGCGCCTACCTCTACGACGAGGCCGACCGGCCGTGGCTGGACCTGGTGAACAACGTCTGCCACGTCGGCCACTGCCACCCCCGGGTGGTCGAGGCCGTCTCCCGGCAGGTCGCCCTGCTCAACACCAACACGCGCTACCTGCACGAGTCGGTCGTGGAGTACGCCCACCGGCTGGTCGAGCTGCTGCCGGACCCGCTGCGGGTCTGCTTCTTCGTCAACTCCGGCTCCGAGGCCAACGACCTGGCGCTCCGGCTGGCCACCGCGCACACCGGCGCGCGGGACGTGCTGGTCCTGGACCACGCCTACCACGGCCACCTCAGCTCCCAGGTCGCGCTGAGCCCGTACAAGTTCGACGGCCCCGGCGGGCAGGGCGGCCCCACCACCACACACGTCTGCGAGCTGCCCGACCCCTACCGGGGACGGCTGCGCGCGGGCCGCGACGACGATCTCGGCCCCCGGTACGCCGCCTCGGTCGCCGGCCACCTGACCACCCTGGCCTCCCGGGGCCTGCGACCGGCGGCGTTCTTCGCCGAGTCGTTGCAGAGCTGCGGCGGCCAGATCGTCTACCCGGACGGATACCTGCGTGCGGCCTTCGAGCACGTACGTCAGGCCGGCGGGGTCTGCGTCGCCGACGAGATCCAGGTGGGCCTGGGCCGGGTGGGCCGGCACTTCTGGGGTTTCGAGACCCAGGACGCCGTGCCCGACATCGTCACCCTCGGCAAGCCGCTCGGCAACGGGCACCCGCTGGCCGCCGTGGTGACCACTCCGGAGATCGCCCGGTCCTTCGAGACCGGGATGGAGTACTTCAACACCTTCGGCGGCAACCCCGTCTCCGCCGAAGCCGGCCTCGCGGTGCTCGACGTCATCCAGGACGAGCGCCTCCAGGCCAACGCCCGCGCCCGCGGCGATCAGCTCCTGGCCGGGCTGCGCGGGTTGCGGGAGCGACATCCCCTGATCGGGGACGTGCGCGGCGAGGGCCTGTTCATCGGCATCGAGCTGAGCCACCCCGGCCGCGCGCCCGCCACCGGGCACGCGGCGGCGGTCAAGGAGGCGGTGAAGGCCCGCGGCGTGCTCATCTCCACGGACGGGCCGGACGGCAACGTCCTGAAGATCAAACCTCCGCTCGTACTGACCGAGGCGGACTGCGATCTGTTCCTGGACGTCCTCGCCGACGCGTTGATCCAGGTAGAAGCACATATCCAGTAAAAACGCCCCTTGACGCGGGCACCTAATTGAGCGATCGTTCGACTACTTATCCCCCCGGGAGGGGCGTAAGCAGCCCCTGGCGAACTTGGCGGTACAGATGCAAGGCGTGCGGAGAAAGACCATCGCGGCCACAGTGGCCGGGCTGATGCTGACAACGGCCGGATGTTACCGGGACACCGGCGGCACGACCGGGACGGCGCCCCCGGACGCCGCGCAGCAACAGCAGGAACTCGTCACCACCACCCCGCCCGGCAAGGGCCAGGTGGACCGGATCACCTGGGCGCTCTACCGGGGCACCACCTCCATCGACCCGATCACGGCGGGCGACTATCCCGAGATCACCGTGACCAGCCTGATGTGCGAGGCGCTGTTCCGGCAGTCGCCGGACGGGACGGTGGAACCCGGCCTCGCCACCAAACTCGACTATCCCGACCCGAAGACCGCCGTCCTGACCCTCCGCGAAGGCGTCACGTTCTGGGACGGCTCGCCCATGACCAGCGCCGACGTCGCCTTCAGCATCGAGCGCAACCTCGATCCCAAGCAGGGCGGCTACTGGGGTCCCGTGGTGGACCGGATCGCCTCGGTCAAGGCCACCGGCCCGCTCGAAGTCACCCTGAAACTCAAGGAGCCGGACTACTGGCTCCGCAACGTCCTGTCCTACATGCCGGGCATCGTGGTCTCCAAGCGCTATGTCGAGGCCAAGGGCAAGGACTACGGCACCGTCAAGGGCGGCGCCATGTGCACCGGCTCCTACAAGTTCGGTCAGTGGCGCACCGGCGACGTGCTCTCCGTGGTGCGCAACGACGCCTACTGGAACGGCTCGGTCAAACCGCTGGTCCGGCAGATCGACTTCAAGGGCATCCCGGACGAGGCGACGCTCACCGCGGCCCTGGTCACCGGCGAGGTGGACGGGGGGTACATGGAACTCCCGCTGTCCACCCTGGACCAGGTCCGCGCCAGCGGCACGGTGAACATCCACCGCGGCCCGTCGTACCTGATCGACGCGATGATCATCGCCGACATGGGCAGGGGCGTGCTGTCCGACGCGCGCGTGCGCCGGGCGCTGTCGATGGCCATCGACCGCGAGGGGTACATCCGCACCCTCTACAAGGGCACCGCCCAGCCGGCCCGCGCCCTCGGCACCCCCGCCACCTGGGGATATGAGCGCGAGACCTTCCAGCGCGCCTGGGACGCGCTGCCCGAGACGAAGGTGGACCTCGAAGCCGCCCGCAAGCTCGTCCAGGAGGCCGGGGCGACCGGCAAGACCGTCAGGTTCGGCTTCAGCAACGAGCTGAACAAGCTGGTCACCGAGGCCAACCTGGTGCGGTCGGCGGCCGAGAAGATCGGCCTCAAGGCAGAGCTGAAGGCGGTCTCCGCCGACGCCTACAGCGGGTTCTTCCTGGACCCCAAGGCCCGCGCCGACGTGGACGCCTTCTTCACCACGAACTACCCCAACTGGGCCGACCCCGCCGCCCTCTACGCGTCGCTGTCCGTGCCCGGCGGCCCGCAGGACTACGGGAGCTACCGCAACAAGAAGACGGCCGACCTCCTCGAAAAGGTGCGCGGCATGGAGGACCCGGCCAAGCGCGCCGAGGCGACCGTCGAGGCACAGGCGCTGCTCGCCGAGGACCTGCCCTGGATCCCGGTCGTCGCGCCGGACACGGTCCTGGTGCTCAACAAGAAGCTCACCGGAGCGACCGTGTCCTCCCACCACCTGTTCGCGCCCTGGGCCGACCAGCTCGGAGCGGTGGGGTAGCCGGTGGTCGCCTATCTCATCCGCCGGGCCATCATGATGGTGGCGACCCTGCTGGTGTCGAGCTTCGTGGTGTTCGCCGGCCTGTGGGCCGCGCCGGGCAACCCGCTCGCGACACTGTCGGGGGGCCGGTCGCTGCCGCCGGAGGCCGTGGCCGTCCTGGTCGAGCGCTACCGCCTGGACGACCCGTTCTTCGTGCAGTACGCGAACTGGCTGGCCAACGCGGTGCGGGGCGACCTCGGCATGTCGATCACGCTGCGCCAGGACGTGTCGGACCTCATCGTCTCCCGCGCCGGGACGACCCTGTCCCTGATCGTCTACGCCGCGCTGATCGTGCTGGTCGTCGGCGTGGCGTTCGGGCTGCTGGCGGCGCTGCGGCCGGGGTTCTTCGACTCCATGGTGGTGGTCTGCACGGCGATGGTGGTGGCCGTCCCGCCGTTCGTCGCGGCGATCGTGCTGATCGGGATCTTCGCGGTGACGCTGCGCTGGCTGCCCGCGCTGGGCAACGGCACCGGCTTTTGGGACAGCGTCCGGCACCTCACGCTCCCGGCCTTCGCCCTGGCCGCGTCCGCCACGGCGGCCGTGGCCCGGGTGACCCGGACCTCGGTACGCGAGCAGATGGGCCGCGAACACGTGCAGACGGCGGTCAGCCGGGGCATCCCGTACGCGACCGTCGTACGCCGGCACGCCCTGCGCAACGCCGCCGTCCCGATCGCCACGCTGGCCGGGATGACGGTGGCCTCGATGATCGCGCTGTCGGCGGTCGTGGAGCGGGCCTTCGGCCTCAACGGGCTCGGCGCGTACCTGGTCACCTCCGCGCTGTCGAAGGACTTCAGCGTCGTGCAGGGCATCGCACTCGTGCTGGTCACCGCGTTCGTGCTGGTCAACACCCTGGTCGACGTCGGGGCGGCGATGCTCGACCCGCGCATCAAGCTAGGAGGGCGATCATGACCGTGGTATCGGCGACGCTACGGGCCGGCCGCGGCGGGCGCGGGAGACTGGGCGCGCTGGGCATGGGCGCGGCGGGCGTGATCGTCCTGGCGGTCGTGCTGGCCGCGATCGGCCCCATCCTGACCACCGCCGATCCGAACGCCAGCGACATCACCCACGCCTACGGGGCTCCGGCGGCCGGACATCCGCTGGGCTTCGACGGGCAGGGCCGTGACCTGCTCGCGCGGCTGCTCACCGGGGCCCGGACCTCGCTGCTCGGCCCGCTGTGGATCGTCACGCTGAGCATGGCCGCCGGGATCGCCGTCGCGATCACGGCGGCGTGGGTCGGCGGATGGCTGGACTCGGTGGTCTCCGCGGTGCTCGAAGTGATGTTCGCCTTCCCCGGCGTCCTGCTGGCGATGCTGGTGGCCGCCGTCTTCGGCCCCGGCCTGAACGCGGCGGTGCTCGCCCTGGCCGTGGCCTACATCCCCTACATCGCCCGGCTGGTGCGCAGCGCCGCGCTGGCCGAACGGCGCAAACCCTACATCCAGGCGCTGGAGGTCCAGGGCGCGAGCGCGCTGTCGATCTGCGTCCGCCACCTGGTGCCGAATCTGCTGCCGATCATCGCCGCCCAGGCGACCCTGTTCTTCAGCTACGCCATGGTCGATCTGGCCATCGTGTCGTTCTTCGGGCTCGGCGTGCAGCCGCCGGACGCCGACTGGGGCACCATGGTGGGCGGCGGGCAGTCCGGCGTGCTCCAGGGCTACCCGGCCGAATCCCTGCTGGCCGGCGGCTGCATCGTCGTCCTGGTGGTGGCCTTCAACCTGCTCGGCGAGCGGCTGCCTGCGGGCCGCCTGACGAGCCGCCCATGGCCCTGGCGGCGCACTCGCGCGGGAGGCGCGGCATGAGCGGCATTCTCGAAATCAGCCGTCTGACGGTGACCCTGCCCACCCCGGACCGGCCCAAGCCGGTGCTCAGCGACGTCTCGCTGAGCATCGCCGAGGGCGAGGCGGTCGGCCTGGTGGGGGAGTCCGGGTCGGGCAAGTCGATGACGGCCCGCTCGATCGTGCGGCTGCTGCCGCCGGGCGCGCGCGTGGAGGGCGCGATCCGGTACCAGGGCACCGACGTGGGCGGGCTGCGCGGCGCTGCGCTGCGCGAACTGCGCGCCGGCGTCCCGATGATCTTCCAGGACCCCCGGGCGCACATCAACCCGGTGCGCACGATCGGCGACTTCCTGACCGAGGCGCTGCGCATCCGCGGCCGGGTGGGCCGCAGGCAGGCCGAACAGCGCGCGGTGCGCGTCCTCGGCGAGGTGGGGATCGCCGACGGCGGGCGGCGGCTGCGGCAGTACCCGCACGAACTGTCCGGCGGGCTGCTGCAACGCGTCATGATCGCGGCCACCCTGCTCGCCGAGCCGAAGCTGCTGCTGGCCGACGAGCCCACCACCGCGCTGGACGTCACCACGCAGGCCGAGGTGATGGCCGTGCTGGACGAACTGCGCCGCGAGCGCGGGCTGGCCATGCTGTTCATCACCCATGACCTGGAACTGGCGGCGGCCGTCTGCGACCGCACCGCGGTGATGTACGCGGGCCGGGTGATGGAGGTACGCGCCTCGGCGTCGCTGCACGACGACCCGCTGCACCCGTACACGGCGGCGCTCACCGCCGCGCGGCCCTCCCTGGAGCGGCGGGCCGACCGGCTGGCGACCATCCCCGGCCGCCCGCTGTCGGCCTTCGAGGCCCCCGACGGCTGCGCCTTCTGCGAGCGCTGTCCCCACGTACGCGAGGGCTGCCGCACCCGGCGGCCCGAGCTGCGGCCCATGTCCGACGGCGAAGTGGCCTGCCTGCGCGCCGAGGAGTTGCAGGCGGCGTCCCATGGCTGAGCAGACCAAGGAGCCGATCCTGGAGCTGGCCGGGCTCCGCAAGACCTTCGGCGAAGCCGTCGCCGTGGACGATGTGAGCCTCACGCTGCCCCCGGCGGGCGCGGTCGCCATCGTGGGCGAGTCCGGTTCCGGCAAGACCACCGTGGCCCGCATGATCGTCGGCCTGGAACGGCCGACCGCGGGCCGGATCACCGCCTGCGGCCGGGACCGTTCCGCCCCGCCCCGCTCGGCGCGGGAACGGCGCAGGCGCGGCGGCGAGGTCCAGATCGTCTTCCAGGACCCGTACTCCAGCCTGGACCCCCGGCAGAGCCCGGGCGCCGCCGTGGAGGAGATCCTGCGGCTGCACACCTCGCTGTCCGCGCCCCGGCGGCGCGAGCGGGTCGCCGAACTCGCCGACCTGGTCGGCCTGTCCGACCGCCACATGGCCGCGCTGCCCTCCGCGCTGTCCGGCGGCCAGCGCCAGCGGGTGGCCATCGCCAGGGCCCTCGCCGCCGAGCCCCGCATCCTGATCCTGGACGAGTCCGTCGCCGCGCTCGACGTGTCCATCCAGGCGCAGGTGCTCAACGTGCTGGCCGACGTACGCGAGCGCACCGGCGTCGCGTACCTGTTCATCAGCCACGACCTGGCCGTGGTCCGCCAGATCGCCGACGACATCGTGGTCATGCGGCACGGCTCGATCGTCGAACGCGGGCCCGCCGCCCGGGTGCTCGACGAACCCGGCCACCCCTACACCCGCCTGCTGCGCGCGAGCGTGCCCCGCCCCGGCTGGCGTCCCACCCGTAAGGAACAGGAGAAGGCATGACGGAGACCGTCCCGGCCGGGGATCTGCGCGATCCCGCAGGCACCGGACCCGAGGGCTGGCCGAGCGCGACCGAGCTGGCCGCGCGCGTCGCGGCCGGCGAGATCGGCTCCCGGGAGCTCGTGGAGGGCTACCTGGCGCGCATCGACCGGGTGAACCCGGCTCTGAACGCGTTCTGCCACGTCGCCCACGACGAGGCCCGGGCCGCCGCCGACGCCGCCGACGCGAAGGTCGCCAAGGGCGAGCCGCTGCCGCCGTTCCACGGCGTGCCGATCGCGATCAAGGACCTGCACCCGGTGCTCGGCTGGCCGCTGTGCAGCGCCTCCAACGGCATCGAGCACACGGTCATGGAGTACGACGCCCCGGCGGTGCGGGCGCTGCGCGAGGCGGGCTTCGTCTTCGTGGGCGGCACGACCTCGCCGGAGTTCGGCACCGTGTCGGTCACCGAGTCGCTCCGGCACGGCGCGACCCGCAACCCGTGGGACCTGGAACTCAGCCCCGGCGGCTCCAGCGGCGGATCGGCCGCCGCGGTGGCGGCGGGCCTGCTGCCGATCGGGCACGCCTCCGACGGGGCCGGGTCCATCAGGGAGCCCGCCAGCTACTGCGGCCTGGTCGGGATGAAGCCCAGCCGTGGCCTGGTCCCCTCCGACGCCCACTACATGGAGGGCTTCGCCACCGAAGGCGTGCTCACCCGGACCGTGCTGGACACGGCCGCCGTACTGGACGTGTTCGCCACCGCCCCCCGCCCCACCTGGTACACCCCGCCCCGCCCGGAGGTGCCGTTCCGCGAGCGGGCCCAGCGCGACCCCGGACGGCTGCGCATCGGCCTCAACCTCCAGCCCGCGTTCGCCGCCCAGGTGAACCCCGCGGCCGAAGCCCTCCTCCGCCAGGCCGCCGACCTGCTCGCCGACCTCGGGCACGAGGTGGTCGAGCAGCGCGTGCCGGGCCTGGACCAGGAGTGGTTCACCACCCGCTTCGACATCCTGTACGCCACCGGCTCGGCCGACTGCGTGGTCACCGACGAGTCCGCCATCGAACCCCTCAACCGGACCCTCCGCGAGGCCGCCCGCGAGATGGACGCGATGACGTACGTCACCGCGATCCTGGACCTCCAGATCCGGTCGGCCGAGATGTACCGGGCCTGGGACGAGGTGGACGTCCTGCTCACCCCCACCAATCCGGTGCTCGCCCCGCGGATCGGCTCGCTGTGGGAGGGGCAGGAGGCCGACCCGTGGCTGCCGCTGCGCCGGGCCGAGGAGACCGCCTCGCTCACCGTGCTGGCCAACATGCTGGGCCTGCCCGCGATCTCCGTCCCGCTGGTCGAGCGGGACGTGCCGCTCGGCGTCCAGCTCATCGGGGGCCGCTGGCAGGACGGCACCGTCCTCGCCCTGGCCGGGCAGCTCGAACGCGCCCACCCCTGGCGGCACCGCAAGCCCACCGGCCTCCCCCTATGACACTCCTAACCCCGGAGGAACATTCCATGGATTCGGCACCTTCGACGATCATCGATTTCCGCGTGCGGGTGCCCAGCTCCGTCCGGCCCCCGATCGCCGCGGGCGGCGAGGTCTACACGCAGTACGAAGCCGTGCTCGACATCGGCGACGGCTGGCACAAGAGCATGGACGAACTGCTGGCCGAGATGGACCTGGCCGGCATCGGGCACGCCGTGCTGCACGCCGAGTTCGAGCACGGCGACTACGCCGACGCCCTCAACGAGGAGGTCGCCGAGCAGGTACGGCTGCGCCCTGACCGGTTCTCCGGGTTCGGTACCGTGTCGCTTGAGCCCTTGTCGGTGATGCGCGCGGTACGCCAGGTCGAGCGCGTCGCCGCGCTGGGCCTGAAAGGGATCAACGTGCAGCCGTCCTTCTTCGGCCACGCCATCGACGACCGCCCGCTCTACCCGGTCTACGCCAAGGCCACCGAGCTCGGCCTGGCGGTGGCCGTCCACACCGGTGTCAACTACTCGCGCCGCCACCCCATCGAGGCCGAACGTCCCGTCCGGCTGGACCAGGTGGCCTGCGACTTCCCCGAGGCGACCCTGATCGCCTGCCACGGGGCCTGGCCGTGGGTGCCGGAGATCGTCGCCGTGGCCCGCCGCCACCCCAACGTGCTCATCGACTTCGGCGGCCTCGCACCCAAGTACCTGGGCGTGCCGGGGTCGGGCTGGGAGATGATGCGGCACTTCATGGACCGGCTGCTGCGCGACCAGATCCTGTTCGCCACCGACTGGCCGGTCTTCCCGCACGGGCGGGCCCTCGCGGAGTGGCACGGTCTCGGCCTGCGCGCCGAGACGCTGGACGCGCTGCTGCACGACAACGCCAAGCGGCTGCTGTCGCCCCGTGAGGAGGCTGTCCTGATATGAGCGTTCCCCGGTTGCCGCGCGTCACCGACTATGTCGATCACTGGGCGCAGCGTCATCCCGGCCGGGAGGCCCTTGCCGGTGAAGGCGGGCGCTGGACGTACGCGCGGCTGCGCGACGATGTGGACCGCTGCGCGGCGGCGCTGCTGGCCGCCGGCGTACGGCGCGGCGACCGGGTCGCGCTGATCGGCGATCCGCAGCCCGAGTGCTTCGTGGTCTTCCTGGCCACCGCGAGCATCGGCGGCATCTGGGTGGGGCTGAACCCGAAGTACACCACCGCGGAGCTGACCCATGTGATCGCCGACAGCGAGCCCGCGGTGCTGTTCTCGATGATCGACCAGGGCGAGTCCCGCCTGGCGGCGCTCGCCGCCGCCCGGCCGATGCCGGTCGTCACCCAGAGCCGCGAGATCCCCGGCCTCTCGGTCTCCTACAAGTCCTTCGTGGACGCGGGGGCCGGCGTGCCCGGGGAGGATCTGGCCGCGGCCCGCCGCGAGGTCGAACCGGCGGACCCGGCGGCGATGATCTACACCTCGGGCACCACCGGGCGGCCCAAGGGCGCGCTCGTCCCGCACCACGGCCTGGCGTACTGCGGCGTGGTACAGGCCGGGCGCTGGTACGGCGAGGCCCCGCGCAAGCTGTGCGACCTGCCGCTCAACCACATCGGCGGCCTCGGCGACATCAGCACGTCGGTCCTGGTCGCCGGGGGCACGATCGTCTACCTGCCGCGCTTCGACGCGGCGGGCACGCTGCGCACGGTGGAGCGGGAACGCCTGACCCACCTCTACTGCATCCCCACCCAGTTGCTGGCGATGGTCGCCACGCCGGAGTGGCGGGAGCGGGACCTCAGCTCGCTTTCGTACATCATCTGGGGCGGGGCCGCCGCGCCGCTGAGCCTGCTGAAGATCCTGGCGGAGACCGGAGCCAAGCTGGCGACCAGCTACAGCCTCACCGAATCGACCGGCTCGGTGACCTACACCGATCCGGACGACTCGCTGGAGACGATGTCCTGGAGCGTGGGCCGGGTGGACCCGCACTACGAGGTGACGCTGCGCCGGGCCGACGGCCTGCCGTCCGCGCCGGGCGAGGCCGGCGAACTCCTCATCCGGGGCGACTTCATCACCCGCGGCTACTTCCGCGACCCGGCCGCGACCAAGGCCGCGATCGACGAGGACGGCTGGCTGCACACCGGCGACCTGGCGACGGAGGAGCAGGGCGGCCACATCCGCCTGGTGGGCCGGTTGAAGGAGATGTTCAAGTCCGGCGGTTACAACGTCTACCCGCGCGAGATCGAGATCGCGCTCGAAGAGCATCCGGCCGTGGCGCTCAGCGCCGTGGTCGGCGTGCCGGACGAGCGCTGGGGCGAGGTCGGCCACGCGTTCGTGGTCGCCCGCGCCCCGGTGACCGAGGCCGAGCTGCGTGAGCACGCCCGCACGCGGCTGGCCAACTACAAGGTCCCCAAGGTGTTCCGGCTGGAGACCGAGCTGCCCAAGCTGGCGGTCGGCAAGGTCGACAAGGTGCGACTGCGCCGGCTGGCCGCGTCCTGAAAGAGCCGGTCGAGACCTGAAAGAGAGAAGAGCAATGTCGGACATCCGCGTCCTGCGGAATTTCATCGACGGCGAGTCCATCGATCCGATCGAGGGGCAGACCATACCCGTGGACAACCCGGCGACGGGCGAGATCATCGCCCACAGCCCGGGTTCGGGGGCCGCCGACGTCGATCGGGCGGTGGCCGCCGCCAAGGCGGCCTTCCCCCGCTGGTCCGGTACCACCCCGGGCGAACGCGCGCTCGCCCTGCTCCGCCTGGCGGACATCGTCGAGGAGCACGGCGACGAACTGGCCGAGCTGGAGTCCGCGGAGACCGGCAAGCCGCTGCACGTCGCGCGGAGCGAGGAAATCGGCACCATGTCCGACAACCTGCGCTTCTTCGCCGGCGCGGCGCGCAACCTGGAGGGCAAGGCGGCGGGCGAGTACGTCGAGGGCTACACCTCCATGATCCGCCGTGAGCCGGTCGGCGTGGTCGGCCAGATCACGCCCTGGAACTACCCGATGACCACGGCGGTGTGGAAGCTCGCCCCGGCGCTGGCCGCCGGCTGCACGACCGTGCTCAAGCCCGCCCCGACCACGCCGTCCACCACGGTCCGGCTCGCCGAGCTGGCCGCGGCCGTGCTGCCGCCCGGCGTGCTCAACGTCGTGGCGGGCGGCAACGACCCGGGGGCCGCGCTGGTCGAGCACCCCGACGTCGAGCTGATCTCGCTGACCGGGTCGGTGGAGACGGGCATCTGGATCGCCGAGCACGCGGCCCGGACGCTCAAGCGCGTCCACCTGGAGCTGGGCGGCAAGGCCCCGGTGGTGGTCTTCGACGACGCCGACCTGGAGTCGATGCTGGAGATCGTCGCGGGGGCCGGTTACTACAACGCGGGCCAGGACTGCACGGCGGCCACCCGGGTACTGGTCGCCGACGCCCTGTACGACGAGGTCGTGTCCGGCCTGGCGGCTCAGGCGGGCAAGTTCGTGATGGGCGACACCCGCTCCCCGGAGACCACGCTCGGCCCGCTCAACAGCGCCGTCCAGCGCGAACGGGTGTCCGGGTTCGTGGACCGCCGTCCCGCGCACGCCGAGATCGTCACCGGTGGCCGCGCGCCCGACGGACCCGGCTACTTCTACGAGCCCACGGTCATCGCGGGCCTGCGGCAGGACGACGAGCTGATCCAGCGGGAGATCTTCGGCCCGGTCATCACGGTCCAGCGCTTCTCCACCGAGGAGGAGGCGGTGGCGATGGCCAACGGCACGCCGTACGGCCTGGCCTCGTCGGTGTGGACCCGCGACGTCGGCCGCGCCCTGCGGGTGTCGAAGGAGCTGCGGTTCGGCGGCGTCTGGATCAACGATCACGTCCCGCTCGCGTCGGAGATGCCGCACGGCGGCTACAAGCGGTCGGGGTACGGCAAGGACCTGTCCTCGTACTCGCTTGAGGACTACACGCACGTCAAGCATGTGATGGCCAGCCTGCGCTGAGCCGAGGTGCCCTCGTCGGGGGACTGGAGAGGCACGCCGCTAGATTTTATAGAACGTTCAATTTACAGGTGGGCCAATATGAGGATCAAGATCACGGCGTGCCTCCTGCTCGCGATGACCCTGGCTGCCGGCGGGTGCGGAACCGCCGAACCTCCCGCCGGCGACCCTTCGGGGCGCGGCGGGAGCCTCACCATCCTGCGTGCCGCCGACATCGACGGCTGGGACCCCGACAAGGCCATCCAACTCGCCACTTTCCAGACCCTGCCCCAGGTGATGGAGGGGCTGGTCCGCCCCTCGCCCGACGGGGCCTCGATCCAGCCCGGCCTGGCCGAGAAGTGGACGCTCGACGCCAAGGCCAAGACCATCACCTTCACCCTGCGCAAAGGGCTGACCTTCAGTGACGGGACGCCGCTGACCTCCAAGGACGCGGCGTTCTCGGTCGGCCTGTGGCGCAAGGGGCTGTCCATGGGCACCCTCTACGGGGCCATCACCGGCACCGCCACCCCCGACGACCGGACCCTCGTCATCAAGATGAAGAAGGCGAGCACGTTCACGCTCGCCTGGCTCGGCAACGGGTCCTCGATCGTGGTGCCGAAGGACTTCGGCGGCAAGAGCCGCGCGGACTTCTTCACCAAGCCCGTCGGGGCCGGGCCGTTCGTGGTGTCCTCCTACCAGCCGGGACAGCGCCTGGTACTGGAACGCAACCCCCGCTACCACGACCCCGCCCGGCCGTACCTGGACCGCCTCGTCTACGACGTGGTGGCCGACCCCAACCAGCAGCTCCTGCGCTACCAAAGCCGCCAGGCCGACGCCATCGAGGCCGTCCCGCTCGACCTGGCCGCCCAGATACCCGAAGAGGAACGGGTGCTGGTCCATCCCTCGGCCACCATCCACGGCATCTTCGTCAACGCCACCAAGGCCCCGGGCGACGACATCCACTTCCGGCGCGCGGTGAGCCTGGCCATCGACCGCGCCCGGTACGCCCAGGCGGTGTTCGGCGGGCTGGCCGCGCCCGCGACCGGCGGCCTGCCGCCCCGGGTGCAGGGGTCGGTCGGGTGCGGCTGCACCTACGAGACCGGGATCGACAAGGCCAAGGCCGAGCTGGCCAAGTCCTCCTACCGCCCGGGGACGAAGGTGGAGCTGGTGGTCGACGCGACCACCCCGTTCTCCACCCGGGCCGGCGAGACCGCGGCGGCGCAGCTCCGCGCGATCGGCATCGACGTCGATCTCCAGAAGCTGGAAGTCCAGGTGCTCGTGGACCGGCAGGCCAAGGGGGCCTACCACCTGTCGCTGGGCGAGGTCGGCAGCGTGTCCCCGACCGTGGGCGACATCTTCGGCCTGATCGTCGCCACCGGCGGGCTCTACTCCGGCCTGCCCATGAAGACCATCGAGGACGCCTTCGACCGGCTGGAGGTGGCGCGTACCGACGAGGAGCGCGGGGCCGCGGTACGGGTCGCCGAGACCTGGATCCACGACAACCTGCCCTACATCCCCACCGCCTTCCCCGACCGGCTGTTCGCCGTGTCGCCGAAGGTCAAGGGGCTCAAGGTCACGCCCTTCCTGTCCTACCCCGCCGACCTGCTCCAGGCGGGCTGAGCATGTCGGCCGGACGGCTGCGCTTCGTGGCCGCCAGGCTGGTCCAGGTACTGCCGGTGCTGACCGCGCTGCTGCTCATCGTCGTCCTGCTCCAGCAGTTGATGCCGGGGGACCCGGCCCGGGTGATGGCCGGGCCGCGGGCGACCGTTGAGCAGGTGGCGCAGGTCCGCCGGGACCTGGGCCTCGACCAGCCGATCTTCCTCCAGTTCTGGGCCTACCTGACGAACCTCGCCGAAGGCGACCTCGGCCGGTCCAACCGGACCGGAATCCCGATCTCGGCCATCGTCGGCGACCGCGCGGGCGCCACGCTGTGGCTGATGGCGGGCGGGCTCATCGTCAGCACCGCGCTGGCCGCGCCCGCCGCGCTGCTGATGGCGCTGCGCCCGCGATCGGTGGCGGCCAGGATCTGCGCGCGCTCGCTGACCATCCTGGTCAACTGCCCGCCGTTCTGGATCGGCCTGATGCTGGCCTCGGTGCTGGCGCTGCGCACCGGCTGGCTGCCGGTCGGCGGCTTCGGCGAGACCTTCGGCGAACGGCTGCGCTCGATGGTCCTGCCGTCGCTCACCATCGGGCTGGCCGCGATGCCGCTGCTGGCCCGCAGCGCGGCGGGCAGCCTGCGCCAGGTGCTCGCGGCCGACCATGTGACGACCGCGCGTTCGCTGGGGATCACCGGATGGCCGCTGGTGCGGCGGCACCTGCTGCGCAACGCGATGCCGCCGGCCGTCACGCTGCTGTCCGTCCAGGCCGCGGCGCTGCTGTTCGGCGCGGTCGTCGTGGAGCAGACCTTCGGCCTGCCCGGCCTGGGCGCCGAACTGGTCAGCGCCGCAGGTCAGCGGGACTTCCCAGTGGTCCAGGCGCTCACGCTGATCTTCGGCTGCGGCATCATCCTGATCAATCTGCTCGCCGACCTGTCGGTCGCGCTGCTCGACCCGAGGACGACCTGGCGATGACGGCGGTGACCTTCTTTCGCGCCCGCTTCCGGGCGCGCCGCGGCGGCGGCCGGGTGCGCTGGGTCGCGGTGACGCTGCTGGCCCTGGTGATCCTCGCGGCGATCTTCGCCCCCGTGCTGAGCCCGGACGACCCGGCGCGGCAGACGCTCGACCAGCTCCGGCCGCCGAGCGCCGACCACCCGCTCGGCACGGACGCGCTCGGCCGCGACGTGCTGTCCCGGATGCTGTACGCGCTGCGCACCGACCTGCTGCTGATGGTGTTCGCGGCGGGCCTGCCGATGCTGGCCGGCACGGTGATCGGCGCGCTGGCCGGATACTACGGCGGGCTGCTGGACGCGGCGGTGCGTTGGGTGGCCGACATCTTCCAGGCGCTGCCCGTGTACGTCCTGCTGATCGCGTTCGTGTTCGTGCTCGGGCCGGGGACGCCGTCCCTGCTGGTCGCGTTCGGCACGCTGGGCTGGATCGTGTACGCCCGGCTGATCCGCACCGAGGTGCGCCGGGTACGCGAGCGCGACTACGTCTCGGCCTCCTACCTGCTGGGCCTGTCGCACACCACGGTCCTGGTCAGGCACGTACTGCCGAACTCGCTGCGGCAGTCGCTGGTCTACCTGACCACGGACATGGGGCTGGCGCTCCAGGGCATCGCGGTCCTGTCGTTCTTCGGGCTGGGCGTCGAGGCCGGCACCCCGGAACTCGGCGCGATGGTGGCCGAGGCCCAGGTCCTGCTGCGCAGCCACTGGTGGCTGGCGGCGTTCCCGGGACTGATGATCATCGTGATCGGGTCGAGCGTCGCGGCGCTCGCCGATCGGTTCAACGAGGACGGGGAGGCGGGATGACGCTGCTCGCCGTGGACGAACTGCGCGTGACCGTACGCCGGCGCGGTACCGAGCTGACCGTGCTCGACGGGGTCTCCTTCGCGGTCGGGGCCGGGCAGTGCCTGGGCATCGTCGGCGAGTCGGGCTGCGGCAAGTCGCTCACCCTGCGCGCCACGATGGGACTGCTGCCGCCCGGCGCCACGCGTACCGGCGGCGACATCCGCGTGGGCCGCAGCGGGCTCGCGATGGTCTTCCAGGACTCCCACGCCTCCCTGGACCCCACCATGCGCGTCGGGACCTTCCTCGCCGACGTCGTGCGGCGGCGGCGCGGCGGCACGCGGGCCGCCGCCCGGCGGCAGGCGGCGGAACTGCTCGCGGCCGTCGGGGTGCCGGACCCGGACCTGCGACTGCGGGCCTACCCGCACGAACTCAGCGGCGGCACCCGGCAGCGGGTGTCGATCGCGCTGGCCCTGGCCACCGACCCGCGCGTACTGCTCTGCGACGAGCCGACCACGGCGCTGGACGTGACGTTGCAGGCCGAGATCCTGCGGCTGCTGGACACCGCCCGCGCCGAACGAGGGCTCGGCGTGGTGCTCGTCAGCCACGACGTGGCGGTGATCCGCCAGGTGGCCGACGTGGTGGCGGTGATGTACGCCGGGCAGATCGTCGAGGCCGGTCCGGCCGCCGACGTACTGGACCGGCCGCAGCACCCCTACACCCGGGCCTTGATCGGCGCGGTGCCCAGCCTGGACGGGCCGGTCGGCCCGTTCCGCCCGATTCCGGGCGCGCCGCCCGACCCCGCGGCCTACACCCCCGCCTGCCGGTTCCTGCCGCGCTGCGGCCACGGGGACGCGGCCTGCCGTGGCCCGGTGCCCGGCGTCCACGCGCTCGACCTGCGGCACCGCTCGTCGTGCGTCCACTCGACTCATCACAAGGAGCGCACATGAGCGAGCCGATACGCGTGGAGAACCTGACCGTGACCTACGCCGTGCGGACCGGGCTGCTGCGCTCGCGCGACGTCCTGGCGGTGGACCGGGCCGACCTGACGCTCGCCAGGGGCGAGATCCTCGGGCTGGTGGGGGAGAGCGGGTGCGGCAAGTCGACGCTCGGCCGGGCGATCGTCGGCCACGCCCGCCCGGCGTCCGGCCGGGTCCTGCTGGACGGCCTGCCCACGCCGAGGCGGCGGCCACCGGGCATGCGCCGCCGGGTCCAGATGATCTACCAGGACCCGGGGTCGTCCCTCGATCCGCGTCGCACGGTGTTCCAGACGCTGGCCGAGCCGCTGCGCGCGCACCGCGCGGTCCCCGCCGATCAGGTCGGCCCCCGGGTCCGCGAACTGCTCGGCATGGTCGGATTGGGCGAGGAGCACCTGCGGGTACGGCCGCGCGAACTGTCCGGAGGGCAGCGGCAGCGGGTCGCCATCGCGCGGGCGCTCGCCGTGGAGCCGGACGTGCTGGTCGCCGACGAGGCGGTGGCCGCGCTGGACGCGTCCGTGGCGGGGGCGGTGCTCAACCTGCTGCGCGAGCTGCGCGAACGGCTCGGCCTGACGGTGCTGTTCATCTCGCACGACCTGGCCACGGTACGCGGGCTGTGCGATCGGGTCGCGGTGATGTACCTGGGATCCATCGTGGAGGAGGGGCCGGTCGCGGAGATCTTCGCGAGCCCCGGCCACCCGTACACGCGCGTACTGCTCGACGCGGTCCCCTCGCGGGAGCGGCAGCGGCCGGGAGACGCGCCGCTGGGCGAGCCGCCGAGCCCGCTGCACCTGCCGCCCGGCTGCCGCTTCCATCCGCGCTGCCCGGCGGCGGAGGAGCGCTGCCGCACGACCGCCCCGCCGGAGGTGCGGCGGGGCGGGCGGCGGGTCGCCTGTCACCTGGCCTATGAGGGGGTCTGAGCGGTCTGCTGGGCCCAGGACGGGCCGTAGGAGCGGGACAGGGCGTCCCGCATGAACCGGGTGACATCGGCGGGGGCCTTCTCCACCGAGCCGGAGTCGTGCGGCGGCTGCGGGTCGTACTCGATGCCGAGCTGCACCGCCTGGGCGTACCAGGCGCCCTGGAGCCGGTCGCAGACCGTCAGGGCCATGTCGATGCCGGAGGAGACCCCGGCCGCCGTGATGATCTTGCCGTCCTCGACCACCCGCTCCGACACCGGCTCGGCCCCGAAGCAGCGCATGCTCTCCAGCTCGTACCAGAAGGTCGTGGCGCGGCGGCCCTGGAGCAGGCCGGCCGCGCCGAGCAGCATCGAGCCGGTGCAGACCGAGGTCGTCCAGACGGTGGTCTCGTGCACCTGGCGCAGCCAGGACAGGATCGTCTCATCGGCCAGGTAGCGCGTGGTGGTGCTGCCGCCGGAGACCACCAGCAGGTCCGGCCGCGGCATGCTGTCCAGCGGCTCGGCGACGAGCCCGAAGCCCGGCTGGTCGGCGGCGACCATCCCCGGCGTCGCGGACACGAACCGCACCTTGGGGTCCGGCAGGCGGCTCAGCACCTCGAACGGCCCTGTCACGTCCAAGGCGGTGAATCCGTCGTAGATGAAGATGGCGACGTCCACGTTCGGCACCTGCTCTTCCATTGATTTTATCGTTCGATCGATTAAACTCCCTCCATGGTAAGCGCCAGGAACGTCCCAGACCAGCTCGTGCGCGCGGATGTCGCGGTCATCGGCGGCGGCACGGCCGGGGCGGTCGTCGCCGGGCGGCTGATCGAGAACACGTCCCTGTCCGTGGTGGTCGTCGAGGCCGGGCCGGACTACGGGCCGCTGGCCGCCGGGCACTGGCCGCGCGAACTGCTGGACAGCACGACGCTGCCGGAGACGCACGACTGGGGCTACCGCGGCCCCGGCGCGGCTCCCGGTGCCGAGCTGGCGTTCGAGCGGGCCCAGGTGATCGGCGGCTGCTCCGCGCACAACGGCTGCTCGCAGACCGCCGGGCTCGCCTCCGACTACCTGGCGTGGGGGCTGTCGTGGACCGGGGAGACGCTGGCCGGGGCGTTCAAGGAGAGCGCGGCCCGGCTGCGCGTCCGGCGCGACGACGACGACCAGCTCACGCCGTTCCAGGCCGCGGCGATGGCCGCGATGGTCGAGTGCGGCCTCCCGCGCACCGACGACCTCGACGACCTGTACGGCGGCGCCGGCTGCGGCCCCTCACCGGTGAACAACCCCGGCGGCGTGCGCTGGAACACCGGGTTCGCCTACCTCGATCCGGTGCGCGGGGAGAACCGGCTGCGGGTCATCGACCGGGCGGTGGCCGACCGGCTGGAGTTCGGCGGTTCGGCGGCGCGCCGGTTGCACCTGCTGCGCGGCGGGGAGCGGCTGGTGGTCGAGGCCGATCGGTTCGTGCTGTGCGGCGGCGCGTACGGCAGCCCGGAGGTGCTGCTGCGCAGCGGCGTCGGCCCGGCCGACGAGCTGCGCGCGCTCGGCGTACGGCCCGCCCTCGACCTGCCCGGCGTCGGCCGCAACCTGCACGACCACCCCATGGCCGAACTCCGCTTCGCGGCGGGCGACGAACTCGCCCGCCGGCTCACCGGCCACGCGCGGCTGCGGCCCCTGCCGGACGAGCAGGTGATCGGCAAGGCCCGCTCGGCCGCCGGTCGCGAGCCGTACGACCTGCACCTGCTGCCCTGGACCGGCCGCACGGACGACGGTTGGATGTGCGTGCTGCCCGCCGCCTGCCTCACCCCGCGCTCGCGCGGCGCGCTCCGGCTCACCTCGCCCGACCCGCTGGCCAGGCCCGCCATCGACCACGGCTACCTGACCGACGACGCCGACCTCGCGGCGCTGCGGGCCGGCGTCGAGCTGTGCCGCGACATGGCGGCCTCGGCGGCACTGGGGCCGCTGCTCGGCGCGCCGCTGGACGAGTTCACCGCCGACCCGCGGCCGAGCACGGAGCTGCTGCGCGCGTCCGCCGCGCACTACTGGCACCCGGTGGGCACCTGCGCCCTCGGCCCCGACCCGTCGGCGGGCGCGGTGGTGGACCCGGCCGGGCGCGTACACGGCAGCGACAACCTGTGGGTCATCGACGCCTCGATCATGCCGGTCATCCCGCGGGCGACCACCAATCTGCCCGTCGTGGCCCTCGCCGAACATCTCGCCGGCGCACTGGCCGATAATGGGTGGCCGTGGAGTGGCCTATCGTAATCATCCGATACAGTGAACCGGCCTTGTCCATTACTGATCTTGGAGGAGGCGCGGACGATGACCGTGAGAACGTCCGAGGACACAGCCAGCTTCGCCGATCTGACCCTGCGGCCTGAGCTGCTCAACGCCCTGTCCACGCTGGGCTACGAGGAGCCCACCCCGATCCAGTGCGAGGCGATCCCGCCGTTGCTGGACGGGCGCGACCTGCTCGGGCAGGCGGCCACCGGCACCGGCAAGACCGCCGCGTTCGCGCTGCCGGTGCTCCAGCGCATCCCGCCGCGCGACGGCGAAGGCGACCCGGTGGCGCTGGTCCTCGTGCCCACCCGCGAGCTGGCCGTTCAGGTGTCGGAGGCGTTCCACCGCTACGGCCGCGACCTCGGCACACGCACCCTCCCGATCTACGGCGGGGCCCCGATCGGCCGCCAGTTGCAGGCGCTCAAGCGCGGCGTGGACGTCGTGATCGCGACCCCCGGGCGGGCGCTCGACCACATCGCCAGGGGCACCCTCCGGCTCGGCGGCGTGCGCACGGTCGTGCTGGACGAGGCCGACGAGATGCTCGACATGGGCTTCGCCGACGACATCGAGGAGATCCTCCAGGCGACCCCCGAAGACCGCCAGACGGTGCTCTTCTCGGCGACGGTCCCGCCCCGCATCAACGGCATCGCCCGCCGCCACCTGCGCGATCCGATCCGCATCGAGATCCGGCGCGAGCCCACCGAGCCCGGCACCGCCCCGCTGGTACGCCAGAGCGCCTACGTCGTCGCCCGCGCGTACAAGCCCGCGGCGCTCGGCCGCCTGCTCGACGTCGAGGCCCCCACGGCCGCCCTGGTCTTCTGCCGCACCCGCGAGGAGGTCGACCAGCTCACCGAGACGCTGAACGGGCGCGGCTACCGCGCCGAGGCGCTGCACGGCGGGATGAGCCAGGAGCAGCGCGACCGGGTGATGGCCCGGCTGCGCAACGGCACGGCCGACCTGCTGGTCGCCACCGACGTGGCCGCCCGCGGCCTCGACGTCGAACAGCTCACCCACGTCGTCAACTACAACGTGCCCTCCGCGCCCGAGTCGTACGTCCACCGCATCGGCCGCGTCGGCCGGGCCGGGCGCGAGGGCGTCGCGCTCACCTTGGCCGAGCCGCGCGAGCACCGCATGCTCAAGGCCATCGAGCGGGCGACCGGGCAGCGGATCACCGTCGAGAAGATGCCCACGGTCGCCGACCTGCACGCCCGCCGTCTGGAGCTGACCCGGGCCGCGCTGGAGGAGACCCTGCTCCAGGACGACCTGGAGACCTACCGGGTCGTGATCGAGTCGCTGACCGACGAGTTCGAGCTGATGGACGTGGCCCTCGCCGCGGTGAAGCTCACCCACGAGTCCGGCGGCGGCTCCCTCGACGAGGAGGAGATCCCCGAGCCTGCCCAGCGCCCCACCCAGGACAAGCGCACCCACCGCGAGCCGGGCGGCGGCCAGAAGTGGCGCGACTTCGCCCCGAGCCGCGGCATGGTCCGCCTGTTCCTCGGCCTCGGCCGCAACGCGGGCGTCCGCCCGCAAGACCTGGTCGGCGCGATCACCGGCGAGTCCCGCCTGAGCGGTCGCGACATCGGCGCCATCGAGATCTCCGACCGCTTCTCCCTGGTAGAGGTCCCCGAGAACGCGGCCGAAGACGTGATCCAGGCCCTCCGCCACACCACCATCAAGGGCCGCAAACCCACCATCCGCCGCGAACGCCACACCCCCCGCCGCCCGCCCCGCTGAACCCCCCGCTACTCCCCATCGGTCCCGGCGTACTCCTGCGGGCATTCCGGCCCCTTGGCGGGGCTGCACACCGCGATCGCGTTGACCCAGCGATCGGTGATGATCCGGCCGTCGTACCGGTAGGTGACCTCGATGTGGGTCCGGGTGGCGCGTCCGCCGGGCTGGAGGACCTGAAATCCCAGCAGCAGCTCCCACCCCTTCTTACGCGGCCGGCCGCCTTCCGCCGGGATCACGAAACCCTCGGCGCGGCTCAGCGGGCCCAGGTCGCGCTCGCGGGGTGGGAAGCCGTCGAGCGCCTGGCGGAGGGCGTATCTCCGGTCGTATCCGGCGATCAGTGTCCCGGTGTGCCGGAGGCCGGAGCCGGTGAGCCGTACTTTGACGGCGAGGACGGTCACCGGCCCGTCGCCGAAGTTCAGAAAGTGGTTCCATCCGTCGGTGAACACCGCGCCCTGGTCGCGGCGTATCGCGTAACCGGTCGGCGGCGACGACCGCAGCGGCCCCTCGCCTGGGTACAGGTCCCGCTCGTCCACCGGGGACGGGGGCGATGCTTCGGGGAGCCGGTCGGCCGGTGTGAACGAGCAGCCGACCGGCACGGGTGAGCAGGCCGCCATGATCAGCAGTCCGACGCGCCACCGGCGTTTTCGCGGTACATCGCGCAAGGTCACTTGGCGTCCTATCGCCGCCGGACAAAAGTGAGCATAGAGATGGACCGCTGGAAAAGCCGGGGCTTGCGGGAAGCGGGTGGCGGTGTGCGGCTGGGGGCACTCCTCGGCCGATGAGATGCCGAGCGTCCTACGGAACTCTGGCCGGGCGGGGAAACGGCCGTCGGCGGCATTCAGGAGGTAACGAAGTAGCGGGTGTTGCTCTGACATGTCCGCCTTCGGGGCATAAAAAGATCGATGCCTCATTGTCGGCGGTCAGACGCATGACCGCGCTCCGGCCCTCGGCTTCCCCCCGGAGCGCGGGCGTCTGTCGTCTACCGATGATCGCCGGCATCGGCGCATGGCCGTACACCGCGAAATCGGCAGTGGTCAGGCGGCCGGGTGGACCGCCGTCACCACTCCTTGCCGTCGCCGTAGGCGCGGGCCCACAGCGCGACCTGGAGCACCACGGCCTTGAACCACGCCTGGAACATCGCCTCCACCTGCTCGGCGGAGTGCCCCTTGCGCTCCAGGAACGGCCGGATGGTGGCCGTGATCGGGTAGATCAGCCCGATGACGTGGCGCAGCGCCACGTAGGACGGGGCGTTGGCCGAGTCGGTGTGGTTCTTCTTCGCGGTCGTGTGGCGCAGGCCGATCTCGTGCTGGTAGTCGAGCCAGCTCTGGTCGTACGGCCGGCGGCAGGTGTCCAGGATCCACTGGCCGAAGCGGGCCCGTACCCGGGCGAGGTACTGGTCCACCGGCTGCCCCTCGGGGGTGGAGAAGGAGGCCAGCAGGTGCGGGTTGGCGCCGACGAAGCCGTACCAGACGTCCAGGACGTCTTCGACCTGGCTCTCCAGCACAGCGCCCGCCAGGCGAAGCGCCGCTTCGTCCTCCGGGCCGAACAGCACGCTCGCCCGCAGGTCCTTCAGGTCGTCAAGCGTGACCGGGGAACTCGCGGCGCTGCCATAGGTGTACCCCTCGATGACCGTCACCGATCCTCCTCATATAGTTAGGACTCCTATGTTTATAGTTGGCATCATGGACCACACGGCACGGCAGGGTCAAGGAGGGCACGCATGACGAACTGGCTAGTGGTGCAGCACATCGACTTCGAGGGGCCGGGAAGCATCGCGACCGTCGCGGCGGAACGCGGCGTCTTACTCGAAACGCGCAAGCCGTACCTCGGCGACGCGCTTCCCTCTGTGGACGAGATCGACGGCCTCGTGGTGATGGGCGGCCCGATGGGCGCGCTCGACGATGCCGAGCACCCGCATCTCGCGATCGAGCGGGCGCTGCTCGCCGAGGCGGTCAAGCGCGGGATGCCGGTGCTCGGCGTCTGCCTGGGCGCGCAGCTCATGGCCGCCGCGCTGGGCGCGGAGATCTTCCAGGGACCGGCCCCGGAGATCGGCCTCGGCACGGTCTCGCTGACCGAGGACGGGTTCCGTGACCCGGTGTTCGGCCCGGCGGGACGGCTGCTGCCGGTGTTCCACTGGCACGGCGACACGTTCACCGCGCCGCCCGGCACAGTGCGGCTGGCCCAGTCCGCGGACTACCCCAACCAGGCGTTCCGGGCCGGGGAGCGGGCGTACGGCCTGCAGTTCCACGTGGAACTCGACGGCGGCCTGCGCGACGCCGTCACGCCGCACCTGCCGGAGGGCGTGAAGCTCGACCCCACGGAGGCCGACGTCGTCGAGTCGACCGGGCGCGCGCTCCTCGGCCGGCTGCTGGACCGGCTGCTGTCGTGAAGGCGCTCATGAAAGTGCGCGTGTGATGAAGGTGCTCGCGATTTACGTCGGCCGGGTCGGCTCCCTCCAGTGGAAGGGCCGGCCCGTGCCGTCGGGCTTCGTCAAATCCCCCGTACGGGGGCCGGTGAAGCTCAGCGTGGACGGGCTCGACGGCGACGAACAGGGCGACCTGCGCCACCACGGCGGGCCGAACAAGGCCGTGTGCATCTACCCCAGCGAGCACTACCCGCATGTGGAGGCGGCCTTCGGCGGGCGGTTCGGCCCGGCGGGCTTCGGGGAGAACTTCACCACGGAGGGGATGGTCGACTCCGAGGTGATCATCGGCGCGACGTACCGCGTCGGCACCACGATCGTCCAGGTCAGCCGGCCCCGGCGACCGTGCTACAAACTCGCCGCCCGCCACCCCGAGATGCCGAACGCCGAACGACTGCCCACCACCCTGCAAGCGATGTCCCGCACCGGCTTCTACCTGCGCGTGCTCAGCCCGGGGCAGGTGGCCGCCGGGCAGTCCTTCCACCTGCTGGACACCCCCGACCACGGCCTGACCATCGCCGAGGTGAACCGGGTCATGAACGTCGACCGGCGTGACCTCGACGGGGTGCGCCGCCTGCTCACCGCCCGCGATCACCTTCCCGGCCACTGGGTGGACACCCTCACCGCCCGCCTCACCGACCACTACGACGACGACTCCGCCCGCCTGGAGGGCACCTGATCGAATCCGGGCGGTCAGGTGGTGGGCTGGAGAAAGCGGGTCACAGCCGAGGCTTCCCTATCGATCAGGGCCTGGACCTGCGACGACAAGGGCTCGAACGCGTCCACCTCAACACGGCGTCCGGCGTCACGGCGGGTCCAGGTGGCGATGGCCAGACCGTCCGCGAGGACCGTGGGGCGGATGACGCCGCCGCCCGGCCGAGGTGAGCGGCGGGAATGGACGACGCTCTGGTGCGGTAGCCGACGAGATAGTTGTCGTAGGCAGGCAGCAGCCGCACATCAGGGGTGGCCGGAATGCCCGGAGGTTCCGCCTTCCGTCCGGTCGGTACGCTCAGCGTGCCGTACTCGGTGATCGAGCCGGTCCGCCCCACGATCTTCCAGGCTCTGCGGGCCAGGGTGATCGGCAGACCCGACCAGACCACGAAGTCGTTCACCCCGACGGGCGCGTGGGCGCGAAGGTAGCGGCGGTGCCCTCCTCCCACCCTGAGTCCCCGCCGCACGACGGCCTCGGCGGAGGTCTCCCGGACCCCGCTGGCCAGGGCTTGCGCGTGGGCGGGCCCGCATTCTGCGGATGAGTTCCTGCGTCGGCATCGGATGTGCCGTCCCCCGGCAGCGTCAGGAGACCGTCGCGTGAAGAACGTCGGCAAGCTCGCCGGGCGTGGACAGCATCGGCCAATGCCCGGTGGACAGGTCGAATCGCCGCCACGGCGGCTGGTTCAGGAACGCCAGCATCGGCACCCCGGCATCCAGCAGCGCCCGGAAGTCGTTGCAGGCGATCAGTACGCGGTCCACTCCGGGCCCCGGCTCGGTCAGGCCGGTGAGCCGCTGCTCGTAGGTGCCGAACGGCTGGGGCACGGCCTTCGCGCGCATGAGGTCGCGCTGCTCCTCGCCGAGCCCCTCCAGGCTGCCGAACGAGCCGAGAACCTCGAAGGACGGCACCGGCAGCCGCCACCCCTCCCCGTGGTCGGCGACCTGCTTGCTCAACTGCTCCGCCGCCTCCGGCGGCATGAGGTCCAGCATGCCCATACCCTCGGCGAACGGGGCGCTGTCGAGGTAGACCAGACGCTCCAGCCGCGATCCCAGACGCCCGGCGGCCCCGGCGACGGGAGCCGCCGCGTAGCTGTGCGCCACCAGCGTGACATCGTGCAGGCCATGCCGGTCGACGGCCGAGACGATGTCGTCGATGTGGGTGTCCAGGTTCGTTTCCGCGGTCGCCTGGCCGGCGCGTTCGCCGAGGCCCGTCAGCGTCACCGGCAGCACGGTGTGGCCGCGCTCCCGCAGCGCACGGGTGGTGTCTTCCCAGGCCCAGGCACCCAGCCAAGCGCCGGGAACGAGTACGAAAGTAGCCACGCGATTCTCCCTTTCGAGGTGGTAGTGCGAGCGTAGGGTCAATACAGGACAGTTTCCGCCCTGTTATTGCGAGTGATCCATGTCTCATCCCCTGACGCGCGTGCTCGCCCTGCTCGAACTCCTCCAGACGCACGCCGGACTCACCGGCACCCAACTGGCCGACCGCCTGGGCACCGACGTCCGCACCGTGCGCCGATACATGGCGCACCTGCGGGAACTCGGCATTCCCGTGGAGTCCGACCGTGGCCGCTACGGCGGCTACCGGCTGGCCCGCGGCTACCGGATGCCGCCCCTGGTGCTCACGAACGACGAGGCCCTCGCGGTCGTCCTGGGCCTGCTCGCCGGAGAACGGCTGGGCATGAGCGGCACCGCGCCGGCCGGCGCCGGCGCCCTGGCCAAGATCGAGCGAGTACTGCCGCAGGCCCTGCGGGAACCGCTCGCCGCCATGCGCGACACCCTGTCGTTCACCGCCGGCACGGTGAACGCTCAGGCCCCGGAAACCGGCGTCCTGCTGGCCCTGGCCCAGGCTTCCCGCTCCCAGCGAAGTGTCACCTTGCGCTACCGGTCCTGGCGCCAGGAACACAGCGAACGCGACCTGGACCCGTACGGCATCGTCTTCCATGGCGGGCGCTGGTACGTCATCGGCCACGACCACCTGCGCGACGGCCTGCGCACGTTCCGCATCGACCGGATCGCCTCCATCACCCCCCGCGACGCCACCTTCACCGCCCCGGCCGGCTTCGACCCGGTCACCCACCTCGCCGCCGCCCTGGCGCAGGCCCCCTACCGCTGGCAGGTCGAGGTCCTCATCGACGGCCCTCTCGGTGAGATCGCGCGACGGCTACCGAACAGCATCGCCACCCTCACCGACCAACCCAACGGTGTCCTGATGCGCGCCCGGGCGGAACGCCTGGACGGCATGGCCCACCTCCTCGCCTCCCTGGAGTGGCCCTTCACCATCCACAGCCCCGACGAACTGCGCCAAGCCCTCAAGGACCTGGCGAGCCGGCTCACCGCGGTCGCCGAACGACGACCGGAGGCCGTGTCGCGGTAAATCCCGGATTCACCGCGACAATGGCACGCTCCTGCTGGATACCGGTCAGGCGGTGGTGAAGGAGATCCACACATCCGGGGGAATATCGGGCCGGTCCGGGACCGGCCGGCGTTCCTCCGTCCACGAGTCACCGGCGATCTCGGCGGCCACGCGCCGCCAGAACGCGACCGCCGCCGCGTTGGAGTCCTGGAAGGCGACCTTCCACGGACCGGGGTGCCGGGAGATCACCTCCCGCACGACTCCCATCCCGATCCCCGCCCGGCGCTGGTCCGGACGTAGCCGGTCACTGTGATAGGTGGCGTCGGGGCTGGGCGGTCCGCCCTGGAACTCCGCCATATCGTGGCGGAACATCAGCCAGAGCCGCTCGACGATAGGACGGTCCGCAGCGTTCACCCGTCCATGCACGTGACAACGACCTGTTGTCGCGTACACGAGCGACCATCGGCCCGGCTGAACAGCCGATCCATTCTTCAGGGCGCTACGCGACTCCGGCACGTCATCCGGTACACCAATCCGGCCGCTAGCCGTTCCGGTGCAGGAAGCGGTCCAGGCCGGTCCGGACTCCCTCGGTGGGGACGGTGGCCGCGAAGGAGGCCGCCTCCACCGCCAGGGCCTCGTCGATGGGGAGGTTGAGGCCGCGGGTGACCGCGCGCAGGCAGGCCGTCACCGCCGTGGGCGCGTGCCGTACCACGCGGGCGGCCAGGGCGCGGGCCGCGCCGAGCAGGTCGGCGGCCGGTACGACGGCGTTGACCAGGCCGATCTCGGCCGCCCTGGCCGCCGGGATCGGGTCGCCGGTGAGGATCATCTCCAGCGCGCGCTTGCGCCCGACGTGCCGGGGCAGCCGCTGCGACCCGCCGAACGGCGGCGGGAAGCCGAGTGTGATCTCCGGCTTGGCGAACCGCGCGTGCTCGGCGGCGATGGCCAGCGGGGCGGCCTCCACGATCTCGCAGCCGCCGCCGTAGGCCAGGCCGTTGACCGCGACGATCACCGGCTTGGGGAACTCCTCGACGCGCCGGGTCAGCCCGTGGCCGCGCCGGACGATCTCGCGCAGCGCCCGTTCCGGGCCGCCCGCGATGCTGGCGGCCAGTGACGGGATGTCGGCCCCCGCGCTGAACGCCCTGTCGCCCGCGCCGGTCAGGATGACCGCCCGCACGGAGTCGTCGGCCTCGGCGTGGTCGAGTTCGGCGAGCAGCGCGTCGATCATCGGATAGTCCAGGGCGTTGAGCTTGGCCGCCCGGTCGAGGGTGAGGGTGAGCAGGTCGCCTTGGTGGTCGCGCCGGACGCTCATGCCGGGTGCTCCGTTTCGCCGGGGACGTGAACGCGTCCAGGCTAGGAGCACCGACCCAGGACGATCCAATCATCGTCCTAGATACAAGTAGGGTCGGGGGCATGCGCCCGCCGTCGTACAAGGCCATCGTCGAGGAGTTCGCCACGGCCATCAGGTCCGGCGCGCTGCCCGGCGGCACCCGGTTGCCGCCGCACCGTGCCCTGGCCCGCAGCCGGCGGATCGCGCTCGCCACCGCCACCCGGGTGTACGCCGAGCTGGCCGCGCTCGGGCTGGTCGTGGGGGAGCCGGGGCGGGGCACGTTCGTGCGGGTGCTGTCCGGCTACGACGGCCTGAACCCCTCCCGCGCGCTGCCGGTGCCGCGCCTGGCCGACCTTTCGTTCAACCAGCCGCTCGCGCCCGGCCAGGGCGACCTGCTGCGGCGGTCGCTGCGCGCGCTGGCCGCCTCGGGCGACGCCGAGGCGCTGCTGCTCCAGCACCCGCCGGGCGGGCGCGGCCCCGACCGGGCGATCGTGGCCACCTACCTGCTCGGACGCGGGATCGACACCGTACCGGACACCGTGCTGCTGACCAGCGGCACCCAGCAGGCCCTGGACACGGTGCTGCGCGGCCTGACCCGCCCGGGCGACGTCGTGGCCGTGGACGCGCTCAGCTATCCCGGCATCAAACTGCTGGCCGCCGCGCACGGCCTGGACCTCGCGCCGGTACCGGTGACCGCGTCCGGCCCCGACCTTGACGCGCTCGACCGGCTCTGCCGTACCCGGCGGATACGCCTGATCTACACGATTCCGACCGTGCACAACCCGCTCGGCTGGGTGCTCGACCACGAGCAGCGCGCCCGCCTGGTCGGCACGGCCCGCGCGCACGACTGCGTGATCGTCGAGGACGGCACCTACGCGTTCCTGGAGGCGGCCTCGCCGCCGCCGGTACAGGCCCTCGCCCCCGAGCGCACCTGCTACGTGGCCGGGCTGTCGAAGAACGTGGCGACCGGATTGCGGTTCGGCTTCGCCGTGGTGCCGCCCCGGTACGCCGGGGCGGTCACCAGGGCGCTGCGCGCGGCGGCGTGGGGCGCGCCGGGGCTGATCACCGCGCTGGTCACCGGGTGGCTGGCGGACGGCACGGTCGAGCGCCTGGAACGCGCCCGCCGCGAGGACGCCGCCGCCCGCCAGGAGATCGCCCGGGACGTACTGGCCGGGGTGCGCGTCACCGCGCACCCCGCCTCTTACCTGGTGTGGCTGGAACTCCAGCCGCACCAGCGCCCCGACCACGTCGCGGACGCGCTGGCCGGGGCGGGCATCCTCGTCTCGACCGCCGACGCCTTCGCCACCGGCGCGTACCGGCCGCACGCGCTACGGCTGGCCCTCGGCACACCGCCGCGCGACGAACTCGGCCCCGCGCTGCGCCGCCTGCGACGGACCCTCGACGAGATCCCGATGTGACGCCTACAGGCTGCGCAGATAGGCGAGGGACGGCATGAAGAAGTACTCGCCGCCCTTCATAGTGATCGTCTGCGCCACCTGCGGGATCGAGGGCGACAACTCCGGCTGCCCCCAGACCTTGGGGAACGTCACCTTGATGTCCCGCTCCCCCTGACCGATCACCGGATCATGGCCGGTGCCCGGGGCCGGGAACTCCGGCGCGTTCGCCCACTTCTCCTGGGTGAACTCGAACTGGTCGAGCAGGCGGGCGTTGAACGACATGAACAACAGCCCGACCCCCGAACTCGGCCGGTTCTCCGGCGGGGAGTCGTCGGTCGGGTCGTCGGTGCGCACGCCGTAGGTCTGCCCGCGCCGGACCATCAGCACGTCCCGCCCGAACGACCGCGGGTTGCTCTTGCGGATGTGGCTGCTGACCGGGCACTTGCTCCCGGGGTCGGCGTCGAAGTTGAAATCGTTGCTCACCGGCCCGCCCGCGGGCAGCGGCTTGTCGGTCAGCGGCGTGCCGTCGCGGAAGCGGCCGAACAGCATCGCGCCCGCCCGGTCGCGGTCCGCGCCGACCAGGCCGAGTTCGTCGGCGAGGTCGCGTTCGATCTGGTGGAACGCGCGGACGTCCTGCTCCAGCTTGCGGAACACCAGGTAGCTGCCGTGATGGGCGGCCGGGTTGGGCGCGAGCGGGTCCTGGGCCAGGATGTTCTCCAGCGGGAACGCCGGGTTCCAGTGCTCCTTCGGCTCCTTGTCCACCTCGTCCTTGACGAACAGCGGCTGGCTGCGGCCGTCCACGTAGCCGAAGTGCTCGATGCCCTCACCGGCGGCGTTGTGCATGCCCCTGCCGGTCTCCTCGCCGAGCACCCGGGCCGATCTGGGCAGCTCGCCGATGATCTCCCTGCGGAGCCGTGCGACCGGTTCGGGCCGGGCGTCGCCGATCAGGATCACGGCGTGGATGTCCTGCTGGTAGGCGCTCTCCCATTGGTCGGCGGGCGGGTCGTTGATCACGGCCACCCGCCGCTTCATTCCGTCGCGGAAGACCACGTCGTCGAACTTTCCGACCTCTACTTCCGAATGACCGAGATCCCGGTATCCGGCCTTGCTAATGCCGACCCCCACGTAAGGAGTGCCGCGCCTGCCGTTAAGGTTGAAGTCGCGCACTTCGGCGAGGTGCTTACGCGCCGACTTCACCTTCCTGGCCAGCCCGCGGAGATACCGCCGGCCCTCTCTGGCGTTGTTGAACCGCACGAACAGCACGGACAGGTGCTCGCGCACATGGGCGCGCAGGATGTTCGCCTGCAGATTGTCGAGCATCGCCTTGGTGTCCGCGTCGAGCGTGGCCGAATCCCAGGCCAAGGGTTGATCGTTTTTCAGGTCGACGGGCATGCCGTCTCCTTTCCCCCTGTGTTGATGCGTGCGATTTCACCCACTGGGTGCAACCGGGCCCCCTACGCATTCCCCACTTCTTAGGACTCCCGGGGGAGCGGATTTGTTTCCGCAATTCGGGAAATCCCGCTTTTTTCTTTTGCCGGTATAATGGTGCGGATCGGGCCGCGCACCGCGGCGGCGGCCATGCACCGGGCCGCCGCCGAGGGGTTCGCCGTGACCGGCGGTCAGCCGAGCTTGGCCAGCCGGCCGAACTGCTCGTCGCTCAGCCGTACCTCGGCCGCGCCCATGTTCTCCTCCAGGTGCGCGATGGACGAGGTGCCCGGGATCGGGCACATGATCGGCGAACGGTGCAGCAGCCAGGCCAGCGACACCTGCACCGGCGTCGCGCCGACCTCGGCCGCGACCTCCGCGAGCGGGCCGGTGCGGGCGGCGTGCGCGCCGGAGGCGACCGGCTCCCAGGGCACGAACATCAGACCTTCGCGCGTGCAGTAGTCCACGACGTCCTCGTCCGTGCGCGCGCGCACGTTGTAGCGGTTCTGGACGCCGACGATCTCGACCGTCTCGCGCGCCGCCTCGATCTCCGCCACCGACACCTGCGACAGCCCGACATGCCGGACCTTCCCCTCGGCCCGCAGCCGCGCCAGCACCCCGAACTGGTCGGCGGCCGGGACCTGCGGGTCGATGCGGTGCAGCCAGAACAGGTCGATGGCCGGCAGGCGCAGCCGCCGCAGGCTCAGCTCCACCTGCTGGCGCAGGTACTCCGGCCGCCCGAGCGGCAGCCACTCCCGGGGCGAGGGCCGGGACTGCCCCGCCTTGGTGCCGATCAGCAGCCCGTCCGGGTACGGGTGCAGCGCGCGGGCCAGCATCTCCTCGCTGGTGCCCGGCCCGTAGGAGTCGGCGGTGTCGATGTGGTTCACGCCCAGCTCGACCGCCCGCCTGGCCAGCGCCAGCGCCGCCTCCTCATCGGCGGGCGGCCCCCAGGAGTGCGGGCCGGTCAGGTGCATCGCGCCGAAGCCCAGCCGGTTGATCTCCAGGCCGTCCCCGATGATGATCGTGCGCGGTGTCATGTCAGGTCCATTCTTCACGGGTGCGTCTCTTCGGTATGCGTGCTGACCCGATCATGCACGGTCCGTCGGCGCGCTCGCATGGAATCGGGCACACCCAACACGCGGAATCGGCCGCGCCCCGGCTCTGCGAGCAGTGCCCTCGGGGCTCCTTGCCCGGTGTGGAGGGCGGCCCGTGCCCGTATCGCGTCTCGCCTATCGCCGGAATTGGCGGCGGCCGTGACACGATGGGCCCCGAATAATGATGCTCTCCGTGATTTTACAGTTGTAAAAAGCGGTGGTGGGCGGCCATGCCGTGGCTCCTTGACATATCCCGGTATGGAGATCCGGCCGCATGGTCATGACGATTGGGGTGTTTTGTGCTAGGAGTGGAAGGTCGCCTTATGAATTAGGCGACGATGAGCCGACAGGAGGACCTGTGTCGCACCCCCCACAGAACCAGGTCTCGGCAGCGAGCGTGTTCAAGCCGCCGATTCCTTGCCCGACGCGCGACCTCGGAGCGCGCCGATGATACGGAAAACGATCACCGCGACAATCGGCCTGGTCACCGCGGTCGGACTCGGCTTACCGCCGGGCTCGGCGAACGCGGCCCCGACACCGAACGCCATCAATCGCGCACCCGGCGATTCCACCCGAGCACCCGTTCAACCGCCCGCCGCCCTGAAAGCCGGGGCACAGAAATCCGCGCCGCGCCCCGCTTTGGTCACGCTGGTGACCGGCGACCGGGTCAAGCTGTACGCGCAGCGTGAATCGGGTTCCAGCTACGAGATCGAGCCCGGCCCGGGCCGGGACAAAGTGCGATTCACCGTCCGTGAATTCGACGGTCACCTGAGCGTTTTCCCGGACGACGCGCTGCCGCTCGTCGGGCGCGGGCTTGTGGACAAGCGGTTGTTCGACGTCACCCAGCTCGTGGCGTGGGACTACGACGACGCGCACAGCGCCCAGGTACCGCTGATCGTGCGGTCGTCCGCCGCGCCGAGGCTCGCCGCGAAGGCGGCCAAGGGCGGCTGGCACAGCGACGCGCTCGACCTTTCCACGCTGGAGGTCACCAAGAACGGCGCGGGGCAGGCGTGGAAGGAGCTGACGGCGGGCGCGTCCGCCCGCTCGCTGGCCGGGGGCGTCAGCAAGATCTGGCTGGACGGCAAACGCGAGCCGCTGCTCCACCAGAGCACCAAGCAGATCGGCGCACCCGCCGCCTGGAAGCGGGGCCTGACCGGCAAAGGCGTCAAGGTGGCCGTGCTCGACAGCGGCTACGACTACCAGCATCCGGGCATCGCGGACGCCGTCACCGATTCGGCGAACTTCTCCTTGGACCCCAATCTCTGGGACATGATGGGGCACGGCACCGCCCTGGCCTCGATCGTCGCCGGGTCCGGGAAGGGCGTGGACGGCGACAAGTACCGAGGAGTGGCCCCCGGGGCCGAACTGGCCATCGGGAAGGTGTCCAGCGGCTCGGTCGAGTACCGCGACTCGGCCATCCTCAAAGGGATGGAATGGGCGGCCGGCGATGCCAAGGCCAAGGTGGCCCTGCTTTCCATCGGCACGTCCCTCGACAGCCAGGAGCCGGACCCGCTTGAGGAGGCGGTCAACACCCTCACCGAGCTGTACGGCACGCTGTTCGTCGTCGCCGCAGGCAACGACGGTCCGGGCAAGGCCACGCTCAACCGGCCTGGCACCGCGGACGCCGCGCTCACCGTCGGCGCGGTGAACAAGAGCGACATGGTCGCCGACTTCTCCGGCCGGGGGCCGCGTACCGGCGACCACGCCGTGAAGCCGGACATCACCGCGCCCGGGGTGGCGATCACCGCGGGCACGGTCACCGGGTGGGGCCAGGACGGCCCCTACATCGCGCAGAACGGCACGTCGATGGCCGCGGCGCACGCCGCGGGCGCGGCGGCGCTGCTCGCCGAGGCACATCCGGACTGGACGGCGGAGCAATTGAAGGGCGCCCTGATCGGGACCGCCGCCTACCACCCGGAGTTCGGCGCCTACGAGCAGGGCGGCGGGCGCGTGGACGTGGACAAGGCGACGGCGACGCCGTTGACGGCCACCCCCGGCAACCTGTGGACGACCCTGCCGCACGGCGAGGACGCCCTGACGGAGAAGACGGTCACCTACACGAATACGAGCGACAAGACCCTCTTCCTCGACCTTCGCGTGGAGAGCGCACAACCCGGCCTCGACCTGCCCAGCGGGCTGCTGAAGCTGTCCACCCAGCGGGTGAAGGTGCCCGCGCACGGGACGGCGTCGGTGAAGCTGGCCATGAACCGCGAGAAGGTCGAACCCGGCGAGTACCCCGGCGTCCTCGTCGCGTCGGCCGGCCAGGACATGCTGCTGCGGACCCTCGCCGGGACGTACGTCGAGCCCGAATCGTACGACGTCACCTTCAAGGCGATCGACAGGGACGGTGATCCCTCCGACGCGGCCGTCGCCCTGGTGTACGACCTGGAGCGGAACTGGCTGGAGAGCGTGCCCCTCTACCAGGGGACCGGTAGCGTCCGGCTGCCCGCCGGAGACTGGACGGTGCAGGGGACCATCGGGTCCGAGGCCGTGAAGAACTACGAGAGCATTCTCGTCCACAGGTCGATCCGGGTGGACGCCGATCACCGTGAGGTGGTCATGGACGGACGGCAGGGTGAGAAGGTCACCGTGACCTTGGACGATCCCGACGCCATTCAGCAACCGGTGGCGGTCGAGTCCATCAGCCACGTGGGCGCGGGCCGGGAGTTCAGGTTGACGCGGCACGATCGGTTCGGGTCGGACGCGGGCATCTTCGTCATCCCCGTACGCGTGGAAGGGGCGAGCTACCGGTTCCACAACGCCTGGTTCAAGAAAGCCGCGGACGGGGACGTCCGATACGACCTGCTCAAGGAACACCAGGGCGGCCTGCCCGACCGGCCGGTCTACGACTTCGCGGTCAAGGATCTGGCGAAGATCACTATGGTGACCCGGGGAGCGGGCGTGGCGACCGGGGGCGGCGTCGTGGCCAGGCCCTCGGGCTCGTACTCCTTCGCGTCACCGGCGCGGTTCCCGGGCAAGGTGATCAACTACCGGACGATCATACCCGGGCTCACCTGGGACACCACGCTGAGCCCCGGGACGGGACACAGCATGACGAGTCTGGGCCAGTACGTTATCGACAAGTCCATCACCGAGGTCTGGAACCGTGCCATCTATGGGCCAGGCGAGGCGTACAGGTACGACTACGGCCTGGTCAGGACCGGTAACGAGTTCAGATTCACCGGCGGCAGGCAGTATTCCGACTCCGAGCGCTACCGGATCGGCGTGGACATGTCGACCCAGGGCGAGGCGACGCTCTCCTCCGGCGGCAAGGTCCTCGAACACGTCGAGTGCGTGTCACCGAGGGGCGGTCTCGCGTGCGGGCTTGAGGCGACACTGCCCGAGGAGCCCGGGGTCTACACCGTGAAGGAGGTCAGCACCCGTAACGTGCTGTTCTCCAAGCTCGGGACGCGGGTGGAGACAAGCTGGACGTTCCCATCGTCGAGCACCTGGACGGCCACACCCATCCCCCGGCTGTCCGCGCGAATCGTCCCGGTGGGGCTGGACGAACTCAACCAGGCCAAGCGCACGGTGAGCACTTCGGCCGGCATCACCATCGACTGCATCATGTGCAATGCCCCCTACTGGATCAAGCGCCTCAACCTGGAAGTGTCGTACGACGACGGCGCGACCTGGCAGCAGGTGCCCGTCCGGGGCATCAGGTCGGACTTCTCGGCCGTTATCAAGCCGGCCGGCAAGGGGGACTTCGCGTCCCTCCGCCTGACGGCGATCGGGTACAACGATCTGCACTTGACCCAGACGGTCATCCGCGCGTACGGACTCAAGGACTGAACGAGCGTCCCCGCCCCGGACATCACCGGGGCGGGGACGCTTCATCCGCGGGAGGTCACTTCACCAGCACGCTGACACCGAAGTCGGTGATGGCGCTGGATATCGGCTGGAACAGCACATTCGACCCGTTGACGGCGGTGAAGGAGCCCTTGGCGGCCGCCTTGCTCCCTTGCAGCCCATAGACGGGACCGCCACTGAAGCTCGCAGCGTGGGACGCCAGGCCGTTGAGCGAGGCGGCTTCGAGCAGGTTGGTGACGGTCACCAGGTCGCCGAGGTAGTCCCGGATCACAACGGAGCGGACGACGCCTGTCACCTGGAAGTCGGAGAACTGGCCGTGGGTGGCGCCGTAGGACTTGACGACTTCGCCGGCGTAGGCGTAATCCCAGCCGCCGACCGGCAGCGGGGGAAGAAGTCCCCGGTCGATGTATCCCTCGGCGTCGGCGGAGATCAGCAGCAGATCGTGTCCGGCGTTCTTCTCGGAGGCGACGCCGACCGGCTGGCCGAACTGCTCGAACTCGTCGCCGACCCCGCCGCAGTGCCCGGCGGTCAGCAGGAAGGTCTGAGCGTTCTTGCCGACGGCGAATCCACTGGTGCATTCCACGCCGTGGGTCGCGTTGGTGAGGGACTGCGCGGCGTGGAAGGGCGGTGCGAGGGACGGGCCCGAGGTCAGGGTGGGAACGTCGCGCTCCTCGATCGTGTACGGCACGTTCACCGGCGGTAGGCCGAGGTTGTTCCGGTCGGCGTTCTTGCGGATGAGCACGATCAGGCCGCTGGAGTCGGGGGCGACGCCCACCCCGATGACCGGCCCGGTCATGTTCGCCTGGATGTGCCGGCCGATGATGTCGGCCTGGCTCCTCAGCTCGGCCTGCGAGTAGGCGGCGGGCCGGATCTCGACCGGGGCGTGTTCGCGTGCCTCGGCCAGCGCAGGGTTCAGGGACGCGGGCGGGGTGCCCTTCCAGAACAGGTGCAGGGCGGTGTCGGTCACGACGATGTTGCCGTAGCCGCTGTTCGCGCCGTTCTCCACGGCGGTGCGGATGATCCGGGCGGCCTTCAGCACGCCCTGGCGGTCCGCGGCGCTCTTGGCCGGCCGCGGAATCTGGTAGGTGATCCTGTGCGCGCCGGGTTCGGGGTCCGGGACCGGGCTCGCCATCGCGCCGGTGGCGGACAGGGTGAGTCCGGCGGTACCGGCCAGCGCGATGACCGCGAAAGTAAGTCTGTTGCGCACCGGAGTTTCCTTTCGGAAAAGGAGTGGGGGGAATTGAAAGGTCCCCGGCGAGCGGAGAGGCTACCCGCCGGGGAGGGTGACTGGGATCAGCCGGTCATTGGAATGGTGTTATGCGATTACCTTCTTCAGCGTTGTGCGCGGATGAACGGTCAGTTCACCAGCGGGGAGATGCCGAAGTCGACGATCGCGTTGGTGAACGGCGCGAAGAACAGCCGGGTTCCGCTGACCGCGGAAGCCGAGCCCTTGGCGGCCGCCTTCACACCGTAGTCGGCGAAGATGGGCGCGCCACTGTCGCCACCGGTCGCCGGGGGCAGACCGTTGACCTGAACGGTCTCGATCTGGTCGGTGATGGTGGTGAGGACACCGAAGGTGTCCTGGACCGTCAGGGTGTAGACGTAGCCGGTCACCTGCAGGTTGGGAACGGTGCCGCTGCCCGAGCCGGAGGACTTCACGAACTCACCGACGTAGACGTAGTCCCAGCCCGCGACGGCCCGCTTGTTGTTGGTCGTGGGGGGACCGTCGTAGATGTTCCCGGCCGAGGGGGCCTGGATCAGCAGCAGGTCGTGCGACTGGTGCTCCTGGGTCGCCGAGCCCACCGTGGTGGTGCCGTTTCTGAACTGGTTGCCGACGTTGCCGCAGTGTCCGGCGGTCAGCAGGTAGGTCTGGCCGTTCTTGGTCACCGGGAACCCGCTGGTGCAGGTGTACTGCGCGCCGGGGGCCGTGTTGTTGAGGACGTGGCCGCCCGAGAACGGGGCCGTGTCAGCCTGACGCGAGGTCAGCTCCGGCACGGCGCTCTTCTCGGTCGTGTATTCCACGCTCACCGACGGGATGCCGAGGTTGCCCGGGTTGGCGTTCTCCCGGATGAGCAGGATGAGGCCACTCGCGTCCGGAGCGAACCGCACCCCGATGACCGGGCCTTCGAGGTCGTTCTTGACGTCCTGCGCGATGACCTCGGCCTGGCTCCTCAGCTCGGCGTCGGAGTAGTCGGCGGGCAGGACCTCGACCGGCGCGTGGTCCCGCGCCGAGGCGAGGTACGGGTTCAGGCTGAGGGGCGTCTGGCCCTTCCAGAAGAGGTGAACGCCGTCGCCGCTCACGACAATGCTGCCGTAACCGGAGTTGATGCCGTCCTCCACGGCGCCGCGAATGATCTTCGCGGCCTTCTGGACGGCCTCGGGGTCGACGGCGCTCTTCGCCTGGCCCGAAATCTGATAGGTGGACGCCGGCGTGTTCCCGCCGGCCTGGAGGGTTTGTGCCTGGCTGGCCGTCGCACCGGCCACCGGCAGGGTGAGCCCGGCGGCTGCGGCGAACGCGACTAAGGTCAAAGACAGTCTCTTACGCACCGAGTAGTCCTTTCGGATTCTCACATGGGCGTATTACCCGTGTAACGGATCCCTGCCTCTCTGAAACGCCGGTGCCATGAAGGGCACGCAAAGGCAGGGCGAACGACGGTTACTAGATGACCACTCCCCGATATGACCGTTCGGCCTAATGGCTGCTGTCCCGGATCAGACAGTACATAGACACGGCGCAATCTTCAAACAAGTTCGGGCGGCGGCCTTTCTGGCTTTCTTTATCGGCCCCCTGTACCTCTGAATCGATTCATAAGGATATCCCTGTTATGGGAAGTGATCTACTCCAGTAAGGGAAGCCAAACCTTACCTCGATGGTAAGGATCGGTCACCGAGGGAATTTGCGATGACGCGAAGAGTGGGCGCAGGCCGATATCGGCTCGGAGTCAGACATTGAGTTATGACCTTCGTCACATGGCGCTTCAGTACAGGGATTGCGCATTCCGGCGGCGGCTTCGCGGCGTGCGACCGCTCATGCGAATCCGCAGGTAAAAGGGCTGTGGACCGATTGATAAAACGGTCCACATTGTCGGTGCAACGAACATTTGTTGGCCCGGAATCATGATTTACGGCCGACCGCGCAATGAGTCCATTTCGTTATAATGCGCGCGGCGAATCGGCGGAATGTGACTATGGTGTGCGCTGGGAATCTGTGCTCTCCGGGCTTCTCGCCGCGACCGGGCGGGCGGGCATGAGCAGCAGTCCGGCGATCACCGCCGCGACCAGGAGGGCGGTGCTGCCCAGATAGGCGAGGCGGAATCCGCCGGCGGCGGCCTCCTTCGGGCCCGTGCCCGACGCCAGCAGGGCGCCGGTCTGGGCGGCGGCGAGGGTGGCGAGCGCCGCCGTGCCGATCGCGGAGCCGAGTTGCTGGACGGTGTTCAGCAGGCCGGAGGCCACGCCGGTGTGCTCGGGCGTGCCGACGGACATGGCGACCCCCACCAGGGCCGGTACCGCGCCTCCCATGCCGATGCCCGCCAGCAGCAGCGCCGGGAACACGTCGGCGAAGTACTCGCCGTCCACCGGCACGCGCGCCAGCAGCGCCAGGCCCAGCGCGGTGATCGCCAGCCCGGCGGCCAGCACCGGGCGCGCGCCGAACCGGGTGATCAGCCGGGGGCCGAGCCAGAGTGTGACGACGGCGTTCGACAGGGGAGTGGGCACGAAGGCGAAACCGGTCATCAGTGCGTCCAGCCCGAGGACCTGCTGGAGGTACAGCGCAGTGAGGAACTGAAAGCCCATCATCCCGGCCACCGTCAGCACCATGACGACGTTGCCCGCCGCCACCGGCCGGACGCGGAAGAGGCCCAGCGGCAGCAGCGGGGTGGCGGCCTTCGCCTGCCGGAGTACGAACCCGGCCAGCAGGACGGCCGCGAGCAGGAACAGCGACCAGCGCCCGGCCGCCGGGCCGGTGTCGACGATCACATAGACCAGCAGCATCGCCCCCGCGGTGACCAGGACCGCGCCCAGGACATCGACGCCGGCCCGCAGGCCCTGGCCGCGGTCACGCTCGACGACCATGAGCGTCGCCGCCACCACCATGATCCCGATGGGGACGTTGACCAGCAGGGTCCAGTTCCAGCTCAGCCTCTGGGTGAGCACGCCCCCGGCCAGCATGCCGATCGAGGCGCCCGCGCCCTGCACGAAGCTGAACACCCCGAGGGCCCGGCCCTGTTCGCGCTGCTCCGGGAACAGCGTCACGATCATGCTGAGCACGACCGACGAGGCCAGCGCCGCGCCCGCGCCCTGTAGTGCCCGGAAGGCGATCAGCATGGCCTGGTTCACGGCGAGCCCGCACAGCAGCGACGCGACCGTGAACACGCACAGCCCGATGACGAACATCCGGCGCTTGCCGACCAGGTCGCCGAGCCGTCCGGAGATCAGCAGCAGGCCGCCGAACGGCACCAGATAGGCGTTCACCACCCAGGCCAGGTTCGGTGTGGTGAAGCCCAGGTCGGCCTGGATCGCGGGCAGCGCGACGACCACGATCGTCCCGTCGAGCACCAGCATGAGCATCGCGAGGCAGATCACGACGAGCGCGAGCCAGCGCGACCTGCCCGATACCCGAGACCCCTGTGACGACAGTGTCATGACCACATCCCATCTCTCCAACTGACCGTCAGTAGAACTGACTAACAGCGGGACAGATTAACAGCCGGATCGACGAGGCGCTAACCTCGGGTCATGACACAGCCCGAGCCCGACCCGTTGCCGAGCGGTCTGGGCGACAATCTGGAGTGGCTGATCGCCCAGTGCTTCCGCGCCCACATCGCCGCGCTGGAGCGGGCGATGTCCGGCATTCCGCACGGGCTGCGGGGCTACCAGGTGCTCTGCGCCGCCACCCACGGCAGCGCCCGCAACCAGGCCGAACTGGGCAGGCAGCTCAACATCGACCGCACGAGCATGGTCTACCTGGTGGACGCGCTGGTGACGGCGGGCATGGTGGAGCGGATGACCGATCCCGGCGACCGGCGCAACAACCTGATCTGCCCCACCCCCGAGGGGCGGGCCCGCTTCGCGGAGGCGCAGTCCGCGGTGACGGGCGCCGAGTCGGAGACGCTGGAGCCGCTGGCCGCCGCCGACCAGGACCGCTTCCGCGAACTGCTCCGCACGATCGTCGCCCACCACCTGGCCGCCGGATACGAGACCAACCCCTACGAGGCCGCGATCCGCACGGCGGCCAACGGCAAGGGTGGCGGCCGGTAGCCCCGCTCAGCGGGTCGCGTACCGCAGTTCACGCCCCCCGAAGACCGCCGCCGCCGCGACCCCGGCCGCGAGCACCATCGCCGGACTCGGGCCGCCGGGGCGCATCCCGATGAAGCCGGCCGCCGCCCGCCGCTCACCGCCGCATGAGCCGGTACGTCCGGGAGAGCGTGCCCAGAACCGGCGCCGGCGAGGGGATGAAGCCCCCGCCGGCCGCCCACGCCGCATGGGGACTCACCTCCCGCTTCCGACGCTAGGCCGGCAGGCGCGGCCTCACCTCGGACCCGGCAAGGCCGCCGCCGCGGCGGAACCTTCGATCCGTCCGCCGCGGGGTCAGCGCCGGCGGCGGGCCGCCGCGCCGGTCAGTACGGCCAGGGCGGCGATGGCCAGCCAGGCGAACGTGTCGCCGATCAGGTCGTAGACCGTCACGGCACCCTTGGTCGGCACGTAGGCGATCATGCTGGGCTGGTCGTGCGCGAAGTAGTCCACCGAGGCGAGACCGCGACCGTACGGGTCGATCGTGCCGGACTGGCCGTTGCTGTCCTGGCGGATGACGGTGAAGCCGTGCTCCACCGCCGGCAGCACGTTCTTCTCGGTGTGCGTCCGGCCGTACTCCGGCCAGTCGTTGGAGATGACGAACATCAGGTCGGCGTCCCCGCCTTGGCGCATCAGCGCCGGGAACATCGAGTCGAAGCAGATCACCCCGGCGACCCGCCCATGCGGGGTGTCGATGATCGGCATGCGCCCGTCGCCGGGGATGGTGGTGTCCATGCCCGGCACCGGGTACGCCTTCTCGTACGTCCAGGCGACCTTGCCCTCGGGGGTGAGCAGGACCGATTCGTTGCGGGAGTACGGCGCCTCGGCGGTGACCACCCAGAGCCCCGCCACGATGTAGACGCGCGACTCGGCCGCCACCTTGCCGATCCGGCCGAGCAGCGCGGCGCGGTCGGCGTCCAGCACCGGGGCCGCCGCCTCGGACCAGCTCACGATCTCGGCGCCGGCGCGGGCCTCCCGCTCGGTGGAGGCGAGCAGGTTGTTGTTGACGGCGTCGAACCCGTGGCGCACCTCGGCGGGCTTGGCCTGCGCGGCCTCGTGAAAGCTCTGATAGGTGCCGAACGGCTTCTCGGCCGCCTCGTTCACCGAACGGGCCGGGCTGACCCCCGCCACCCGGACGGTCTCCGGGGCCGTCGCGAAGAACCCCAGCCGCAGCATGCCGCCCGCGAGGACGAGACCCAGCACCACCGCGTAGCAGATCACGGCGGCGCGGACGCGCGCCCAGCGGCCCCGGTGCGCCCAGGCCACCGCGACCACCGCGGCGAACCACGCCATCACGAAGCTGATGCCGTAGCCGCCGGTGACCGAGGCGAGCTGGACCAGCGGCAGGTTCGCGTGCTGGGTGGGCGCGAAGGTGCTGAGCACCGTCCCGATGGACGTCGCCGACGCCAGCGCGTACTCCACGGCGACCACGGCCGCCGGGAAGACCAGCGTGGTCAGCAGCGGGCCGCGCAGCCGCGCGGCGGCGAACCGGTGCAACAGGTACGGCACGACGTGCAGCACGCCCAGCACCAGGCACAGTCCGGACAGCGGCGCGAACACCGGCAGCCCGGCCTTGACCAGGAGGGCCAGCGCGGCGATCGAGGTGACCGCCCAGGTGCCGAGCGCGGCCGGGAGCCACCGCCCGGACGCGCCGAAGTGCAGCAGGAAGATCGGGTACAACCAGGCGGCGAGCGGGAGGTCCCACTGGCCGTGGACGGCGGCGACGGCCGCCGCCGCGCCGGCGAGCAGGACCGCCCATTTGCGCCGTCGGGCGCCGGGCGGGTCGGTGGCCGGTGCCTCGGCCGCCGGTGCGAAGTTGTCTGTGCGCAGCATCGCTGCTTACCCTTTCGCTGGGAGACGCGTCTTGTGAGAGCACGCCGAGAGGCGTGGTGATGCACATCCCGTGGCCGCCGAGTTGCCGCTCGGCGGCCACAGTCGTTGTTCCGTCCCTTTTTCGGGCTAGGTGTCCTCCGGGACGTCGGGGAAGGCGACGAAGTACGTCATCACCTCCCGCGCGTCGGACACCTCCTCGCCCTCCTTGCCCTCCTCGCCTTCGTCGCGCTCGTCGCCGGGGGCGGCGTACTTGTTGAGCAGATCGAGGTATTCCAGGAAGAACCGTTCGAGCTGGGCCAGGGTGACCCTGATGGTGCCCCGGGAGTAGGGCTCGGCGTCACGCCAGTCGCCGAGCCGGTCGCGGGCCCGCTGGAATCGCTCGTGCGCCTCGGCGTACTCCGACGACCACAGCCGGTTCAGCCAGTCGAGTGCCTCCCGGCTCTCGGTGTCCTGTTCGCTGTAGCGCGGGAACCGCAGATCCCGCCTGGTGGCCCGCCACCAGCGCTCCCGCCCCGACGTGCGCCCCGGCACCTCCTCGACGAACCCGTTGTCGGCCAGGACGCGCAGGTTGTAGCTGGTGCCCCCGGTGGTCACCCCCAGCTCCTTGGCCAGGCTTGTGGACGTGGCCTCGCCCCGCTCCAGGCAGTGCAGAATGCGCTGCCGCAACGGATTGGCCAGCGCCTTCAGTGCCGCCGGGTCGGCGATCTCGTCCACAACCACACGATAAGTCATGCACGACTAGTCGTGCAATCCTTGCCGACGGGCGTCATGCGAGTTCGCGGACGGCGGCCTGGAGGGCCTGCAAGGAGGGGATCGCGGCCAGGACGGCGGCGCGATCGGCGGCGGGCAGGGCCGCGAGGGCCTGGTCCAGGAGGGCGGCCCGGGCACGTTCCACGCCGTGGACGTCGCGGATCGCCCGAGCGGTGGGCAGTACGCGGGTGGCCCGCCGGTCCGCCGGGTCGGTCTCGCGGACGACCAGGCCCCCGGCGGCCAGCCGGCGCAGCGCCGCGCTGACGTTGCTCGGCTTGATCCGCAGCTCGGCGGCGAGCCGGCCCGGGCTCATGCCCGGCCGGTGGACGACCAGTTTGATGATGTCGACCTCGGTCTCCGGCAGCGGCGCGACGCCCGCGACGCGCCGCCCCGTGCGCATGAGGTCGCGGGTGAGGTCGCGCAGCGCCGACCCGAGTATCAGCAGGTCGGAATTTCGCTCCACACCCTCGTTGCTACCATAATTTTACTTATGCCCGCATAATTATCGGGTGAGGGAGTCCACTCACGTGCCGCGTTCCGCGACGTCCCCCGGTGTGTCGGGCGTCCTCCTGCTCGTCCTGGCGCTGCTGTCCACGATGGCGCCGTTCGCGATCGACATCTATCTGCCCGCGTTCACCAGGATGGCCGCCGACCTCGGTACCAGCGCCTCGGCCGTACAGCTCACGCTGACCACCTGCCTCATCGGCCTGGCCACCGGGCAACTGGTGATCGGCCCGCTGTCGGACCGGTTCGGCCGGCGCGGGCCGCTGCTGGTCGCGGCCGTCGTGGCCGTGCTCGCCGGACTGGCCTGCGCCCTCGCGCCGAACGTGTGGGTGCTCATCGCGGCGCGCTTCGTCCAGGGCTTCGCCGGTTCGGCCGGCCTGGTCATCGCCCGTGCGATCGTCGCCGACCGCACCGGCGGCACGGCCGCCGCCAAGATCTTCTCCCTGCTGGGCAGCATCGGCGGGGTCGCCCCGGTCGTCGCCCCGCTGGTCGGCGGCCTGCTGGTGCCGCTCGGGTGGCGCAGCGCCTTCTGGGCGCTCACCGGCATCAGCGTGGCCATGCTGCTCGGCGCGCTGCTCGCAGTGCCCGAGTCGCTGCCGCCGGAACGCCGGCACACCGGCGGCATGGCGGCGACCGGCCGCACCATCCGGCGGCTGTTCACCGACCGGGGCTACCTCGGCTACACCCTCGCCCTAGCGCTCGGCTTCGCGGGCATGATGGGGTACATCTCCGCCTCGCCGTTCGTCCTGCAGAACGTGCTCGGGCTGTCCACCACGGCCTACACGATCGCCTTCGCGGTGAACTCCTTCGGAATGATCGTCGCGGGCCTGATCAGCTCCCGCCTGGTCGGCCGGCTGCGCGCCGAGACGCTGCTCACCGCCGGGCAGTGCGTCGTCTGCGCGCTGTCGGTCGTACTTCTGGCGATGCTCATCCTGCGCCTGCCCGCGGCGGCCGTGCTGCCGGTGCTGTTCGTGCTGGTCTCCTGCACGACCTTCATCATGGGCAACGGCACGGCGCTGGCCATCGGCCGGGTGCCGTGGGCCGCGGGCACCGCCGCCGCGGGCATCGGGGCGCTCCAGTTCGCGTCCGGCGCGATCGTGTCCCCGCTGGTGGGCATCGCGGGCGAGGACACCGGGCTGCCGATGGGCGTCACGCTGGTGCTGACCGCCGTCCTCGGCCTGGCCGCCCGCCTGCTGGGCCGGGGCCTGCCTCCCATCGGCCGCGAAGAAGATTCCGATGAAGTCGTCGAGAAGGTGTCGAGAGGGTCCTGAGGTCTCCGACAGAGGGGGTGAAGGCACGAAGAGCACCCCCCGAAGGAGAGCACCATGAGCACCGCGACCACCACCGCGAACGCCCTGCACAGCCTGGAGCCCCTGGTCGGCACCTGGATCATCGACGGGCCCGGCCTGTCCGGCACCGCCCGCTACGAGTGGATGGACGGCGGCGGCTTCCTGGTGCAGCACGTCGAGCTGGTCAGCGACGGCGAGATCACCCGCGGGGTCGAGTACATCGGCCTGCACGCCGAAAGCGGCGAACTGCGTTCGCACTTCTTCGGGGCCAAAGGGGAGATCCTGGAGTACATTTACGAATTCACCGGCGATACCTTGACGATCTGGTACGGCGGCGTCGGCTCGCCGGCGAAGTTCGTCGGCACGTTCGACGCCGGTCGCCGCCGCAACACCGGCGCCTGGCAGTGGCCGGGTGGAGGCTACGAGTCGAACATGACGCGGGTGGAGGAGCCGGCCCGATGAAGTACATGATCATGACCTTCGGCGACGCGTCGGCGTGGGACACGCTCGGCCTCGGCGGCACGGAGGCGACGTGGTCGCAGGAGGAGGTCGCCGCGCACTTCAGCGCCATGTCCGACTTCTACGCCGACCTCGCCGCCTCCGGCGAGATGGTCACCGGGTTCGGGCTGGCCGACCCCTCCCACACCATGACGGTGGAGATCCGCGACGGACGGCCGGTCGCCTCAGACGGGCCGCTCGCCGAGGCCAAGGAGGTGCTGGCCGGGTTCGGGATCATCGACGTGGCCTCGCACGACCGGGCAGTCGAGCTGGCCGCGCGGTTCGCCGCGATCGTGCGGAGCCGGGTGGAACTCCGCCCGATCATGGACGACTCCGGCCGGGAGATGTGACCCTGCCCCGGCCGATCGAGGACCTGCTGCGCGAACTCGCGCCGCGGGTCCTCGCCGCGCTCACCCGCCGCTACGGGCACTTCGACCTGGCCGAGGAAGCGGTCCAGGAGGCGCAGCTCGCCGCCGCGGCCCAGTGGCCGGAGCAGGGCGTACCGGACAATCCGCCCGGCTGGCTGACCACCGTGGCCACCCGCCGCCTGACCGACCTGCTGCGCAGCGAACAGGCCCGCAGGCGGCGGGAGCAGCAGGAGGCGTTCCGCGCGCTGCCCGGCCACCTGCTGGCCCCGGCGGCGGACGAACCCCGCCCGCCCGGCGACCAGGACGACACCCTGCTGCTGCTGTTCCTGTGCTGCCACCCCTCGCTGAACCCGCCCGCGCAGGTCGCGCTCACCCTGCGCGCGGTCGGCGGCCTGACCACCGCCGAGATCGCCCGCGCGCTGCTGCTCCCCGAGGCGACCCTGGCGCAGCGGATCAGCCGGGCCAAGAAACGCGTCCTGGAAGCGGGCGGGCGCTTCCGAATGCCCGGCGACGACGAACGCGCGCGCCGCCTCGACGTGGTGCTGCACGTCGTGTACCTGATCTTCAATGAGGGCTACACGGCCACGGCGGGGGAGTCGTTGTACCGCGGCGACCTGTGCGCCGAGGCGATCCGCCTGGCCCGGATGACGCACCGGCTGCTGCCCGGCGTGCCCGAGGTGAGCGGGCTGCTGGCCGAACTCCTGCTCACCGACGCCCGCCGCGCGGCCCGTACCGGCCCGGACGGCGAACTGATCCCGCTCGCCGAACAGGACCGCGGCCGGTGGGACCGGGCCATGATCGACGAGGGCATCGCGCTGCTGACCGAGACGCTGCCGCGCCGCCGGCCGGGCCCTTACCAGTTGCAGGCCGCGATCGCCGCCGTACACGCCGAGGCGGCGCGGTTCGAGGACACCGACTGGGCGCAGATCGTCGCGCTGTACCAGGTGCTCGACCGGCTCGGCGACAACCCGGTGGTCACGCTGAACCGCGCGGTGGCGGTGGCGATGCTGAGCGGCCCCGAGGCCGGGCTGGCCCTGCTGGAGACGGTGGCCGGCGACCGGCGGATGGCGGGCCACCACCGGGTCCACGCCGTACGCGGGCACCTGCTCGAACGCGCCGGCGCGCGGGCGACCGCCGCCGAGGAGTACCGTGCCGCGGCCCGGCTCACGACCAGCCTGCCCGAACGCCGCTACCTGCGAGGCCGCGCCGCCCGGCTGGACGTTGCGGACCCGGCCTGAGTCAGGCGCCGGCGGGGCGGGCGGCGAGCCACCGCTCGCGGGTGATCGCGTACTCGACCTCGCCGAGGTCGGTGCCGGGCAGCGGGTCGTCGAAGTCGAGGTGGAAGGTGCGGACGTACTCCATGCCGATGGTGGCCATGGTGGCCCGCGAGGCGGCGTTGACCGCCATCGTCTCGGCGAAGACCCGGGTCAGCCCAAGGTCCTCGAACCCGTGCCGGAGCAGTTCCCTGGCCCCTTCACTGGCCAGCCCCCGCCGCCAGTGGCGGCGCAGCAGCCGGTACCCCAGCTCGGCCTGCCCTTCGATGGGCCCCTGATCGGCGCGGGTGGGCGGCTCCAGAATCCACCACCCGACGAACTCCCCGGCCACGAGGCCGGCCCAGAAACCCAGCCCTGGCACGCGTTCGGCCGCCGCGAGCCGCCGCTTGTGATGGGCCTCGACCTCCTCGCGGTCGCGCGGGTCGTCGAGGTAGCGCATGACCTCGGGATCCGCGTCGAGTTCGACCTCGTGCTCAAGGTGCTCGTCGGAGAGGGGGACCAGCGTGATGCGGGCGGTGTGCAGCGTCGCCTGTGCCATGTGACGCATTCTCGCGTCCGGGTAGATGAAGCGAAAACGAATTTCGCGGCGGCTGTCACAACTGCCGGGGCCGCCCGGTCATAGCCGGCGACCGGGCGGCGAGAGGCGCCCCAGGGACGGAATCTGAACCAGAACGGGAAGGACGCGCCATGAAGATCGTGGTAATCGGCGGTACCGGCTTGATCGGATCGAAGCTGGTGACGCGGCTCGGCGAGCAGGGGCACGAGGCCGTGGCCGCGTCGCCGAACACCGGGGTGAACACCCTCACCGGCGAAGGGCTCGCCGAGGTGCTGACCGGCGCGTCGGTGGTGATCGACGTGTCCAACTCGCCGTCGTTCGAGGACGCCGCCGTGATGGAGTTCTTCGAGACCTCCACCGGCAACCTGCTCACCGCGGAGGCGGCGGCCGGCGTCGGGCACCATGTCGCGCTGTCGGTGGTGGGCACCGAGCGGCTGCCCGCCAGCGGATACTTCCGGGCGAAGATCGCCCAGGAGCGGCTGATCGAGAAGTCCGGCATTCCGTTCTCGCTGGTCCACGCCACGCAGTTCTTCGAGTTCGTGCGGAGCATCGCCGAGTCGGCCGCGGACGGCGACGCCGTGCGGATCGCGCCGGTGCTCTTCCAGCCCATCGCGGGTGACGACGTCGCCGACGCGGTCGCCGCGGTGGCGGTGGGCACGCCGTCGAACGGCAGGGTCGAGGTGGCCGGGCCGGAGCGGTACCGGATGGACGAGTTCTTCCGCGACGTGCTCGCGAGCTGGGGGGACGCGCGCCAGGTGGTGAGCGATCCGCACGCCCGGTACTTCGGCGCCGAGCTGGCCGAAGATTCGCTGGTACCGGAAGGCGACGGCGCGCGCCTGGGCCGCGTCCGCTACTTCGACTGGCCCGGCGCGCGCAAGTGATCCGTCCGCAGCGTATGGAAAGGCGTTTCCCATGGCAGACACCGACCCGGCGGCTCCCGCCGGGACCAAGCCGCGATCGACCGCGTGGCAGACCGCGCTGACGATGGTGCAGGAGGCCGAGCCGCCCTTCATCCCGGAGGGGGCGCACGCCATGACCGTGGTCATCGAGTACCCGCCCGGCGACCCCGGCACGCCGCCGCACCGGCACTCCGGCCCGGCCTTCGGCTACGTGCTGGAAGGCGAGATGCTGCTGGAGGTGGAAGGCTCCCCGGAGCGGGTGGTGTCCGCCGGGGAGGCGTTCTGGGAACCGGGCGGCGACGTCATCCACTACCAGGACGGCAACAACCGCGACGACGTCCCGCTGCGGTTCACCGTCACCATGCTGTGCGAGCCCGGCAAGCCGATGCTCACCCTGGTGGACGACGAAGAACTCGCCCGCCGCAAGGACCGCCGTGCGCCGCGCCCGGCCGAGCGGGGATGATCGACCCCGGCTGTGCACAATGAGGCGGACGCGGCGAAGGCGCGGGTGACCACGATGCGGGCGGAACCACTGCGGGAAGCAGGGCGAGAAGCGGACGCGCTGGACCACGCGGCGGCCGTCTACGTCGAGTTGCGCCCGCGCCTTTTCGGCATCGCCTACCGGATGCTCGGCAGTGTGGCCGAGGCGGAGGACGTCCTCCAGGAGGCGTGGCTGCGCTGGCAGAACACCGACCGCGCGGCCATCGCCAACCCCGCCGCCTTCCTGGCGACGGTCACCACGCGGCTGGCCATCAACGTCGCGACGTCCGCCCGCGCCCGCCGGGAGTCCTACATCGGGCCCTGGCTGCCCGAACCGATCGACACCAGCCTCGATCCGACGGTCGGCGCCGAGCGCGGCGAAGCGCTCGAACTGGCCTTCCTGCTGCTGCTCGAACGGCTCACACCGACCGAGCGGGCCGCGTACGTGCTGCGCGAAGCCTTCGTCCACCCCTACGCGCAGATCGCGGACATCCTCCAGCTCACCCCGGCCAACGCCCGCCAACTGGTGAGCCGGGCCCGCAAACGGCTGACCGCCGCCCGGCGCGAGCCCGTCGACAAGGGCGAACACCGCCGGCTGCTCGGCACCTTCCTGACCGCCGCCCAGACCGGCGACATCGCCGCCCTGGAAGACCTCTTCGCCGCCGACGTCGTCAGCACCACCGACGGCGACGGCGCTCCCGGGGCGGCGCGGTTCCCGCTGGCGGGTGTCGCGCGGGTGAGCAGGTTCGTGGCCGCCTTCGCGCCACGGTACTGGCCCGGCGCCCGGTTCACCTGGGCCGAGGCGAACGGGCGGGCCGCCGTCCTCGTCCCGGGCAACCGTACCGATTCCACACTTGTCACCATCGAGGGCTCACCCGAGGGCATCCACCAGGTGCTGTGGATCGTCGCCCCGGCCAAGCTCCGGGGGTTCGAGCGCTCCCGGTCCCGGGCGGGCTCCCCCGGCGGCGGGGCATGACCACCGAGCGCGGGGCCGGGTCGCTCCAGGAGATGCTCGATGAACGGCGGCACCTGCTGGAGATCGCGCGCTGGATGTTCGACTCGGCGGCGATGGCCGACCGGGTGGTCCAGGAGACCTATCGCCGCTGGTACGCCCTCGGCGACGCGGAACGCGCCGGGATCGCGGTGCCACGGGCCTGGCTGACCTGGACCGCCGGGGCCGTCTGCCTGGAACTCCTGGCCGGGTCCGAACCCGCCGCGGCAGGCGGCGGACGGACCCACGTGCCCGAGCCGGTCCAGGGGCGGCCGGCCACGTTCGACGGGCATGACCGGGTGGTACGCCGGTTCGCCGCGGCCTGCGAGGCGGGCGACGCGGCGGCGCTGCGGGCGGTCCTCGCCACGAACGCGATGGTCGTCAGCGACGGCGGCGGCCGGGTGCGCACCGCCGTCCGGCCTACGCACGGGGCCGACGCGGTCGCCCACTTCGTGACAGAACTGCTGGCCGGCCAGGCCGGTACCGAACTGTCCGTCGGGCCGGTCAACGGACGAGCGGGCCTGGTACTGCGCCAGGCGGGCAGGGCGGTGGCGGTGGTCGCGGTGAGTGTCGCCGGTACCGAGGTCACTGCGGTGTGGATCATGCTGAACCCGGACAAGTTGCGGCACTGGCATCGGGGGTGAGCGGCATGCCGTTCAACCGCAGCCGCGTCCCTGGTAGATGACGCCGCCCCGGATCGGCACGGTACTGCCCGCGCCGCCGCGCCCACATGGCGTGCCCTGCCCGCCATGGCCCCCGTACGCGACCGCCGCCCCACCAGCGGCCGACGCCTTCGCATCGCCCACGCCACCAGCGGTCGGCGCTTTGGTATCGCCCGCGCTGCCAGCGGTCGGTGCCTTGCTGTCGCCCGCCCCGCCAACGGTCGGCGCCTTCGCATCGCCCACGCCGCCAGCGGTCGGCGCCTTCGCATCGCCCACGCCACCAGCGGCCGACGCCGCACTGCCGCCCGCGCCGCCAGCGGTCGGTGCCTTGGTGTCGCCCGCCCCGCCGGCGGTCGGCGCCTTGGTGTCGCCCGCGCCGCCACCGCGTGGCGCTTCGGTTTCGCCTGCGGCTGCGTCGCGCGGCGGTTCAATGTCGCTCGCGGCCTCGTCGCGCGGTGCTTCGGCGCTCCCCATGGCGTCGGCGCTCCTCGTGGCGTCGGCGCGTGGCGGCTTGGGGGCGCCCGCGCCTGCTTTCGGGCTGCCTGCGGCTTCGTCGATCTTGGTGTTGTCCGGGCCGGCGAGGTGTAGTGCCGCGGTGTTGCCCGGGCCGCCGGTGCCGCCGGGGCCGTTGCCGCGGGGGTCGGTGGCGCCGCCGTTGCCGCCGATCATGGTCAGGGAGGCCGTCACGGTGAGCGGGTGGTCGTTGGCGACGCCGCCGGTGCCGCCCGCGCCGTCCGCCTGGCCGGCACCGCCGTGCCCGCCGAGGAGGGTCACCTTGCTGGTGACGCCGGGCCGTGCCGGGGTCTGGATGTCGCCCGCGTTGCCGATGCCGCCCGGCCCGCCGTCGCCGTCGTCGCCATCGCCGTCTCCGTTGGCGTCCTCCGCGTCCATGGCCGTTCCGTCGCCGCCCCGGCCGCCCCGCACGGTGATGGTCCCCGCGCAGCGGACGCTGCCCGCGTTGCCGGTGCCGCCGGTACCGCCGTCCGGGTCGCCGTGGCTGGTCAGCGTGTCGATGCCCTGGCCGCCCTGCCCGCCGGAGACGGTGACGGTGTCCTTGCCGTCACCGCCCTCGATCACCCCTTCGTTGCCGTCGCCGCCGCGGCCCGCGTCGCCGATGCCCCCGATGCCGCCCTCACCCCCGGTGACGGTGATGATGTCGTCGCCGGGACCGCCGTCGATCCGGCCGTCGTTGCCGCCGCTGCCCCGGCCGCTGCCGGCCGTGGAGTGACCGCCGCGCACGATGATGGTGTCGTGGCCGTCGCCGCCGTACATGGTGCCCTCGTTACCGGCCTTGTCGGCGACCGGCAGGATGGTGATGACGTCGTCACCGGCCAGGCCGTTGACCACGCCGCCGGGCGGGATCGGTTCGCACATGATGTCGTCGTCGCCCGGGGTGCCCTCGATCACCGTGCCGGTCAGCCGCCCGTCGTTGACGTGACACGTCACGGCGGAGCCGCCCCCGCCGTACTCGACCACCGCGGCCCCGGCGGCGACCACGGCCACGGCGGCCGTCACGCCCAGCAGGACGCGCCAGCGGCGCGGCCACCGCCGGCCGTTCGCATCGGCCGGAGGATTCGCATCGTCCGGAGGGGCGGGCGCACCGGATGCCGTGTCGCTCAACCTGGCCCCCCCGCGGTGATCGGCGCAACGCTTCGCGCAAGGATTACCAGGCCACCGCCTCCTTGGCGGCGGCTTTGCCATTCCTTGGCGTATGGCCGCCTCACAAAGGCGCGGAACGCCGGGCATTCCGGGCGGCGTACCAGGGCACCGCCGCGCAGGCGATGTACCCCGGCCGGGTCCAGGCGATGAGCACGAACACCGCGCAGGAGACGAGCAGCCGCGGGGCCACCCCGGTCGCTGAGCCCCCCGGCCAGTGCGCCGAACAGGCGGGGCAGCACCCGTACCGCGAACAGCCCGCTGACCGCCGCCCCGGAGGCGGTGTCCTGGAAGACGTGCACGGTGAGCGCCGAGAGCGCGGCCAGGTCGCCGGTCACCGACAGGCCGCGCGCCGCGGCGAAGAGCGGGAACCGGCCCGCCCGCCACCAGGGTCCGGGGGCGGCGGGCGGGCACGGATCGGCCATGCGGTTCCTTCCGGTCAGCCCATGAGCAGCTTGTGCTCGGTGAACGCGGCGTGGGTCCGGCCGTCGTCCATCGCGCCGAGTTCGGTGAGGTACCGGGTCACCGGCTTGCCCGCCTGCGCGACGTCGGCGCGGACCGTCGCCCGAGGATACGACTCGGTGACGATCTGCCGGGCCTCCTCGGGCGTGAAGCCTTCGGCCAGCAAGCCTTGCTCGAACATCGCATAGTCGGGCTCCAGGAAGGCGTACACCAACTCGGGCACATACGGGCCGACCGCACGCCGCTCACTCTTGCTAAGGGCGTGCCAGAAGTACTTGAGGAAGTCCCGGAAGTAGGCGTGGTGCTTACCCTCGTCCAGCGCATGGTCCTGGACCAGTTCCCGCACACCGTCCGGGAGCCGGTCGTCCTGCGGCAGGTTGGTCAGGATCGCCGAGATCAACGTCTCGCTGACCACGCAGAACAGCAGGTCCTGTAACCCGCGCAGGCTCGGGTCCATGCGCTGCCCGATCTTGCTGAGCCGGGACAGGAAGCTCGGGTCCCCGATCTCCCCGGCCGGGAGGCCGCTCTGGGTCTCGACCTGGCGGAGCAGGTCGTAGGAGAACTGGGCGTGCCAGGCCTCGTCCGTGACGATCTTGAAGGCGTCCTCGCGCATGTTGGCGGGCAGGTCGATGCCCGCCACTCCCCGGGAGATGAGCTGGGCCACGGGCATGACCGCGAGGGCCTCCAGCTCGCTGGTGAAATGGAGGTACTGATACAGCCGGCGGGTGAGCAGGCGGGTCTCGGTACCGTCCTGGCGGGCCGTCACGAGCGGATGACTGCTGATGGGCACCAGCTCCGGCGGAAAGTAGATCACCTTTTCGTTCGAGTCGATCGTGCGTCGCGGGCCGGTGCGCACACTCGCGCGCTGTTCCCAGTTACCGAACGCACTACGGTAGGAGAGCGAATCAGACATGGTCCTCGGTGTCCTCTCGGGCGGGAGCCGACCGGCTCCTGTCTTTTCGGAGAGCGAACACACCCAAACCCGACGGCGGCCATGCGGAACACCCCGGTCGGTGGTACTGGGCGTCGTGCCGATCTGAAGCGCCAAGAACCGGCCATCGCCATGCCTGGACGGAAATGAAGCATGCGAGTCATAAGCCGCGAAGCGCGACAGCCGGTTCGGCGCGATAATACGTTGTGGCGTCGTATCTTCACAATGTGCCCATAAGCCGAAATTCGGACGGCATTACTGCCATCCCGATAGTGCTCTCAACTGTGCTTTCGGCCCACCGGTCCCGACTCGCCGGTTTCCGGCCCGATGGCCGTTATCGGATAATTGGCACCGCCGTTTTTCGGGTGTGCCATTGTCAACGCTTTATTGCCTGCTCAATCACCGGCTCCGGGCAGGACGAGTGTGAATATCGCGCCGCCGGACGCGGCGTTGGCGGCGGTGAGGGTGCCGCCGTGCAGGCGGGCGTTCTCGGCGGCGATGGCGAGGCCGAGGCCGCTGCCTTCGGTCCGGGTGCGGGCGGCGTCGCCCTTGGTGAAGCGGTCGAAGACGTTCGGCAGCAGGCCGGGCGGGATGCCGGGGCCGTCGTCGGAGACGGTGATGACGATCTGGCCGGTATCGGCCGTCCGGACCTGGATGAGCACCGACACGTCAGGGCCGCCGTGCCGTAGCGCGTTGCCGGCGAGGTTGGCGAGGATGACATCGACGCGGCGCGGGTCGAGCCGGGCTCGTACCCCCTCGGGCACGTCGGCGCGCACCCGCTCATGCCAGTGCCGCAGCGCCAGCGTCTTGGCGATCAGCTCGCCGAGATCGACCTCGTCGAGGTGGAGTACGGCGGCGCCCGCGTCGAAGCGGGACACCTCGATCAGGTCCTCGACCAGGCGGGTGAGCTTGCGCGTCTCCTCGGAGACCAGGTTCAGCGCCTCCGCGGTGAGCGGGGCGAGCCGGCCGGAGGCGGCGTCGGCGTCCAGAACCTCGGTCACGGCCGACATGGCCGCCAGCGGCGTGCGCAACTCGTGCGAGACGTCGGCGGCGAACCTGCGCGCCCGCGCCTCCATGGCGCGCAGCGCCGCCGCGTCGGCCGCAAGCGTGGCCGCCATGGTGTTGAAGGTGCGGGCGAGGTCGGCGAGTTCGTCGTCGCCGGTCACGCTGACCCGGGTGTCCAGTACGCCCGCCGCCATCCGCTCGGCGGCGGTCCGCAGCCGCCGTACCGGGCGCAGCAACCGGCGCGCGGCCAGCAGCGCCGGGATGACGGCGGCCAGCGCCACCGGCAGCGCCCCGGCGCGGGCGGCGGCGGCCAGGGTGTCCACGTCCTGCTGCTGGGAGGCCAGGGAGAAGGACGCGTAGACGACGAGCGGCGGGCCGTCGCCGGGGCGGTCGTCGGGGATCACCGGCAGGGCCACGGCCAGCCACGGCGTGCGGTCGTGGTGGAAACGCTGGGCCAGCGCCGTGGTCGCCGAGACCGCGCGGGCGCGCAGCGGCGCGGGCAGCGGCGGGGCCTGCGCCCCCGCGCTGATCAGCGGGCCGCCGCCGTACGAAAGGGCGGTACGCCAGCCGCGCGGACCGGCCGCGCGGTCGAGCTGCACCGCCAGGGTGCGCAGGTCCGGCACGGTGGGGTCGGCGGGCAGGTCGGGCGCGCGGGAGCCGAGGTGCGCGCGCAACTCCTGGAGTACGTCGGCCTGGGCGCGTTCCACGATCGCGGTGCGGCCCTGGCGGAAGGTGATCGCGGCGGCGGTCACCGCGCTGAGCGCGGAGACCAGCAGGAACGCCAGGACCAGGTGCGTGCGCAAACCGCGGGCGAGGCGCGGGCGGATCACAGCGGACCGAACCGGTAGCCGAAGCCGCGCACGGTCTGGATGTAACGGGGGCTGCGCGGGTCGTCCTCGATCTTGGCCCGCAGCCGCATCACGCACGCGTCGACCAGCCGGTAGTCACCGTGGAACGCGTGCTCCCAGACCTGTTCGAGGAGCTGCTGGCGGCTGAAGGTCTGCTCGGGGGCGGCCGACAGGAACAGCAGCAGTTTCAGCTCGGTCGGGGCGAGCGCGAGTTCGGTGCCGTGTTTGAGCACGCGCAGCGCGATCCGGTCGATGAGCAGGTCACCGTGCGCGGTGCGGGCCGCCTGGCCAGGCGAGGCGGACTGCGCGGTACGGCGGAGCACCGCGCGGATGCGGGCCTCGATGACCTCGCCGCTGGCGGGCTTGATCACGTAGTCGTCCGCCCCGGCCTCCAGGCCCACGACGACGTCCACGTCATCGGCGCGCGCGGAGAGGATCACGATGGGCACCTGGCTGAAGGCGCGGATGCGGCGGCAGGTGGCGAGGCCGCTCATGCCGGGCAGCATCAGGTCCAGCAGCACGACGTCGGGGGCGCTCGCGACCAGTTCGGCCAGGCCGTCCTCCCCGGTCGAGACCACCAGGACCTCATGGCCCCGATGCCGCAGCCCGAGACTCACCCCGCGCCGCACGGCCGGATCGTCCTCGATCAGCAACACCCGGCTCATGAGACGCCCTTCCGATCGGCCGGGACGGCCGCTCCATCGGGGTCGCACCGGACCGGCCACGGGGTGTCGCCCATGCGCGGCTCGAAGACGTCCACGACGGAGGCGTCGGCGGCCGTGGCCGCCGTGCAGACCAACTGGCTCACCGCCACCGCGGGCAGGTCACGGACCTGCCAGGGCAGGCGCAGTGCCACCCGGCCGCCGGACGCGCTCGCCCGCACCGGCCGTGCCGTCGCGGGCAGCCTGGTCTCCAGCCCGCGGGCCCGCTCGGCCGCCGTGGGACCGGCCCGCAGCGCCGCCATGGCCTGGGGCAGCAGGTCTCCGGCCAGGGCCGGCCGGGACACCGGCCAGGTGCCCTGACGGGTGACGAAGTACACCCGCAGCAGACGTCCGCTGCTCTCGGTCAGGCCGCCCCTGGCCGGGGGACCGGCGGAGTGGACGCCGGTGTCGGTGATGCCGCAGGCCGCCAGCGCCGCCGCCGCGACCAGGACGGCCGCCGCGCGGCGCGGCGTGCGTCCGCCATCGTTGTTGCCCATGATCTCTCCGGCTAGGGCAGGTCGAGCCTGCTCACATCGACCGTTCCGGCACCGGGCTCCGGCCGCGGTATCGCCGCCCACAGCCCCGCCGTGACCAGCGCCGCGGCGCTCAGCGCCGCCCATCCGCGCCGCCCGGCGGCCCACGGGGCGCGCAGCCGTACCGGGTCCTCGACGAGGACCTTCGACACTACCGCAGCCGCGAGCGACACCCCGATCGCGGTCACGGTCCAGAGCCGGCCGTCGAGCCCGCCGAGGGGCCGGGGAAGCAGCAGGTAGACCGGCCAGTGCCACAGGTACAGGCTGTAGGAGACCTCGCCGAGCCGGCGCGGTACGGCGCTGCCCGCCGCCCGGCCCACCAGACCGCCGGGCGCGTGGGCCAGCAGCGCGATCAGTACGGCACAGGCCAGCGAGTGCGCGAACATCCCGCCCTGGAACAGCCCCGGGGCCTTCTCGCCGCCGGTCAGCGCCCAGGCGGCGAGCAGCCCGCACAGCAGCGGGACAGAGATCACGTCCACGGCTCTCCGGGACAACCTGGCCACGACGCCCCGGACCGGCGCGGTGGCCGCCACCGAGCCGAGGAGCAGGGAGAACGCCCGGGTGTCGGTACCTTCGTAGGCGCGGGTCGTGTCCACCGCCGCGCCCAGCCTGATCATCAGGAACAGCGAGGCCAGCGCGCCCGCCCCCGCGATCAGTGCGATCCGCCGCTGTCCCCACGGCCCTCTCCCGGCCACCGCCACCACCACCGGCCAGGCCAGATAGAACTGCCACTCGACGCCGATGCTCCACAGGTGCGCGAACAGGCGGGTGCCGGACGCGTTCCAGTAGCCGATCCGTTCGGCGATGAAGTGCCAGTTCGCGCTCTGGGCGGCCACCCAGGGAGCGTCCTGGAGGGCGGACCGCAGCATGGCCGGACCGGCGAACGCCCAGGCCAGCAGGAGCGTCCCGACGACCATGACGGTCAGCGCGGGCAGCAGGCGGCGGGCCCTGCGCGCCCAGAAGGCCGGCAGGCCGGTGGGCTCCTTGAGCAGCAGGCCGGTGATCAGGAAGCCGGACAGCACGAAGAACAGGTCCACGCCGAGGAACCCGCCGCGCAGGTGCCCGGCGTGGAACAGCAGGACGGCGGCGACGGCGAGCCCGCGCAGGCCGTCCAGCGCGCCGATGTGCGGGCGGCGCGGGGCCGTGGTCATCAGCCGCAGCCGAGTTTGCCGAAACGCTCGTCGGCGGTCCACGGGCCGGTGGCCCACGCGGCGGGGGCGGCCGGGGCGAAGCCGGTCAGCGCGCCGAGCCGCTTGGCGAACCACGCGGCGAAGGCCGCCGATCCCTGCTGGCAGGAGTGGATGCCGTCCTTGGCGCGCTGGGCCCGGTCGGCGGCGGGGTCGTCTCCCCACAGTTCGGTGGCGTCCAGGTAGTGGGCTTTCGCGGCATCGGCGGCATCGGTGGCCTTGGCGGCTTTGGCGGCTTTGGCGGCCATCGCGGGGGCGCTTCTGATCGCCTTCTCGTACGGCCGGAAGAAGTCGTCGATCTTGAACGGCGGGGCGGACACCAGGACGAGCCTGGCCTTCGCGTCTCCGGCCGTCCGGACCAGCTTGCGGTAGGCGGCGAGCTGCTGGCGGGTGGTGCCCCAGTCGTAGGCGGTGATCTGGTACGCGATCACCGTCGGGCGGAAGGAGGTGATGTCCTGCCGCAGCCGCTTCCAGGTGTCCGCGGCCCCCATGACGGTCACCTCGTGGTCACCGGCGACGACGTTGCCGCCGCCGGCGGAGGTGGCGTCCTTGACCGTGGCCCCGGCGGCCTTCAGCGCCGCCGCCACGGCCGGGGCCTGCGCGCCCGCGATGGAGTCGCCCATCCACAACACCCTGACGGCGGCGGCCGGGGTCGGGGCCGCCGCCGTACCGGCCGATGTGCCGCCCTTGGACACGCCGCACCCGGCCAGCGCGAGCGCGACGGCCAGGACCGCTGACATCCGGGAAACGGGGGAGCCTGCCGAGAGGTTCGTCGCTTGCATGGCCATCAGGCAAGCAGCCGCCTGCGGCGATCGGCCGCGTTGTCATCGTTTCATCACACGATGGGGTAGCGGCCGTCACGAACGCGGCGGGCCGTCAGAGGGCGGCGGCGAGCTCGGCCACCCGGAAGAGCTTGGCGGCCTGGGTGGCCGGGCTGATCAGGTTGGCGCCCGCGGCGATGGAGGCGAAGCCGCACTGCGGCGACACTCCGATCCGGTCGCGGCCGACATAGCGCGCGGCGTCGCCGACGCGGGCGAGCAGCGCGTCGAGCGGTTCCACCTCGTCGCGTTTGGTGGACACGAGCCCGAGCACGACGCTCTTGTCGTCGGGCAGGGCCGTCAGTGGGGCGAAGTCGCCGGACCGCTCGTCGTCGTACTCCAGCAGGTAGGCGTCCACGTGCGGGGTGCGGTCGAAGATCTGCTTCGCCAGCAGGTCGTAGCCGCCCGAGGCCGCCCACATGCTGCGGAAGTTGCCCTTGCACAGGTGGAGTGAGACCGAGACGCCGGGGGTGGCGGCCAGCGAGTCGATCAGCGCGCAGCCGTCGGCGATGGTCCGGTCGACCGAGATGCCCAGGGCCTCGCGCTGCCGCCGCTGCTCCTCGTCCACCAGGAGGGCCATGTCGGGGGCGTCGATCTGGACGCGGGTGCAGCCGAGGGCCGCCAGCTCCTCGATCTGGGCGCGCAGCAGCGCGGTCCAGTCGGCGAAGAGGTCGAAGGGGTCGGGGTAGGCCGCGCGGCTGCGCTCGGCCGACCAGAAGGCGTAGAGCATGAGCGGGCTCGGCATGGTGATCTTGATCGGGCGGTCGGTACGGCCGCGCAGGTAGACGTACTCCTCGACGCCGATGTTGCGGGCCGGGGTGATCCGCTCGACCACGACGATGGGGTTGTCCACGGTGTACGCGCCGCCCGCCTCATCGCCCGCCTCGATCGGGGCCTCGTGGTCGAGCGCGCCGGGGACCGTGGCCAGCAGGTGGTCCATGAACGACGAACGCCGCATCTCACCGTCGTTGACCACATCGAGGCCCGCCGCCTCCTGGAGCCGTAACGCCTCCACGGCGGCGCGGTCCTCGGCGGCCTTGACCTCGGCCGGGGTGATCCGCCCGGCCTTGAACTCCGCTCGGGCCGACACCAGATGGCCCGGGCGTAACAGCGATCCGATCGCCTGACACCGCACGGTGCTCGTGCTCACTTGCCCCTCCTCGTGCGGCAGGCCGAAAAGCCGCACAGGCTATTGTAACAACCTGTCACTTATAGGTTAGCCTTACCTTAGCAATTTGAGGGAGGGGCATGGGTGCGGTCGGCGTGGAGCACCGGGAGCGGGCAGGGCCGAGCGAGGCCCGCCAGGTGGGGCGCGGGCGTGGGGCGACGGCTCTGGTGGTGCTCGTCCTCCTGGTGACGCTGCTGGTGGTCGCGCTGGCGTCCGTCGCGGTCGGGGCCAGGCCGGTCGCCGCAGGCACGGTCCTGGACGCGCTGTTCGACCCGCACGGCACGCCCGACGAGCGGCTGATCCGCGAGTCGCGGCTGCCGCGCACTGGGCTGGGCCTGGTGGCCGGGGCGGCGCTTGGCCTCGCCGGGGCGCTGATGCAGTCCCTGACCCGCAACCCGCTCGCCGATCCCGGCATCCTGGGCGTCAACGCCGGGGCCTCGGCCGCCGTCGTGGTCGCCATCGGCTTCGCTGGTTTGCAGACGTTCACGGGCTATGTCTGGTTCGCGCTGATCGGTGCCGCGGCGGTGGCGGGCCTGGTCCACCTGCTCGGCGCGGCCGGGCCCGGCGGCGCGACCCCCACCCGGCTGGTGCTCGCCGGGATGGCCGTGGCCGCCGCGCTCACCGCGCTCACCTCGGCGGTCCTGCTCATCCGGCCGGACGTGTTCGACGCGTTCCGGTTCTGGACGGTCGGCTCGCTGGCCGGGCGCGACGCCACCGTACTCTGGCAGGTCCTGCCGTTCCTCGGCGCGGGCGCGCTGCTGGCCGCGGCGGTCACCCGGCCGCTGGACGCCATGGCCATCGGCGAGGACGGCGCCGCCGCGCTCGGCGCGCGGGTCGGCATGACCCGGCTGTCCGGCGCGCTCGCCGTCACCCTGCTGTGCGGGGCGGTGACCGCGGCCGTCGGCCCGATCGCGTTCGTGGGCCTGGCCGTACCCCATCTGGCCCGCGCCCTCGGCGGCTTCGCGCACGCCCGTACGTTCGGCTACTCCGCCGCGCTCGGCGCGCTGCTGCTGCTCTCCGCCGACGTCCTCGGACGCTGGTCGGCCCGCCCCGCCGAACTGGAGGTCGGCATCGTCACCGCGTTCCTCGGCGCACCCGCCCTCATGATCCTCAGCCGCCGCGCCCGGCTGCGCCGGCCATGACGCCCCCGGCGTGGCGGTGTTCCGCGTGGTGTGGTGGGTGGGCGGCCGTGGCCTTTGGCGTGTGCAGGTTTGTGATCGTGAGTCGGCGGGCCGGGCAGGGGCGGCCATGACGGCGTCGCCCAGGCTGCGGCACGCGCAGCGCGGATGGATGGCCGCCGGGCCGCGCGGCGACGTCGCGCTACGCGCCGGAACGGTCTCGCTCCGGCTGAACCCGCGGCGGCTGGTCGTCGGCCTGGCCCTGGCCGCGGCCTCGGCGCTCACCTTCGCCATCGGCTGCGCCACGGGCGACCTGGCGGTGCCGCTCGCCGACGTGGTACGCGTCCTCGCGGGCGGGGGCGACGCCGGTCAGCGCTTCATCATCATGGAACTACGGGTCCCGCGCGGACTGGACGGCCTGCTCGTCGGCGCCGCCCTCGGCGTCTCCGGGGCGCTCTTCCAGTCGGTGACCCGCAACCCGCTCGGCAGCCCCGACATCGTGGGCTTCGGCAACGGCGCGGCGACCGGCGCGCTGCTGTTCCTGCTGTGGTGGCGGGGCGGCCCGCTGGAGACCTCGCTGGCCGCCTTCGCCGGCGGCTCGCTGACCGCGCTCATCGTGTACGCGGTGTGCCGGCGGGACGGCCTGCACGGCAACCGTGTGATCGTCGTCGGCATCGGCGTCTCGGCGATGGCGTACTCCTTCAACGCCTGGCTGCTCACCCGCGCCCGTTTGGAGGACGCCGAAAGCGCGCAACTCTGGCTCACCGGCACGCTCAACGGCCGGGGCTGGGAGCACGTCGTCCCGGTCGCGGTGAGCCTGGCCGTACTGGTTCCGGCCGCGATGGCGCAGAGCCGGCGCATCGGCCTGATCGGGCTCGGCGACGAGACCGCCCAGGCGCTCGGGGTCTCGCCCACCCGCACCCGCGCGTTGGCCCTGCTCACCGGGGTCGCGCTGGTCGGTGTGGCGACGGCCTCGGCGGGGCCGATCACCTTCGTGGCGCTGGCCGCCCCGCAGGTCGCCCGGCTGCTCACCCGGGACCCGGGGCCGGGCATCGGCGCGTCGGCGCTCACCGGCGCGCTGCTGCTCCAAGGGGCCGACGTGGCGGTCCAGTGGGTGGTGCCGTCGATCGAGGTGCCCGCGGGGCTGGCCACGGGGCTGACGGGCGGGGCGTACCTGGCCTGGCTGCTCACTCGTCGGCGGCGAAATTAGGTAAGCCTTGCCTATTAATTACAGTGCGTCGTAAAATTGCCTGGCAATGCAGATCATGGAGGGGCGGACGAAATGACACGACGGTCCGGGTCAAAGGGCTTCGGTGGCGGCGCGCTGTTAGCCACCGGTTTGCTGTGCCTCGCGCTCACCGCGTGCGGTGGTACCGGTGGCGGGGCGGCGGATGCGACGAAGGGGTCCGCTCCTGCTGCTGCCTCATCCTCCGCTTCCGCGCAGGCCGGGGCGTTCCCGGTGAAGGTCAAGCACTCCCTGGGCGAGACCACGGTGCAGGCGGCGCCACAACGCGTGGTCGCCCTCAGCGCGATGGACCTCGACGCGGCCCTGTCGATCGGCGTCACGCCCGTGGGCGCGCCGAAAGACCCGTTCGGTGACAAGGCGGGTGTCAGTCCCTGGCTCACCGGCAAGCTGACCCCCGGCACCAAGCTGTTCAACGCCGCCCCGGACATCTCCTTCGAGGAGATCGCGGCCCTGCGGCCGGACCTGATCCTCGCGACCGGCGACTACGCCATCGCCAAGCACTACACCAGGCTCAGCCAGATCGCGCCCACGCTGGCACCGGGCAAGTCCGCGGCCGAAGACTCCTGGCAGAGCCGTCAGGGGCAGGTCGGCACGGTACTCGGCCTGGGCGACGCCGCCGGCCGCGCCGTCGCCGAGACCGAGGGCAAGATCCAGGCCGTGGCGGACGCCCACCCCAACCTCAAGGGCAAGACCTTCTCCGTCTCCTACGCGTACGCGGCGGACACCATCGCCACCATCTCGGCTCCGGGGGACTTCGCGGTGCGGTTCATGCAGTCGCTGGGGATGGAGGTGACGGCGTCCCTGAAGGGCAACGAGAAGACGGCCAGCCAGACCCAGCCGGGGCGGCTCAGCCCGGAGCAGGCGGACCGCCTGGCCTCCGACCTCACGGTGATCGGGTTCACGTCACCGCAGGTACGGGACACTCTGGAGAAGGGGCCTGCCTTCGCCAAGGTCAAGTCCACAGGTGTGTACGTACCGGTCGACAACGCGACCATCACCGAACTCCGCAACCCCTCGATCCTCGGCATCCCCTGGCTCCTGAACCAACTGTCCCCCTCCCTGAAGTCGGTCAAATAGCCCCGTCCGGCCGGACGCGTCCCCCTCAAGGCCCCCAAAGGGCACGGCCCTCGCTTCGCTCGGACGCCCTTCCTGCCGTCGGGCTTCGCCCGACGTCGGTGTTCCTCGTGTGCCATGTGGTTGAGGTGTGGGCCTTGTAAAGCAGGCGCGCATGCCGCCGCCCCGTCGGCAATCCGGCCGCTGGTGGAAGGGATTCTGCCGACGGCCGGAACGGCGTGTGGGCCTGAAGGGCGTGGCCCTCGCTTCGCTCGGACGTTCTTCCTGGTGTCGGGCTTCGCCCGACGTTGGCGTTGCTCGTGTGCCGTGTGTTCCTGGGAGGACGGTGTTTCACGTTGTCGTGGTCCCCGAAATGAGCCAGGAGCAGGGACGCGATTGATACGGGGATAGGTGAGGTCGGCTCACTGAGCCGCAGGAACCAGGGCGTCTTCGTCGGGGACGAGGTCGTCGACGAAGGCGAGGAGGCGGCGCAGGTGGTGCTCCTGCGGGTGCAGGCCCAGCGGCTGTCCAACCAGCTGATGGTCCTGCTGGCCGACACGCATGCGGGGGTGCGCAGAGGCTCCGCTGGTCGCCACCGCGCTGGAGACCCTGCTGCCGGCGGCGCAAGCCGAAGGGGCCCGCAGCACGAGCGGCAGGTCGCCGAGTCCTTGCGCTGCGGCGTGGAACTCCCGCAGAGATGGCGGACAAGGCCGTGGCGTACACGGCCATGTCCGCGAACACTCGAACCGGCAAGCCAGGCCAAGCCCTTCAGGTGATGCCGCAGCGCAGGGCCAGGCCGCGCAGCGGCGGGCTGGTACGACCGGTGATCAGCAGGGACTGGACGAGGTCGCGCACGGCCGGGCGGGCATGAGTCTCCTGCGGTGCATGGCGTTCGGCGGCCAGCAGGGCGGCCAGGCATTGATCCCGGCAGCCGGCCAGGTGGTGGGCGCGGGCCAGGTCGGTGTAGTAGCGGGCGCGCCGTTCAATGGTGGGCAGGCCGGCCGGGCGGAGCTGGCGCGCGGCGGCGATCGCGGCACCGACATCACCGGCGGCGTATTCGGCGGAGATGCGGTGGAGCTGGACGGTGGCCGGGGTGAAGCCGCCGCCGTGGTCGCGCAGCAGCAGCGGACCCGCGGCGAGACGGGCGGCGATGGCGGCCGCCTGGCCGGTGAGTTCGCGCATCCCAGCGGCGTCACCGGCGCGGGCGGCGGTGTAGGCCGCCGATTGCAGCAGCAGCCCGCGTTCAGCGGCGTATCGGAGGTCAGTGGCGTCCGTAAGGGCGGGGTGGTCGGCGGCATTCAGCGCGATCGTCATGGCCTGCTCGTGCCAACCGGCCTTGCGGGCGAGCACGGCCATCTGGCGGGCGGCCTCGGCCACCAGCAGGGGCCGCTCCGCGCCAGCGGCCAGCACGCGCGCCCGGTCGGCGGCCATCCAGCCGAGCTGCTGGTCATCGAGTTTGACCAGCATGCGGGTGATCAGGGTGTAGACCTCGGCCAGCAGCGCGGCGCTGCCGGTCGTACCGTCGGCGGTGGCGTGCGCGGTGGCCAGCAGCAGCGGCAACCTGTCGGCCAGGCGGAGATAGCGGCAGCTGTGGAAGTCGGTGTGCGCGGCGGACAGCGCGAGCTGAAGATGCTCGGCAGACACGTCGGCGGGTGCGGGGCCGAGACCCAGCATGGCGTCGCGGACCCGATCGATCAGCAGGCCACCGGCGTCGGCTTCGTCGGCGGGCTCACCAGGGCGCACCAGCGGGGGCCCGGCGGTGGCCGCGGCCGTGAGGGTCAGGCTCGTCAGAAGCTGCCGTCGCCGCATCGGCTCATCCTCCCTTCTGATGCCCATGGGCCACGCTATCGACCCAAGCTCCACAGCGCGGCGCGGCTGCCGGGACGAGCGGCACGGGGGTTGTGCAGGCGGCCTCGGGCGTCAATCCAAAGGCATGCGGGGCGATGTTCAGCGCGGCGGCGAAGCGGCGCAGCACCAGCAGGTCGGTGAGCGGAGCCAGGCCTCTCTCATAGCGGGAGACCTGCGAGGCCGAATATCCGGTGCGGACGCCGAGCTCGGCCAGCGTGAGCCCTGCCGCCTGCCGGGCCTTTCGGACGATCGTGCCATGGCCCCGACCGGTGGTTCCGGCCGGGCGATGGGTCGAAGGCGCGCTCATCCGGTGATTCCTCCACTGCTGGAGGCATAGCCTCACTCCTCACCGTAACCGCCGCGACACGCTGTGGCCAGCCGCTTTGCATAACACGCAAACCCCTTGCGTGCTATGCCAGCCACCCTAGCCCTGGCCTGGGCGGATACGGCGTATTAGACGCAGACGGCTCCCGCAGTAGAGCCCGCCGACGACAAGGAGAACCCGCTCGTGACCGCCATGACCGTCCCTCCCCACCGCCTGCTGCTGGTCGGGCTGGGCAACCGCACCGCGACCGCGCTGCTGCCCGCGCTGGCTACTGCGCACATCCCCCTGCGACCGGCCGCCGTCGTCGACCCGGATCCCGCCACCACTGCCCGGGTCGCCGAACTGGTCCGGGCCGGGCTGCTGCCCGCCAACGTCACGGTGTACGCCGACCTCGACAAAGCGCTGAGCGTCGCCGCGTACGACATCGCCGTGGTAGCCGGTCCGCACGACACCCACCAGCGCGCTGCCCTGGCCGTGGCCGCCGCCGGGGTGGTGGTGTGGAAGGAGAAGCCGTACGCGCTGTCCCTCGCCGACGCCCGCGAACTGGCCACCCTGCCCGCGCCGGGCGTACGGGTGCTGGCCCACCGCCCGCACGCCCAGCTGATGCGCCTGGCCACTGCTCTGCTGCCGACCTGGGGGCGGCTGCTGTCGTACCGGATCCGCATACTGCGCGCCACCGGCGACTACGCCCACACGTGGAGGGCTTGCCCGATCCGCTCCGGCGGCGGCGCCGTCTGCGACCTGGGCTACCACGCCTTCGACCTGATCGCCCGGCTCGTTCCTGACGCGGCTACCGTCTACGCCCAGACCGCCGAACCTCCCGCGCACCGCCCACAGGTGCGGGTCGAAGAACGCGCCCACCTGCTGCTCACCCACGGTGGCGGCTGCCGCGGCAGCGTCGAGCTGTCCCGCTGCGACGACCCGGCCGACGAGGTGGACCTGGTCGCCGAGCACGGCCGCATCACCATCAGCGGTCGGCGGGCCCGCATCCACGTCAGCGAACATGTCGGCCTGACCCACACCATTACCGCCGACGCCGACGACGACGCCAAGGCGGCGATGCTGCGCCACCACGCCCGCACGCTCCACGACTCAGCCGCCGCCACGGCCGAGGCTCGGATCGGGCTGGGCGCGGTGGCCCTGATGCAGGCTGCCTACGCCAGCCTGCATCACCAGGCCCCCGCACCCGTGCCCGCGATCCCGACCGCCCACCCTGCCCTGGAGGAGGCATCATGACCAGCCTGACCTGGCCCCCTATCGATGACGAGGTGCGCGCCGCGATCCTGGCCCAGTTGGAGGTCACCACCTCCATCTACGACCGCTCCGGCATCATCGCCCGTGTCGAGGACGCCTTCGCCGCCCGCCACCACGCTCGGCACGCCCTGCTCACCTCCTCCGGCACCGCCGCCCTGCACTCCGCCTACTACGCCCTCGGCCTCGGCCCAGGCGACGAGGCGATCGTGCAGGACTACACCTTCTTCGCCACCGCCACCCCGCTGCTGCAGCTCGGCGTCACCCCGGTACCGGCCGACGTCACCCCTGACGGCGCCCTCGACCTGGAGCGCGCCGCCGACCTGATCACCCCGGCCACCCGCGTGGTCGTCATCACCCACATGTGGGGCCATCCACAGGACATGCGCGCCATGCGAGTCTGGTGCGACAACCGCGGCCTGGCCCTGATCGAGGACTGCTCGCACGCCCACGGCGCGATGCGCGACGGCCTGTCCGTCGGCGAACTCGCCGACGCCGCCTGCTGGAGTCTGCAGGGCAAGAAGACCATCACCGCCGGCGAGGGCGGCATCCTCACCACGCCGCACCGCGAGCTCTACGAACGCGCGACACTGCTCGGGCACTTCAACAAACGAGCCCTGGCCGAGGTCCGCCCCGACTCGGAGCTGTACCGCTACGCCGAGACCGGGCTCGGCCTCAAATACCGCGCCCATCCCCTCGGCCTGGCCATGGCCGAGATCTACCTGAACCGCCTGGATGACTGGCTGGCTGTCCGTCGGCACCACGCCGTCCGGTTCGAGGAGATTCTGGCCGATCGGCCCGGCATCACCGTGCTCACCCCGACCGGCCCCCGTCACACTGCCACCTTCTACGCCTTCGTCTTCGCCATCGACGCCGCCCGTGCCGGTTTCACCCGCGACGAGCTACTTCAGGCGCTCACCACCGCAGGGTGTCAGGCGTTCGAGACGTGCGACGCGATGCGGCCCCTGCACACCTACCCGGCCTTCACCAGACCACTGTCCCCGGTGACCGAGTACCAGGCGGCAGCTCTCCGGACCGGCTTCCCGATCAGCGACCGCCTTGCCGCCTGCGCGGTGCGGGTGGACCTGCCCGCCCTGGACGACGAGGCCGGCCGTACCTACGCCGTGGCCGTCACCACCGCCCTGAAGCAGGCCCTGACCGGCCTGGACGCGGCTAGGCTGGCCAGGTGACCCACCTGCAGCAGCTCATCGACGACGCTGGCCGCGACGGGATCGACAAGCTCGTGGTCGGTGCCGTCGTACACTCCGGCGGCCAGGTCCTGATCCTCCGCCGCACCACCGGCGACTTCATGGGCGGCATCGAGGAACTTCCCTCCGGCGGCGTCGAACCTGGTGAGGACCTTCTGGAGGCGCTCGGGCGCGAACTGGCCGAAGAGATCGGCTGGCGCCACCCGCTGACCATCGATCCTGGTTTCGCCGCCGGCTTCGACTACACCAGCGGCTCCGGCCGCGCCGCCCGCCAGCTCACCTTCGCCGTGCCCGCGCCCGACCGCGCCGTCACCCTGTCCGGCGAGCACACCGCCCACCGCTGGATCGACCCGGCCGACGCGCACGACAGCGACCTGACCCCCGAGTCGATTCAGACCATCCACGCCTGGCTCCGGCACACCGTCAGTGACGGCGACGGGCCGGACCGCACGTACTTCTGAGAACGACGTCTTCTCGGAAGTACGCTCCGGTGGTGACTTCGGTCCGGGCCAGGTCACAAGCCCCAGGAACGACTTCCGAGAACAAGCGCCGAGGACGAGCAGGGTGACCACGATGCGCCCAAACTGTCAATAATTGGTCATATTCAAAAGTAGCTAAAGGAGTGCGGCGGCACACGAGCAACACCGAGGTCGGGCGAAGCCCGACACAAAAGAACGTCCGAGCGCAGCGAGGGCCACGCCTTTCAGGCCCCGCCGCCGCTAGAACCCCGCCGGCATCGGCTCGTACGCAGACGAGGGGGACCGCGTACGGGATCAGGGGCCTGGCGTTCGGACGCCTTCGATGGTGAGGCGGAGCAGGCGGGCGGCCTCGTCGGCTGCGTTGGGGGTGCCCTCGGTGGCCAGGGATATCGCGTTGACCAGCGTCAGCAGGTCGATGATCGACACGTCAGGGCGCACCGCTTCGGCGTCGGTGGCGCGGAGCAGGAGTTCGGCGCCCGCGTCGACCAGCATCGCCTCGCAGGTGCTGCCTGGGGGCGGGTCCGTTTCGCGCCAGCCGCCGAGCAGTGAACGGGCCAGGCCCCGCGTGGTCGCGCCGTAGACCGCGACCGCTTGCAGCCACTCTGAGAGGGCGTCCGCCGCGTCCGGCCTTTCGCGCATCTCCCGGGCCTGTGCGCACAGTACCTCGACCCGGTCGTGGAAGACCGCTTCGAGCAGCGCCTGTCGCGAAGGGAAGTGCCGGTGCAGGGTCGCCGAGCCGACGCCCGCCCGGCGGGCGATCTCCTCCAGTGACGCGTCCGCGCCGTGCCGGGCGATCTCGGCCTCGGCCGCGGCCACGATCCGGTCGTAGTTGCGCCGCGCGTCTGCCCGTCTCGGCCGTTCCGGTGCCACGCAGGGTCCCTTCGCGAAATGGGGTGGCACCCCACTTTCGGTTGCCAACCGGGGTGCCACCCCATATCGTACGGTGACAGAAACGGGGTGCCACCCCATTTTTTCAGCGAGGAGACACCATGACGGTTGCCCTGGTCACCGGTGCCAGTTCGGGCTTCGGCCGTTTGACCGTGGAAACACTGGCGCGGCGGGGCCATCAGGTCTTCGCCGGGCTCCGCGACATCGGCGGGCGCAACGCGAAGGCCGCCGCGGAGCTGGCCGCGCTCGCCGTGGCCGAGGCGATCGACCTGCGGGTCGTCGAGCTCGACGTGATCGATCAGTCGTCCGCCGACCGCGCGGTCGCCGCCGTGATCGACGCGGCCGGACGAATCGACGCGGTGGTGAACAACGCGGGCGTGATCTTCCCGGGGCCGGTCGAGGCATTCACGGCCGAGGAGGCGCAGCGCCAATTCGATGTGAACGTCTTCGGCGCGCTGCGGGTGAGCCGGGCCGCGCTGCCGTGGCTGCGCCGGCAAGGTGGCGGCGTGCTGATCCAGGTCGGCTCGACTTCGAGCCGGATCACGGTCCCGTACTCCGGGCTGTACGCGGCGAGCAAGGCCGCGCTCGCCGCCCTGACCGAGGCGTGGCACCACGAACTGGCGCCCTTCGGCGTCGAGTCGGTGATCATCGACGCGGCCCCGTATCCCACCAACATCGGCGTCAACGCCGTCATGCCGGCCGACGCGGCGCGGATGGGGGCCTACGCGGAGGGGTTCGGCGGCTTCGTCGCCGAGTTGTCCAAGCTTCAGACGCAGGCGCCGGCAGATCCCCGTGCGGGCTCTGACGCGATCGTCGCCGTGGTCGAGTCGCCCGCTGGTGAGCGTCCGCTGCGTACGGTCGTCGCGCCGGCCCCGCAGCGCGACGCGATCCGGTCGCTCAACGCCGCCGCGGCCGAAGCCGCCCGGGTTGTGAGCGCCGACATGGGAGTGTCCGCCTTCCTGGCGCTGTAGCGCCTACGGCGGGCCTCCCCTCGCCGTTTTGCGGATCTTGTCCGCGAACAAATGGCGAACATCGCCAGGGGGACTCCCTTTCAGGCCGCCGCGTCGTTTGCCGGTGGCCGTGTACCCGTGTACCCGCCCGCACCGCCTTCTCGCGGCGTTGACCTGTTGCGCGCGCCGTGCGCCTCCATCGCCTCGGCCGTCACGCTGCGGTACTCGCGCAAGAAACCTCCGGCATCATCGGGGAGCAATGCCGCCAGGATGTCTTCGGGCGCCCTTTCCGGCGTACGGGCTGGGGATCTTTGGTCGCGGGGTCGCCGCCTTACCTGCCCGTGTTCACGGTCTTGTGACCTGCCGGGGAGCGGCACGGTCACGTCCAGGGAAGAAGACGGCTGAGTGAAGCGAAGGTCATTGGGGTGCCGCCTCACCGAGCTGACCGATCAACGGCTGTTGATACTGGGCTGACCCCCATCAGGGTGGGTGGGGGTCGGGTGGGTTGCCCGGGTGGGGGCGGATCATGGAAAGCGTGGCAGGGCCGACGTGCCGCACAGATCCCCTCCTGATCGATGCCGCTTCAGGCGGTCGGGGGTCCGGGAACCGACCGGCGTGAAGCGCTTCCGTGCCGAACGCTTCGGATGGAGCACTTCCAGGTTTCACGAGCAGCGCGCCACGGCAGGTGTGGCGTCAATCACGCTCACCATAACACGACTTAAGCATGCCTACCCTAACTTTTTAGTGACGACATGTAACTAATGTGCCGAGGAGCGCCCCGAGCAGGTCGGGGCGGTTACCCGGAGGTCGTGCGGCCGGTGACAATGTTCATATGGCCAGTCTCGATCCCCAGCGACCGAATGCCGGACTGAGCGCCCGGCTCCGTGGTCCCAAGCTCGGCCGCCCTCCTCAGGTCGGGCGTGAGTCCATCGTGGAGGCGGCCGTCGAGGTGGGGTTCGAGGAGTTGAGCATGAGCGCCGTGGCCCGGCGGCTCGGGGTCAAGCACTCCACCCTCTACCGTTACTTTCCGCACAAGGAGGCGCTGCTGGCCGCCGCCGCGGACCGGGTCGTGGCAGGGATGGACTGGCCCGCGGCCCGGGCCGGATGGCGGGCGTACCTGCGCGCGCTGGCCGGGACCACGTTCCGGATGTTCACCGATCACCCCGGCCTGGCGCTGCACGTCGCCGCCATGCGCGGGGGCCTGGTGGAGTTCTCCCGGCAGGGGGCCAGGGCCGCCGCCGCCCTCGTGGAGGCCGGCATGGACGCCGAGACCGCCGTGCTCGCCCAGGACCTGGTCAACGAACAGGTGCTGCTCTACTTCCTGGCCGGACAGCGCGCGGACGAGCCGGCCACGGCCGTGGAGGAGACCGCGATGCTGCGCCGGGGCATGCTCGACGACGTGCGCGGCGAGGCCCCGGAGCAGGTGGTCGACGCCTTCGAGCGGGTGATCTCCGGCCGCCCGGAAGACTGGTTCCACCGCAAGATTGAAGTGGTGCTCGACGGGATCGCGGCCTGCTTTCCTTTGGTTGACAAAAGTAGCCCAATGTAATCGGTCCGGTGCGGCTCGGCCACGCAGCGCATGATTCTCTTTTCCCGGCGGCGAATGAGCACGTCCCGCCGGAGCTTTCGGGGGGCTTGCGCGCCCTGCCGGAGTGTGCCTATGCTCCAGGCGGTGATTGGCCATTTGCTGAGCCGATCTTCCCGTGCCGCTATAACAGTGGGGATTCGCCGAGCCGGGATTCTGTGAGCCCCGTTGTTCTCTCGCATACGGCAGGTGTGGCGAGACGGCATTCTCCGGTCATGCTCGCGTGGCCGTCCATATGGCGTTTCCGGCCGGGGCGACTCCGGTTTCCCCGGAATTCGCATTCGGACCCCTTATTCAGGCAACGCACACGTCCCTGTCCTCAGATCCTCAGGCTCCAACGTCAGTGAGGCCCTGTCATGGTCATGTCAGAATCGCCTGCCCCTCAGCCTGACTCACAGCCCGCCGCCCATTCCGTCGCGGCCCTTCTCGGCGATCTCACCGCCGACCCCAACGCCGTGCTGAAGGCGTACGCCGCCAACGAGGCGTTCCGCGCGGCGACCGCGGAAGAGCTGACCACCCCGGACAACCCCTTCCGCCGCCCGGTGCGACCAGCCGACCTGGCCTGGCTGGATTACGCCTCCGTTCTGCCCGCCGAACGCCAGCTCCTGCTGAGCGGCCTGCTCGGCCACCGGATGCTGCGCAACGTCTACGACGCCGAGCAGACCATCCTGCCGCCACGGGCCGACCCGGCCGCAGCCACCGACGGTGAGCGCTTCAACTCCTTCGAGAACCGGCTGCTCGGCACACTGGCACGGCCCATCCTGGAGAACCACCTGTTCGGCTTCCTCGCCGAAGGCCGCGACGACCTGCCGGAACCCACCGTCGAGGCGGTCAAGGACGTGGTCCGGCGGTACTGCGAGCGGCGCAACGCCGAGCCGCGCGAGGCGTACGCGATCGCCGCCGGACGCAAGGACGCGCACAGCGCGGCCACCTTCCTGCTCATCCAGACCGGGGTGTTCCTGCCGGCCGCCTACACGGCCATCGGCCGCGGCGCGCTCGCCGAGACCACTCTGTCCCACCCCGGGCTCCGCCCTTGGCTGGGTGAGATCTGGCGGCGCTGGACCGCCGCCGCCGGCGACTACCAGGCCATGTTCCAGGGCGCGGGACTGACCAGCTCGCCCGCCGCGTACTGGCAGTTCTCCCTGGGGAGTTCGCTGGCCCGCGGCAACCACCTGCTCGGCCTGTCGCTGTCCGGCGACCGGCTGCCCGAGTTCCTGGGCGCGGTCGCCCACTTCCTGGTGGACCAGGCCGCCTCGGCCGAACCGCTGGCCGACGCGCTGCGCGACGCCCTCGGCCTGTCCCCGGCCTACCTGCGCGGCCTCGGCCGGATCAGCCCCGAGGACGCGGCCGGCCTGGTGGACCGGCTGCTCGGCCCGCTGCCCGCCCTCTTCGGCGGCGGCGTGGTCACCGGCTTCCACCGGGGCTTCGCCGACGCCGCGCGCCTCGCCGGCCAGTGGGACGGCGACCTCACCGAGCAGCTCGTCTGGGCGGACCGCATCGAGGACTACAAGACCGCCGCCGAAGGCATCCAGCACAAACTCCTGACCGAGAAGATCGAGGTCGATCTGGACACCTTCGTGGAAACCCACGAGGAGACCTCGACGACGCACGTCCACGACGAACACCGCCTGGTGATGATCGAAAGCGGCCAGATGCACTTCTGGAACAACGTCACGCACCGCATCGCGCTCGCCGAAGGCGACAAACTGCTCATTCCGACGTCTCGCCTGCACGGGTCAGTGGTCCTTTCGGGAACCTGCGTCTATCATCAGCCGATCATTCCTGAAGAAATGTTCCAGGAATTCGTCACCGACTGACTCGCTCTCTTTCTCGGTCTTTCTCCCAGTGGAACGGAGTGAGTACACGCATGCCCGAGAACAGGAAGAGAACAGCCGCCACGACCGTCCCGCGGAATGCCGCGGAGCTGACCATCGGCGAGATCCCGAAATGGGGTGCGCCGGTCGCCGAGGAGTTTCTGAAATCGATCCTCTCCGACACTGAGCCCTTCCCGTGCATCTTCGGCGTCGGGGCCGCCCGCAAGCGGACCCTGCGGATCGGCTATGTGGACGGCACCGACCGGCAGGACGACTGGTCCGCCCTGCCGGACCTGCTGCGCCGGTACCTGGAGGTGTATCGCGGGCTGGGCAAGGACACCTCGCTGGTGGTGTTCTTCCGGCCCGAGGCCGAGCCGCTGCCGCTCGCCGCGTACCGGGAGCGGTTCTGGGCGGTACTGAGCTACCTGGCCGCCAAGGACGCCCAGCCGTGGCCCGAGGACGTGCCCACCGACCCCGATGACCCGATGTGGGAGTTCTCCTTTGGCGGGGTGCCGATCTTCGTCGTCTGCAACACCCCGGCGCACGACCGGCGGCGCAGCCGGCACGCGGACCAGTTCATGATCACGTTCCAGCCGCGCTGGGTCTTCGAGGGACTGGAGGCCGACACACCGCGCGGCGCGACCTCCCGACGGACCATCCGCAGGCGCCTCCGGGCGTACGACACGGTCGAACCCTCGCCCCACCTGGGCGTGTACGGGCACGACGACAACCGCGAGTGGCGCCAGTACTTCCTCGAAGACGACAACCACGACAACACCGCGTCCGGCGAACGCTGTCCGTTCCACACCGGCCGGGCCCGCGTGACGGCCGTGCCCGCCGGCTCCTGGGCCGCCGTGCCTGCCGGCTCCTGGGCCGTCGTGGTCAATGACGCGGGCGAGCACTCGGTGTGGGAGGCCGGACGCGAGCCGCCCCCCGGCTGGCGGGCCACCGGCGTCACCGGCACCCGGGACGCGTGCCTGGACCACATCGCCGAAGCCTGGCCGGACCCCCGCCCCAGCACCCGGCGAGGCCACGAATGACCCCCACCGACCCCCGCGACCGGATGCCCGCCGCCGACCCCGGCCAGGAAACGCCCACCGGCCCCGGCCAGGAAAGGCCCGCCGGCCCCGGCCGGGAAAGGCCCGCCGGCCCCGGCCGGGAAAGGCCCGCCGGCCCCGGCCGGGAAAGGCCCGCCGGCCCCGGCCAGGAAAGGCCCACCGGCCCCGGCCGGGAAAGGCCCACCGGCCCCGGCCGGGAAACGCCCGCCGGCCCCGGCCGGGAAAGGCCCGGCGGCGGTGCGAGCCGCCCCCTGGCGGCCGACCCACGCCATGAGCCGTTCCCGCTGACCGACACCCAGCGGGCGTACCTGCTGGGCCGGGGCGGCGTCTTCGAGCTCGGCAACGTCACCACCCACGCCTACTTCGAGTTCGAGGGCGACCTGGACGTCGGCCGGTTCGCCACCGCCTGGCGGCTGCTCGTCGAGCGGCACGACATGCTGCGCGCCGTCATCGACCCCGACACCGTCACCCAGCGGGTACTGCCGGACACCCCGCCCTTCACCCCCGACCTGATCGACCTGCGCGACCGCGACGAGGCCGCCCGCGACCGCGAACTGGCCGCCCTGCGCGACCGCCTCTCCCACGCCGTGGGGCCACCCGACCGGTGGCCGCTGTTCCAGGTGACCGTGGCCCGGCTGCGCGATGACCTGGTCCGCGTCTTCATCGGTTTCGACGGCCTGGTCTGCGACTTCGCGAGCTGGCACGTACTGTCCGGCGAACTGTCCGCGCTCTACGAGGACCCCGCCGCCCGGCTCCCCGAGCTGACCACGTCCTTCCGGGAGTACGTGCTCGCCGACGCGGCCCGCCAGGGCGGCGAGGACCACCGCAGGTCAGAGGAGTACTGGCGCAAGCGGCTCGCCGAACTCCCGCCCGCCCCCCGGCTGCCGCTCACCGCCGACCCCGCGACGATCGCCGCGCCCCGGTTCGCGCGCCGCGCGGCGGTACTCGACCGGGCCGGCTGGGACGGGCTCAAGGCGCGCGCCCGCGCGGCCGGGCTCACCCCGTCCGCGCTGCTGCTCGCCGCCTTCGCCGAGATCCTGGCCGCCTGGAGCGAGGACGCCCACTTCACCGTGAACGTCCCCCGGATGAACCGCGAACCGATCCACCCGCAGGTGAACCGGCTGGTCGGGGAGTTCGCCTCGTTCTCGCTGGTCGAGGTGGACAACCGGTCCCGCGACACCTTCGCCGACCGGGCCGGGCGCATCCAGCGGCGGCTGTGGGAGGACCTCAGCCACCCCGAGGTCACCGGCCCGTGGATGCTGCGCGAACTCGCCCGGGTCCGCGGCGGCATGGAGCACGCCCGGATGCCCGTGGTCCTCACCAGCACCCTGGCCTGGGCCGACCCCGAGGGCACCGCCCTGGACCGCCGCTGGACCCAGGTGTACGGCGTGTCGCAGACCCCGCAGGTCTACCTGGACGTGCAGCTCGACGAACGCCAGGGGGCGCTCGCCTACAACTGGGACGTCGTCGAGGAGCTGTTCCCGCCGGGGATGGCCGACGCGATGTTCGAGGCGTTCCGCGGGCTGCTGGACCGGCTGCTCCGGGACGACGACGCGTGGACGACGCCCGACCTGGACGTGCTGCCCGCCGCCCAGCGGGCCCGCCGCGCCGCCGTACGGGGGCGCACCCGCCCGCTGCCCGAGGTCCCCGCGCACGCCGCCTTCGTCGAGCGCGCCCACCGGTGGCCGGACCGCCCGGCGATCGTCACGTCCGGCCGTACCCTCACCTACGGCGAACTGCTGACCGCGTCCGCCAAGGTCGGCGCGGCGGTCGCCGCGCGGGTCACCGGGCCGGACACCATCGTCGCCGTGCTCATCGAGAAGAGCGCGGAACAGGCCGTCGCCGTGTACGGCGCGCTGCTCGGCGGCGCGGCCTACCTGCCGATCGACCCGGCCCAGCCGCCCGCCCGCGTCCGTGACCTGCTGGTACGCGCGGGCGTGCGCACGGTCCTGACCCGTGCGGCCGACCGGCTCCCGCCGCCGCCCCCGGGCGTGACGCCGATCGCGGTGGACGGCCCGCTGCCCGAGGCCGACCCGCCCAACCTCGGCGACCTGCGGGCGCGGCCCGGCGACCTGCTGTACGCGCTGTTCACCTCGGGCTCGACCGGGACGCCCAAGGGCGTGCTGACCGAGCACCGCGGCATGGTCAACGCGCTGCGGGAGACCGTGGAGACCTTCGGCATCGGCCCTGACGACGTGGTGCTCGGCCTGACCGCGCCGCACCACGACATGGCCGCCTTCGACCTGCTGGGCGTGCTCGGCGCGGGCGGCACGCTCGTCCTGCCGGACGCCGACGCCGTACGCGACCCCGGCCACTGGATCGGGCTCATGCGCGACCATGGCGTCACCCTGTGGAACTCCGTGCCCGCCACGCTGGAGATGCTGCTGGACCACCCGGAGGCGGCCACCGCGCTGAGCGGCCTGCGGCTGGCCTTCACCGGCGGCGACTGGATCCCGCCGGAGACCGCGCGGGCCCTCGCCGCCGCCGCCCCGCACACCCGGCTGGTGAGCGTCGGCGGGCCGACCGAGACCACCCTGTGGAACATCTGGCACCCGGTGGACCACGCCGACCTCGCCGACCACGCCCGGCCGTCCATCCCGTACGGCCGGCCGATCGCCAACACCGCCTACCACCTGCTCGACGCGCGGCTGCGGGACCGGCCCGACGGGGTCACCGGCGAGATGTACGTCTCGGGCGTCGGCCTGGCCCGTGGCTACCTGGGCGACCCGGAACGTACCGCGGCGGCGTTCGTCACCCACCCGGTCAGCGGCGAACGCCTCTACCGCACCGGCGACCTGGGCCGCTACCTGCCGGACGGCGACCTGGAGTTCGCCGGGCGGGCCGACCTCCAGATCCAGGTCCGCGGGCAGCGGATCGAGCCCGGCGAGGTCGAGGCCGCGCTGGCCGCGCACCCGGACGTCGATCGGGCCGTCGTCACCGGCCTGCCGATCCCCGGCCGCAAGGGCCACCGGGCGCTGGCCGCGTACCTACGGCCGATCTCCGAAAACGAGAAGCCGGACGCCGGGGAACTGCGCGCGTTCCTGCGCGAGCGGCTGCCCGAACACCTGGTCCCGGCGTCCTTCGCCTGGGTGGAGGCGTTCCCGCTGACGCCCCACGGAAAGATCGACCGCGCCGCCCTGGCCGCGGACGAGCCGGCTCCCGAGGCCCCCGACGTACCGGACCCGTCCGGCCTGCCGCCGCTGGAACGCCTGCTGGCCGAGGAGTGGGCCGCCGCGCTCGGCCGCGACCGCATCGCGCCCGGCGACGACTTCTTCGCCCTCGGCGGTGACTCCCTGCTCGGCGCCCGGCTCCTGACCCGGCTGCGCGGCATCTTCGAGGGCGAACGCCTCACCGCCCGCGCGCTGTTCGGCACGCTCACCGTCACCGCGATGGCGGCGGCGATGCGCCGCGAGGAGAGCGCCCCCGGCCGCCTGGACCTGGTGGCCCGCCTGTACCAGCAGGTCACCGCGCTCACCGACGCCCAGGTCACCGCCGCGCTGGGCGATACGGCAGAGCAGTACCAGCCCGCTTCCCCCGAGGACCGGTCATGACCGCGGAACACACCTCGCCGACCCCCGTCCCCGACGACCCCCGCATGGAACTGCTGCGCGCCCTGCTCGCTCGGCAGGGGGCCGGGCCGCGATCGGACACCACCGCCCCCGGGCGCGACCCGGACGCCACGCCGCTGTCCTCCGCGCAGTACCGCATGTGGTTTCACCAGCACGCCCGGCCCGGCAGCGCCGCCTACAACCTGCCCATCGCCGCCGAACTGACCGGCGCGCTCGACCCGGCCGCGCTGCGGGCGGCCTTCACGGCCGTGGCCGCGCGGCACGAGATCCTGCGCACCGTCTACCGCACCGGACCGGACGGCATCCCGGTCCAGCGGGTCCTGCCCCCGGCGGAGGTCCCCTTCACCTCGGAGGACGTCACGGCCGGGGACGAGGCCGCCGAACGGGCCCGCCGCGCGGCGGCCCGGCCGTTCGACCTGGCCGCCGAGACGCCGCTGCGGCTGCACCTGTACCGGATCGCCCCCGACCGGCACCTGCTGCTGATCGTGCTGCACCACATCGCCTGCGACGACCTGAGCTGGCAGCCGCTGTTCGCCGAGGCGTCCGCCGCGTACCGCGCCCCCGGGACCACGCTGGAGGCGGCACCGCAGTACGGCGACCACGCCGCTCGGGAACACCGGGAACGGCCCGGCGACGACGGCCTCGCGTACTGGCGGGAGCGGCTGACCCCCGCCCCGCCGTCCGCCGCGCCGCTGCCCGACCTGCCAAGGCCGTCGATGCCCGGCGAGGCCGGCGCGCGCGTCGCCCGCCCGCTCACCGCGGGCACGGACGCCGCGCTCGCCGCGCTGGCCCGCGCCGAGTCGGCGAGCCCCTTCATGGCGCTGCTCACCGGGTACCTCGCCCTGCTGCACCGCTACACCGGGCAGACCGACCTGGCCGTGGCCACGCCCGTGATCAACCGCGACGCGGCCGGGCCGCAGCCCGCGATCGGCAACTTCGGCAACAGCATCGTCATCCGCGTGGACGCCTCGGGCCGCCCCGGGTTCCGGGAACTGCTGCGCCGGACGCGCGCCGAGTGCCTGGCCGGCTACGCCCACCAGGACACGCCCTTCGACCGGGTCGTGGAGGAGGTCCGGCCGTACCGCGGCGGCGGGCGCACCCCGCTCGCCGACACCATGTTCTCCGCCCGCGCCTCGGGCATCGGCGCGCTGGACCTGCCCGGCGTCACGGTCGAGGAGGTGCCGGTGCACAACGGCACCGCCCGCTTCGACCTCGCGGTGGAGGCTGTGGACACCGGCGCGGGCACCGAACTCGGGGCCACGTACCGCACCGAGCTTTACACGCCGGACACGGCCGCGCGGCTGCTCGGCCACCTGGACCGGCTGCTCGCCGCCGCCGTCGCCGAACCCGACCGCCCGGTGGACGACCTGCCGATGCTGTCGGACGAGGAGTGGCACCGGATCGTGTACGAGTGGAACGCCACCGCGCGCCCCGAACTCCTCGCCCCGGCCACCCTGCACGGCCTGTTCGAGGCGCAGGCGCGGCGGCGGCCCGACGCGGAGGCCCTGGTCGCGGGCGAGGACCGCTGGACGTACGCCCGGCTGAACGCGGCGGCCGACCGGCTCGCGGGGCGGCTCGCCGCGGCGGGCGCGGGGCCCGGCGCGCTGGTGGGCGTCCACCTGGACCGCTCGGCCCACCTGATCGTGGGCCTGCTCGCGGTGCTGAAGGCGGGAGCGGCCTTCGTGCCGCTCGAACCGTCCTGGCCGGCCCGCCGGATCGCCGACGCCGTCGCCGACGCGGCCCCCGCCGCCATCCTCTCCCAGAGCGACACCCCCTGGAACGCCCCCGTACTCGACCCCGCCGACGACACGGCCCCGTACGACGTCCCGGACGCGGGCACTGACGCGCCCCCCGCGGCCATCGTCCCGGCCGCCGACGGCGACGCGGAGCCGTACGGCGGCCCCGCTCCCGAGGACCTGGCCTATGTGATCTACACGTCGGGGTCCACCGGGCGGCCCAAGGGGGCCATGATCACGCATGCCGCGATCTGCAACCGGCTGCCCTGGCAGGCCGAACTGCTCGGCCTGCGTCCCGGGGACGGCGTGCTGCACAAGGCGCCGCTCGGGTTCGACATCGCGATCAACGAGATCTTCCTGCCGCTGGCCTGCGGGGCCCGGCTCGTCCTGGCCCCGCCCGGGGCCGACAAGGACCCCGACGCCCTGCTCGCCGTCACCGCCCGCGAACGGGTGAACTTCGTCTACGTCACCTCCACCATGCTGGACGCCATGCTGGAGCGCCCCGGCATCGCCGCGGCGCGCGCGAGCCTGCGCCACGTGTGGTGCGGCGGGGAAGTGCTCACCCCCGAGCTGTTCGAGCGGTTCCGCGCCCGGATGCCCGGCAGCACCATGTACCACGGCTACGGCCCCGCCGAGGCCACCATCGGCGTGAGCTGCGAGGTCTACCGGGGCGAGACCCGCAGGACCGGCGTCACCATCGGCCGCCCCAACCCCAACACCCGCGTCCACGTGCTCGCGCCGGGCCTGCGCCCGGTGCCGCCCGGGGTGCCGGGGGAGATCCACATCGGCGGGGTCCAGGTGGCGAGCGGCTATCTGGGCGACTCGCGGCGCACCGCCGACCGGTTCGTCCCCGATCCGTTCGGCGGTGAGCCGGGCGGACGCCTCTACGCCACCGGTGACCTGGGACGTTACCGGCCCGACGGGGTGATCGAGTTTCTCGGCCGGGCCGACCGGCAGATCAAGATCCGTGGGTTCCGGATCGAGCTGGACGAGATCGAGGCCGTGCTGGGCCGCCATCCGGCCGTACGGCAGGCCGTGGTGCTGCTGCGCGAGGACACGCCGGGGGCCGGGCACCTCGCCGCGTACTGCCTGGCCCGGCCCGGCGGGCCGCCGCCCGGCGAGGACGAGGTGCGGGCGTTCGCGGCCGAGCGGCTGCCGGAGTACGGGGTGCCGCACTCGGTGCAGGTCCTGCCGGAGTTCCCGCTGATGCCCTCGGGCAAGGTGGACCGCGCGGCGCTGGCCGCGCTGCCCGGCCGGGTGCCGGTCAGCGCCCCCTACCTGGCCCCGCGCGACGAACTGGAACGCACGGTGGCCCGGGTGTGGGCCGACGTGCTGGGCGTCCCCCGGGTGGGGGCCAGGGACAACTTCTTCGACCTCGGCGGCCACTCGCTGCTCACCCTGCGGGTCCAGGCCGCGCTGGAACGCGAGCTGGGCCGTCCGGTACGGGTCGTGGACCTGTTCGCGCACCCGACGGTCGCCGACCTCGCCCACCTGCTGGACAACGCACCGGACCGAGCAGAAGCCGACGACGGCGGCGAGGCGGCGCGCGTGGCGCGGCGCAGGGCCGCCCGTGGCCGAGCCGCCGCCCGCCGGGCCGCCGCGCCCAAAGGAGCGTCCCCCGCATGAGCGACCCGCAGCCCCTGGACACCGAGTTCAGCGTCGCCGTGATCGGCCTGGCCGCCCGCTTCCCGGGCGCGCCGACGGCCGCGGCGTTCTGGGACAACCTGCTCGCCGGGCGGGACAGCCTCACCGTCCTGGACGACGAGGAGTACCTGGCCGCGGGCGGCGATCCGGCCCTCCTGGACGACCCGTACCATGTCCGCGTCGTACGCGAGATCGACGGCCACGACCGCTTCGACGCCGCCCACTTCGGCTACCGCCCCACCGAGGCCGCGCTGCTCGACCCCCAGCAGCGGGTGTTCCTCGAAGTCGCCCAGCACGCCTTCGAGGACAGCGGCCACGTCCCGGCCCGCCATCCGGGCCCGGTCGGCGTCTACGCGGGCGCGGGCCTGAGCCGGTACTACACCGCCAACCTCGCCCCCTGGTACGCCGGGCAGCCGGGGTCCCTGGACCAGATGGCCGCGCTGTCCGGCAACTCCCCGGGCACCCTGCCCACCCGGGTCTCCTACCTGCTCGGGCTCACCGGCCCCAGCATCAGCGTGCAGACCGCCTGCTCGACCTCGCTGGTCGCGGTCCACCTGGCCTGCCAGGACCTGCTCGCGCACCGCTGTGACCTCGCCCTGGCCGGGGGCGTGGCGCTCAACCCGCAGGCCAGGCTCGGCTACCGGCACGTCAAGGACGGCCCCTACTCGCCCGACGGGCGGGTGCGGGCCTTCGACGCCGGGGCCGCCGGGATGAGCCAGGGCGACGGGGCCGGGGCCGTGGTGCTGCGCAGGCTGGAGGACGCCCTGGCCGACGGCGACACGATCCGCGCGGTCATCCTCGGCACGGCGGTCAACAACGACGGCTCGCGCAAGGTCGGTTTCACCGCGCCAAGCGCCCGGGGCCAGACCGAGGTGATCCTCGCCGCGCTCGCCGAGGCGGGCGTCGAGGCGGGCGCCATCGGGTACGTCGAGGCGCACGGCACCGGCACCCCCGTGGGCGACCCGATCGAGCTGACCGCGCTGCGCGACGCCTTCGAGCGGGCGGGCGGGCACGGCGGGGAGTGCCTGATCGGGTCGGTCAAGACCAACATCGGCCACCTGGACGCGGCGGCCGGGATCGCCGGGCTGATCAAGGCCGTGCTGGCCCTGGAACACGGCGTCGTGCCCGCCACCCTGCACCACAGCCGGCCGACCCCGCTGTTCGACTGGGCGAACGCGCCGTTCCGCCCGGCGGCCGAGGCCGGGCCCTGGCGGGTGCCGGGTCCCCGGCGGGCCGCCGTCAGCTCCTTCGGCATCGGCGGCACCAACGCCCACGCCGTCCTCGAACAACCCCCCGACCGGCCCGCGCAGCTTGTGGAAGAGAGGCCGGACACGCTGCTCGCGGTGTCCGCCCGCACCCCGGCCGCGCTCGGCGAAGCCTGCCGGGAACTGGCCGGCCACCTCGACGCCCACCCCGAACTCGACCTGGCCGACGTCGCCCACACGCTCGCCGCCGGGCGGGTGGCGCACCCGCTCCGCCGTACCCTCGTCGTGCGCGAGCCTGGCGAGGCCGCCGGGGCGCTGCGCGCCGCCCCCCGCACGCCCCCGGTCCCGGCGGCCGAACGCCCGCTCGCGCTGCTGCTGCCCGGCGGCGGCGCGCACTACGACGGCATGGGCGCGGGCCTGTACGCGCACGAACCGGTGTTCCGCGACGTCATCGACGAGTGCGCGCGCATCCTGCGCCCGGTGCTCGGGCACGACCTGCGGACCGCCCTGTACGGCCCGCCCGAGTCCGGCGCGCGCCCGGCGGGGTCGGGGGAGCACACCGCAAGGCTCGACGGGATCGCCACCGGGCTGCGGCCCGCCGCGTTCCCGGCGGTGGTCGCCACGGAGTACGCGCTGGCCAAGCTGCTGGAGAGCCACGGACTGGTCCCGGTGGCCCTGCTCGGGCACAGCCTGGGCGAGTACGCCGCCGCGTGCCTGGCCGGGGTCTTCGCGCTGGAGGACGTCCTGCCCCTGGTCGCCGAACGCGAGCGGCTGTTCGCCTCGGTCGGCGGCGTCGCGCTCAGCGTCGCCCTCGCGCCGGACGCCCTGGCCCCGCTGCTCGGCCTGGACGTCGCCGTCGCCGCCGTCAACTCCACCGAGGCGTGCCTGGTGTCCGGCACCACCGAGGCCGTCGTGGCGCTGGAGCGGCGGCTGGCCGAACGCGGCGTCGATCACCACCGGCTGCGCGTCCCGTCCGCCGTCCACACGCCGCTGCTGGACCCGGTGCTCGACGAGTACTGGGCCCTGGTCGCCCGGCTGACGCTGAAGGCCCCGCAGATCCCGTACGTCTCCAACGTCACCGGCACCTGGATCACCGCCGAGCAGGCCACCGACCCCGGCTACTGGGTCAGGCACAGCCGCGAGCCGGTGCGCTTCGCCGACGGCGTGCGGGTCCTGTGCGCGGACGCCGACGCGCCGCTGCTGCTGGAGGCGGGCCCCGGCGGTCAGCTCAGCAAGCTCGCCCGCCAGGTGCTCGGCCCCGACGCCGCCGTGACGCCCGCGCTGCGGCACGCCTACGCCGAACAGAGCGACGAGGCGTTCTTCCTCGCGGCCATGGGACGGCTGTGGGAGCTGGGCATCGACCGGGCCGCCGCGGTGTGGCGGCTCACCGGCCGCCGCGCCGGGCCACCGCGCCGGGTTCCGCTGCCGGGCTACCCGTTCGAGCGGCGGCGGCACTGGATCGACCCGCCGCCGCGCGGCGGTGTGCCGGCGGGCGGCCCGGTACCGGTCCGCGACGACGCCCAGCCGGACGCCGGCCCTGTAGCAGTGGCCCAGCCTGTGAACCCCGCCGCCACCGACCCGATGGGCCAGGTCACCGCGCTGTGGGAACGGGCCCTCGGCATCGACGGCATCGCCCCCGACGACAACTTCTTCGACCTCGGCGGCGACTCGCTGCTGCTGATGCGGCTCACCGCCCAGGTACGGGACCTGCTCGGCACGGACCTCTCGGTACGCCGCCTGTTCCTCACCCAGCGGCTCACCGTCGCCGGTTTCCTCACCGAGGCCGCCGAGGTCGCCGAAGCCGCCAAGGTCGGCGAAGCCGACCCCGCAGTGCCCACAGGAAAGGACCACGGATGACCGACGCCATCGCCCCCCGGCTGCGCCTGATCGAGATCGTCTCCGCCGCCTGGATCTCCTCCGCCGTCTCCGCGCTCGCCGAACTCGGGGTCGCCGACCACCTGGACCGCCCCCGTACCGCCGCCGACCTGGCCGCCCTGACCGGCGGCGACGCCGACGCGCTGGCCCGCTTCCTGCACGCGGCCGGTACCGCGGGCCTGTTCACCGCGCTGGACGACGGCCGCTTCGCGCTCACCGAGGTCGGCGAGGTGCTGCGCGACGACCACCCGCAGAGCATGCGGCAGATGTGCCGGCTGACGGGAATGGAGGAGTTCGCCCGGACCTGGGCGCATGCCGCGCACACCGCCCGCACCGGCGAGCCCGCCTTCGACGCCGCGCACGGACGTCCGGTGTGGGAGTACATGGCCGACCCGGCGAACGCCGCGTTCTCCCGCGTCTTCCACGGGGCCATGGCCGAGTCGGCCGCCGGGCAGACGGTCAGCGCCCTGTACGACTTCCCCGAGGGCGCCCACGTCGTGGACGTCGGCGGCGGGCGCGGCGCGATGCTGGCCAGGCTGCTCACCGAGCACCCGCACCTGACCGGGACCGTGCTCGACCTGCCCAACGCCGTGCGCGGCGCGGACAAACTGCTGGCCGACGCAGGGGTGGGCGCGCGGGCGGCCGTCGTGGCGGGCAGCTTCTTCGACGAGGTGCCGGAGGGCGGCGACGTCTATCTGCTGTCCCGGGTGATCGGCAACTGGAACGACGAGAACGCGGTACGCATCCTGCGGACCGTCCGCGCGGCGATGCGGCCCGAGGCGCGGGTGGTCATCGTCGGCCACATGCCCACCGGCGAGGACCGCACGCACTACGTCCGCGCCCTCGACCTCTACATGTTCGTGCTGCTCCAGGCCCGGCTGCGCACGCCGGAGCAGTACCAGGAGCTGTTCGCGCGCTCCGGCCTGGAACTCTCCCGCGCCGAACTCCGCCCGGACGGCGAGTCGCTGGTCGAGGCCGGACCGGTCTGACCCTCCAGTCGAAAGGAACCGCATGCCCATGCCGAACGGCTTCGTTCCGTGGCCCGCCGGGGAGGCCGCCCGCTACCGCGCGGCGGGCTACTGGCGGGGCGAGCCGCTGGGCCGGCTGCTGCGCGCGGCGGCGGCCGAGCACGGCGGCAGGACCGCCCTCGCGGACCCGCACGCCCGGCTCACGTTCGCCGGCTGGGACGCCGCGGCCGACCGGCTGGCGGCCGGCCTGACCGAGCTGGGGGTGCGATCCGGTGACCGGGTGCTCGTCCAGCTTCCCAACCGGATCGAGTTCGCGGTGCTGTGCTTCGCGCTGCTGCGGATCGGCGCGCTGCCGGTTCTGGCCCTCCCCGGGCACCGGGAGAGCGAACTGCGGCACCTGTGCGACCTGTCCGAGGCCGTCGCGTACGTCACCGTGGACGAACTCGACGGGCACGACCACCGGCCCGCCGCGCGCACGTTGCGCGCGACCTGCCCCTCGCTGCGGCACGTGGTGATCGTGGGCGAGCCCGGCGGGGCCGGCGTCGCCTACCGCGACCTGGCCGAGGGCCGCGAACCGGCGGACCTGCCCGACCCCGACCCGTCCGCCCCGGCGCTGCTGCTGCTGTCCGGCGGCTCCACCGGCCTGCCCAAGCTGATCCCGCGCACCCACGACGACTACGCCTACAACGCCCGCACGATGGCCGCGATCTGCGGGCTGACCGCCGAAGACGTCCATCTCGCGGTGCTGCCCATCGCGCACAACTTCCCGCTGGCCTGCCCCGGCCTGCTCGGCGCGCTGGGCGCGGGCGCGGCCACCGTGCTCGCGCCCAACCCGAGCCCGCCCGAGGTCTTCCCGCTCATCGAACGCGAGCGGGTGACCGTCACCGCGCTGGTGCCGCCGCTGGCCGCGCTGTGGACCAGGGCCGTGGAGTGGGTCCGCGCCGACCTGTCCAGCCTGCGCCTGATCCAGGTCGGCGGGGCCCGGCTGCCGGTGGAGACCGCCCGCGCGCTGCCCGGCGCGCTCGGCTGCGGCCTTCAGCAGGTGTTCGGCATGGCCGAGGGACTGCTGTGCGCCACCCGTCCCGGCGACCCCGACGCGGTGGTGACCACCACCCAGGGCCGTCCCGTCTCGCCCGGCGACGAGATCCGGATCGTCGGACCCGGCGACGTGGACGTGCCGCCGGGGGAGACCGGGGAACTGCTCACCCGCGGGCCGTACACGCTGCGCGGCTACTACCGCGCCGCCGAGCACAACGCCCGCGCCTTCACCCCCGACGGCTACTACCGCTCCGGCGACCTGGTCAGGCGGGTGGCGAGCGGTGACCTCGTGGTGGAGGGCCGGGTCAAGGAGCAGATCAACCGGGGCGGCGAGAAGATCTCCCCGGAGGAGGTGGAGCGGCACCTGCTCGCGCACCCGGCCATCGCCCAGGCCGCGGTGATCGGGGTTCCGGACGACGTGCTCGGCGAGCGGGTCTGCGCCTTCCTGCTGCCCACGCCGGAGTACCCCGCCGGACCCGGCGACCTCGCCCCGGCCGCCCTCGCGGACTTCCTGCGCGCCCGCGGGCTGGCCGGCTTCAAGCGGCCCGAGCAGGTGGAGACCGTCACCGCCTGGCCGCTCACCGGCGTCGGCAAGATCGACCGCCGTGCCCTGGCCGCGATCGCGGTGGATCGCGCCCGGACCGCACGCTGACTCACCAGAGCCCACATTCGAGGAGCCGGAAATGTCGCATGCCCAGCACTATCAGAGCAGTTCGGTCCCGGTCCACGGTGATCCGATGGCCGCCGCCGTACGGGTGGCCCGCGGGGCCGGGGGCCTGCCCTTCGTCCTGTACGAGCGGCACGGGACCTGGTCGGTGGCGCTCGGCGCGGCGGTGGAGATCGCCGTCACGCCGGACGCCGTACGGCGGAAAGGCCCAGGCGGTGAGCGGGTCGTCCCCTGGCGCGGTCATCCCGGCCCCGCCCTGCGCGAACTGACCGCCGATCTGCCGGTCGAGGACTGGACGGCGTACGGCACGGCCGCGTTCGAGCTGGCCTACGCGGGCACTCCCGCGCACGCCGAACTGCCTCCGGACGCCGTCCTGCTGCGGCTGATCGTGCCCCGGACCGAGGTCCGCGTACACGGCGACACCGCCGTCGTACGGGCCCTCGATCCCGGCGACCGGACCACCGCCGCGGCCGTTGCCGCGCTCGCCGACACCGCCGAGGAGGCCGGGCCCGAGCTGGTGGCCGTCGATCCCGAGGCGGGCGACGGCGAGTTGTACCGCAAGGCCGTCCACACCGCCGTGCGCGAGATCCAGGACGGCGGCCTGCGCAAGGTGATCCTGTCCCGGGTCGTGCCGGTGCCCGAGCCGGTGGACCTGCCCGCGACCTACCTGCACGGCAGGCGGCGCAACACGCCCGCGCGGTCCTTCCTGCTGGGGATCGGCGGGCTGCGCGCGGCGGGCTTCAGCCCGGAGATCGTGGTGGCCGTGGACACCGCCGGCCGGGTGAGCACGCAGCCGCTGGCCGGGACCCGCGCGCTGACCGGCGAGCCGGAGCAGGACGCCAGGCTGCGCGGGGACCTGCTCGGCGACGCCAAGGAGGTCTACGAGCACGCCGTCACCGTCCACACCGCCTTCGAGGAACTGGGCGAGGTGTGCGCGGCGGGGTCGGTACGGGTGCGTGAGTACATGGCGGTCAAGCCGCGCGGCTCGGCGCAGCACCTCGGCTCGGAGCTGTACGGCACGCTCGCCCCCGGCAAGGACGGCTGGGACGCGCTCGCCGCACTCTTCCCCGCCGTGACCGTCTCGGGCATCCCCAAGCCCGAGGCGTACGACGCCATCCGCAGACTGGAGACCGAGCCGCGCGGGCTGTACGGCGGGGCGGTGTTCACCCTCGCCGCCGACGGCGGCTTCGACGCGGCCCTGGTGCTCCGCTCGATCTTCCAGTGCGCCGGCCGGACCTGGCTGCGCGCGGGCGCGGGCGTCGTCGGGCAGTCGCGGCCGGCCCGGGAGTTCGCCGAGACCTGCGAGAAGCTGCGCAGCGTCGCGGGGAGCGTCGTGCGCGCCGCCCCGCCGGACGTGCTCGGCCTGGACCTGATGCGCCGGGACATCGCGGAGGCCCTGCGGGTGCCGGAGTCGGCGGTCGATGACGAGACGAGCCTGATCGTGCAGGGGCTGGACTCGGTCGGGCTGATGACCGTGGTCAGCAAGTGGAGCGCGTACGGCGTGCGGCTCAAGCTGGCCGACCTGGCCCGCGATCCGCGGCTGGCCGCCTGGGCGAGGCTGGTCCGCGACCGGCAGGCCGCGGCGGGCTGAAGCCGCTCGATCCGCTCGATCCGGTCGCCCGTGGCCCGGCGGACGCGCCGCGGGCGTCCGCCGGGCCACGCTCAGCGGCCCGCTTCGGCGGGGGCGAGCCGCCAGTCGTGGGCGCGGGAGCGCTCGCGCCAGAAGTCGGCGTACCGGCCGCCGCGGGCGAGCAGTTCGTCGTGCGTGCCGGTCTCGGCGATGCGGCCCCCGTCCAGGACGAGGATGCGGTCGGCGCTGACCACCGTCTGGAGCCGGTGCGCCACCACCACGAGGGTGCGGTGGCCGGACAGCGCGTCGAGCGTCTGCTGGACGGCCGCCTCGTTGGCCGGGTCGAGGGAGGAGGTGGCCTCGTCCAGCAGCATCACCGGGGCGTCCTTGAGCAGGGCCCGGGCCAGCGAGACCCGCTGCCGCTCGCCGCCGGACAGGGCCGTGCCGCCCTCGCCGACCTGGGTGTCCCAGCCCTGCGGCAGCCGCTGCACGATCTCATCGACCCTGGCCAGCCGCGCGGCCTCCGCCACCTCGGCGTCGGTCGCGCCGGGACGGCCCAGCCGGACGTTCTCCCTGATGCTCGTGTCGAACAGGTAGACGTCCTGGAAGACCAGCGAGAAGTGGTCCATCATCGACTCGGCGGGGATCTCCCGGACGTCGGTGCCGCCCAGCAGCACCGCGCCCTCATCGACGTCCCAGAACCTCGCCAGCAGCCGGAGCAGCGTCGTCTTGCCGGAGCCGGACGGGCCGATCACCGCCGTCGTGGTGCGGTCGGGCAGCGTCACGGACACCCCGTCGAGCACCGGTCCGGTGGCGCCCTCGTAGCCGAACCGCACGTCGCGAAGTTCGAGCGAGGCATCGGCGGGCGGCGGGCCCGGCCGGGCCGGCTCGGGCAGCGGACGGGCCGCCAGCACCGCGTCGATCCTGGCCAGGGCGTTGCGCGCGGACCGCAGGCTGCCGCCCAGCTCGGCCATCCCGGACACCGGCTCGGCGAACCGCACCACCAGCACCAGCAGCGCCACCACCTCGGCCACGCCCACCGAGCCGCCCAGGCCCAGGGCCGCGCCGACGACCACCACGGCCGCCACCGCGAGGTGCACCACCGCGATGAACGCCGTACGCCCCGGCGCCATCGCCGCCGACTGCCGCCGCCCCGCGGAGTCCTGTTCCTGGAGGGCCGCCTCCAGCAGTGCCCGGCCACGCTCCCCGCTGCCGGTGCTGCGCAGCACCGGCTGGGTGCGCACGAACTCCACGACCCGGTCGTTGGCCTCGGCGGCGGCGGAGTCCACCGCCTCGTCGGCGCGGGCCACCGTGCTCACCGCCCAGCGGTAGGCGAGGTACATGAACGGCGCGCCGAGCGCGGTCGCCAGGGCCAGCCGCCAGTCCAGGAAGGCCATCGCCACCACAACGGTCAGCGGCGTCACCACCGCCGTGCACAACGGCTGGAGCAGGTGCGCCAGCAGCGACCTGACCTGCGGCACGCCGCGCGAGGCGAGCTGGCCGAGCCGCCCCACCTGCTCGCCGGAGAACCAGCCGAGCGGCAGCGCCGAGACATGGTCGCCGAGCCGGTGGTAGAGGCGGTGGGAGGCGGTGAGGGCCACCCGGAAGGCGAGCATCTGCTGGGCGTAGTAGGCCACGGCGGTGGCCAGCGCCACGGCGGCCAGCGCGCCCGCCCACGGCCACACCCCGGCGACGTCGCCCGCCAGCAGCCGCTGCAACACCGGCACGACCAGCACGAACGCCACGCCCTGGAGCACGCTGTAGCCGAGCAGCACGACGAGCTGGAAGGTCAGCGCGCCGCGCAGCGCGGGGCCGACCACATGGTAGAGCCGCCTGATCACGGGGTCACTCCGATCTGCTCGTACGTGCCGCCGAGGCGGCCCGCCGCCCGGCCGTCGGCGTCTTCGGTGTGCCGCCGGTAAGTCCGCCACATCGAGGCGTACAGGCCGCCCGCGGCGACCAGCGCGTCGTGGCGGCCCTGCTCCACGACCCGGCCCTGATCCAGCACGATGATGTTGTCGGCCCCGACGATGCTGCCCAGCCGGTGCGCGATGACCAGCACCGTACGCCCGGCGATCAGCCGGGTCAGGGCCCGCTGCACGGTCGCCTCGGACTCGGGGTCGGCGTACGCGGTGGCCTCGTCCAGCACCAGGACCGGGGTGTCGGCGAGCAGCGCCCGCGCGATGGACAGCCGCTGGGCCTCGCCGCCGGACAGCAGCGCGTCCTCGCCGATCAGCGAGTCCAGGCCGCGGGGCAGCGTGTCGATCCGCTCGCGCAGGCCGACCGCCGCGACCGCCTCGGCGAGGTCGGCGTCGGTGGCCCCCGGCCGGGCCAGCCGCAGGTTGTCGGCGACGGACGCGCGCAGGAACCGCACGTCCTGGAGGACGAAGCCGATGTGCCGGTACAGCTCGCCGGGGGCGATGTCCCTGACGTCCACGCCGCCGAGCAGCACCTGGCCGCGCTGCGGGTCGGCGAACCGCGGCAGCAGCCCCGCCAGCGTGGACTTGCCCGCGCCGGACGGCCCGACCAGGGCGGTCACCGTGCCCTCCGGCAGGACCGCGCTCACCTCGTGCAGCACCGGCGCGTCCGCGTCGTACCCGAAGGTGACCTCGCGCAGCTCCACCCGGTTGCCGGACGGCGAGCGCGGCGCGGCCGGCTCGGGCAGCGGATCGACCGCCAGCAGCTCGCCGACCCGCCCGGCCGCCTGCCGGGCCGCGCGCAGCGAGTTGCCCGCGAGACCGACCGCGAGCACGGGCGCGGTCAGGCCCAGCCCGAGGGTCAGGAACGGCACGACGTCGATGGCCGCCGTCCAGCCCTGGCCGACGAACACCGTGCCCGCGAGCGCGACCACCAGCAGGGTCGCGGCGGGGGACAGGATGCCGGTGCTCACCGACTGGATGCGCAGGATCGGCCGGTTGGCGGAGCTGAAGGTCTCCAGGTAGTCGTCGGCGGCGGCGGCGAACCGGCTGTGCGCCCGCTGGGTCTGCCCGAACGCCTTCACCACGGCGATGCCCTGCACGAACTCCACGACCGCGCTGTTCAGCCGTCCCATCGCCGCGCCGATCGCGCCCATCCGCGACCCGGCCACCCGCATCATCGCGCGGTAGCCCACCAGGTAGCAGGGGATGCCGACCAGGCACACCAGGGTCAGCCGCCAGTCCACGAACGCGAGGTAGACGGCGGCGGCCAGCGGCGTGGACACCGCCACCACGAAGTCGGGCACCGCGTGCGCCACCAGGTAGTGCATGTCCTCCACGTCGTCCTGGAGGGTGTTCTTGAGCCGCCCCGCGCCGCGCTCGGCGATCCAGCCGAGCGGGGCGCCGGCCAGCCGTTCGGCCATCGACCGGCGCAGCCGCAACTGGAGGTCCATGTCGGCGGCGTGGGACAGCGACACGGCGGCCCCGTGGCACAGGAACTGCGCCACGACGGCGGCGACCGTCACCGCGACGATCGTCCACACCCGGGCCGGATCGGGCTCGGCGGCGCTGAGCGCGACCGCCAGCAGGTACACCGCGACGAACGGCACCAGCGAGGCGAGCCCCGCGGTGGCCGCGAGCACGGACGCGGCGATGACCTTCGGCCGCACGGCGGCGGTCAGCGCCCCCAGCGTGCGCGGCGCGGCGCTCCCCGGGGGCGCACCTGCGGGCGGGGCTGTCTGCTCGGGCATGCGGACACTCCTCGGACTCCTCGCGGAACACGGCGGTTCCGTGACCCGGCCAGTTTGCAACAGCATGTCATTAATAAGCAAGGTTACCCTTGCCTGCTGCCGTGCCCGCAGGAGGAGCGCCGTAAGGCGGGGGTGCTATCCGGTGATCGCGACTCGCGAGGTCAGGTCCGCGCGCAGGGCGGCCAGCCGTTCGCGGTAGCGCTCGACGTTGCCCAGCTTCACGTCCTCGTAGCCGCGGACTATGTCCGGCAGGCCGGCGATCTCCACGGCGACGTCGAAGGTCCGCTCGTCGAGGCGGTCGGTGAGCACGTTGAGCAGGTCCAGGTACTCGCGGACCAGCTCGCGTTCGACGACCCGGACCTTCGCCCTGCCGAACGGGTCGAGCGCGGTGCCCCGGAGCCTGCGCATCGCGTACAGCGCGTGGAAGCCCGGCCGGAACCAGCCGCCCAGCCTCAGCTTGCGGGACATGCCCATACCGCGCAGCAGCGGCGGGTGCAGGTGCCAGGAGGCTCGGGCCTCGGTACCGAACAGCTCGGTGACCTGGGCGGAGACCGTGGGGTCGAGACAGAGCCTGGCGACCTCGTACTCGTCCTTGTAGGCCATCAGCTTGTGCAGGTTGCGCGCCACGGCCTCGGTGAGCACCGTCGATCCGGGGGACACGGCGGCCTCGCGGCGGCGGACGGCCTCGACGGCGGCCAGGTACCGGGAGGCGTAGGCCGCGTTCTGGTAGGCGGTCAGCTCGGCGACGCGGATGCGCAGCACGCGGTCGAGTCCGGGCGCTTCTTCCGCGTCCTCGGCGGTGAACGCGGCCGGGTCGGCGACGTACCGCCGTCCGGCGCGGAACGCCCGCAGGTTCACCGCCACGGCCACCCCGTTGGCGGTGATGGCGTCCTCGATCGCGGTGGCGGGCAGCGGCAGCGCGCCCGCCTGGAAGGCCACGCCGATCATCAGCAGGTTCGCGTACTGGTCGTCGCCGAAGAGCCGGGTGGACAGCTCCCGCGCGTCGAGCGCGTGTCCCGCGCGCACCTGGTCCATGACGGCGGCCGTGGTGTCCGGTACCGAGGGGAAGGTGGCGGTGGGATCGCTGACCATGCGGCCGGTGGGCACCCGCGAGGTGGATACCACCGCGAACGTCCGGTCGGGGGAGGCCACGGCGAGGTTGCGGGGGTCGGCCGCCACCAGCAGGTCGCAGCCCAGGTAGAGATCGCACTCCCCGGCGGCCAGCTTGTTGGACCCGCCGCCCTCGCGGCGGAGGCGGACGTCGGAGACGACCGCGCCGCCCTTCTGCGCCAGGCCGGTCTGGTCCAGGGAACGTACGTCCCAACCGGCGATGAGCCCGGCCGTCGCCAGGATCTGGGAGGCGGTGACCACGCCCGTGCCGCCGATGCCGGTCAGCCGCACGCCGAACTCCGCGCCGGACACCACGCCCTCCGGGTCCGGAAGGTCTGCGGTGTCCGGGGCCTCGGGCCGGCCCTTCGGCCGGGTGCCCGCCGGGACCCGCACGGACATGAACGCCGGGCAGTCGCCATTCAGGCAACTGTGGTCGAGGTTGCACGAACCCTGGTGGACGGCCGTCTTGCGGCCGAACTCGGTCTCCACCGGCTGAACCGACAGGCAGTTGGACTTACGGCCGCAATCGCCGCAGCCCTCGCACACCCGCTCGTTGATGAAGATCCGCGTCTCCGGCTTGGGCGTCTTGTCCCGCTTGCGCCTGCGCCGCTGCTCGGTCGCGCACTCCTGGTCGTGCAGCAGCACGGTCACGCCGGGGGTGGCGGCCAGCACCTCCTGCGCCTGGGCGATCCGGGAGCGGTCCCAGACGGCGACGCCCCGGGGCAGCCGGACGCCTCGGTACCTGGCCTGGTCCTCGGTGGTCACGATCACCTTGGCCACGCCCTCGGCGAGCAGGATGTCCACGATCTGCGGCACGCCCATGCCGCCGGTCGCCTGCTGGCCGCCGGTCATGGCCACGGCCGAGTTGTAGAGCAGCTTGTAGGTGATGTTGACGCCGGCGGCGACCGCGGCCCTTACGGCGAGCGAGCCGGAGTGGTCGAAGGTGCCGTCGCCGAGGTTCTGCACGTAGTGGTTCCGGTCGAGGAACGGGGCCATCCCGATCCACTGGAGCCCTTCGCCGCCCATCTGGGACAGGCCGGTGACCGTGCCCACCTGGGCCTCGTCCATCAGCAGCACCATCGCGTGACAGCCGATGCCGCCGCCGACCAGGGAGCCCTCCAGCGGCTTGGTGGAGGTGTTGTGCGGGCAGCCGGAGCAGAAGTACGGCGTGCGCGGGACCAGCGGCAGCTCGATCCGGCGGGATCGGAGGTTCTTGGTGGGGATGCCGTGGGCGGTCAGGCGGCGGCGCAGCTTCGGGGTGATCGCGTCCACGTCCAGCTCGCCGTACGCCGGGATCAGCTCCGCGCCGCCGGGCTCGGACTTGCCGGTGAGCACGGGCGCGGCGGGGGTGCCGTACAGGATGTCGCGGACGGCGCTCTCCAGGAACGACCGCTTCTCCTCGATGACCAGGATCTCCTCCAGGCCCTCGGCGAACTCGCGGACCACCGTCTCCTCCAGCGGGAACGGCATGCCGACCTTGAGCAGCCGCAGCGGCGACCCGGCCAGCTCCGATTCGGCGATGCCCAGCCGTTCCAGCGCGGAGAGGAGGCTGAGCCAGGTGCGTCCGGCGGCGACGATGCCGAGCCGGTCGGCGCGGCCCCGGCCGGCGATCCGGTTCAGGCCGTTGAGCCGCGCGTACTCGCGTGCGATGCGGAGCCGGTTGGTGACCAGGTCGCGTTCGAGCGGGCCGAGCGTGGGCTGGAGCAGGTGGGCGGTGGGGACGTGCTTCTTCGCGCCGTCGGGCAGCAGCGGGAGCGGCCGGTCGGCGGCCAGATCGACCGTGGAGGAGCCGTCGGCCACCGCGGTCACGATCTTCAGCCCGGTCCACAGGCCGGAGGCGCGGGACAGCTCGACGGCGTGCAGGCCGAGGTCCAGGATGTCGCCGCTGTCGGCCGGGTAGAGGAAGGGCGTCGCCAGGTCGGCGAAGGAGAAGTCCGACGAGCAGGGGACGCTGGAGGACTTGGCGCCGGGGTCGTCCCCGACCAGCAGCACCACGCCGCCGTTCGGGTGCGCGCCCATCAGGTTGCCGTGCCGCAGCGCGTCCGTGGCGCGGTCCAGGCCGGGCGCCTTGCCGTACCAGATGCCGAGCACGCCGTCCCGGGTGCTGTCCTGGAACGTGCCGGCGAGCTGGCTGCCCTGCACCGCCGTGGCCGCGGACTCCTCGTTGAGCCCGGGGACGAAGGTGACGTCGGCGGTGGCCAGGAGTTCGCGCATGCGGCCGAGTTCGAGGTCGTACCCGGCCAGCGGCGAACCCTCGTAACCGGAGACGAACGTGCCGACCCGCAGACCCGCCGCGGTGTCGCGGCGGTGCTGGTCGATGGGCAGGCGCGCGAGCGCCTGGATGCCGGTCAGTTGGACCCGGCCCACTGTGGCGACATATCGGTCGCTGGAAATCGCCATTTCGGCCCGCTTTCGTATGCCGACTGTGCACCCATTTAGGGCGTTCGGCGGCCTATGGCGCAAGAGTTGGCCGATAAGGTGGGCCAATGGCTCGATTTCACTGCCGTCCGTCCCGCCGCGACCGGGCAACTGGCCATGCCTGACGCCCTCGACGAGCTGGACCTGTCGATCTTGAACCTCGCCATCGACCGGCCCCGGGCCGGGGTGCGGGAGTACGCCCGCCTGCTCGGCGTGGCCAGGGGCACCGTGCAGGCCCGGCTGGACAAGATGGCCCGCATCGGCGTGATCGCGGGCTACGCGCCGACGGTCTCCCCGGCGGCGATGGGCTTCACCGCATTCGCGTACGTGCGGCTGAACCTCTCGCAGGGGGTGCTCGACCAGGTCACCGAACACCTGGCCGCCATCCCCGAGGTCATCGAGGCCGACTCGATCGCCGGGGACAGCGACCTGCTCTGCCAGGTGGTGTCCACCGGGCCGGAAAACCTCGAAGAGGTGATCCAGCGCATCGTGGCCGTCCCCGGCGTGATCCGCAGCCGTACCGAGCCGGTCCTGCGCCGCCGCATTCCCCGCCGCATCAAGCCCTTGATCGAACGCGTCGCCCGCGACCTCGCCCGCCGACGCTGACTTTGAATTACCTAAACCCTGCGGTGGGGCCGGGGTCGTTCAAACGCTGGAAATATGCGCGACAAAAAACGGACACCGATATTGTCAGAACGGCCATGGAGGAACACACTCGGTGAGCAGAACACCCCGCGCCCCCCACGTTTGGAGCCCTTCGTGGACCGATCCGTCACCGCAATCCGCAGACGTGGATTATCGACGATCCGCCGCCTCGCGTCCGCCGCCGTGGCATTACTGGCCGTGCTATTCCTGGTGACCCCGCCCGCCACCGCCGCGGCCGTTCCCTCGCCCAAGGAGTACGTCTCCTACCTGGACCTGGAATGCTTCGCCACCGACCCCTACCAGCCGCCCGCCACGAGGCTCACCATCCAGCATCTCAACCCCGTGTTCAGCGGCCTGCCGGCCGAGACCGTCACCCTCGGCCCGCGTGAGCAACTGTGCACCCCGGTCGCCAAGAACCGTGTCATCCCGCCGAAGACGGTCCTCGACTACATCAGCTTCACCGACCTCGCCTGCTACCGGACCACCGGGGCCGCGATCAACAAGTCGCTCGTGCTGAGCCACCTCAACCCGGTGCTCGCCGACCTGCCGCGCCAGCAGGTGAACGTCACCGGCCTGCAACAACTCTGCGTACCCGTGCTGAAGAACAACGCCACGCCGCCCACCAAGGAGGCGCTGGAGTTCATTTCGCACATCGACCTCGCCTGCTACGCGATCACCCCCAACACGCCGATGAACCGGGCGCTCAACCTCACCCAGCTCAACCCCATCGTCGCCCGCGCGATCCGGCCCCGTGACACCCGCGTCACCGAGGCGCGCCAGCTCTGCGTGCCCGTCCAGAAGAAGGGCGACGAGATCCCGAAGGAACTCCTGGAGGTCATCCGGTGGATCGACCTGGAGAAGTACGACATCGTCTCCGGCACCGCCATCCAGAACGTGCCGCTGACCCTGCAACACATCAACCCGGTCCTCCGCGGCCTCCCCGCTGAGCGCGCCACCCTCCTCGGCCGCAGCCAACTCGCGGTCCCGGTCGCCAAGAACGGCGCCTTCCCGCCCGGCTGAGTTTCCGGCCCGCGGGCGACTTAATTACAGCCCGCGATAGACCACCCAATACCGGAACGCGCCGAATTAATAAGGCGAACGCCGGCCGGCGTTCGCCTTTCGACGCATTTGCCGAACGCTCTACGGTATTGCGACGGCGACCAATAGAGCTACGCCGGGGCGACTGGCACGGAGACCGGCGAGGGAAACGGCGTGGGGCCGATGGGGTACGGCGGGACGAACACATGCGGGGGTCGATGCGCGGATCGGTGTCGGACACGATGTGGTGAGCCGCGTCGGAGCCGGTGGTGTCCGGCGGGGAAGACCGGCTGGGGTACGGCGTGGGGCACGGTGAGGTGCGCGGTTCCGGAGCCGTTCGAGGTACGGCGGGGTGAGCGGCATAGGGACCGACGCAGGGGCTCGTGTGGAGACCGGCGTGGGCCGGTGAAGGTTACGGCGCGCGAGCAGACCTGGGAGTCGATGCGGGGAGCGGCGTGAGGGCCGGTGAAGGGATGGTGCGGGGCACGGTGAGGTGAGCTGCGTCGGAGCCGGTGGCGGTACGGCGGGGCGAGCGACACGGAAACCGGCAGGGGACCAGTGCGGGCCGCAGGCGGTACGGCGAGGCGAGGCGCACGGGGACCGGCTGGGTGTAGGGCACGGGCCCGAGCCGTTTGGGGTACAGGGGCGAGCAGCTTGGGGGCCGATGCAGGGACTCATGTGGAGACCGGCGTGGGGACCGGTGGGGGATCGACGTGGGGCCGGTACAGGGATGGCGTGGGGAGCGGCGGGGCGAGCGACGCGGAAACCGGGGGACCGGTGCGGGATGGTGCGGGATACGGCGTGGGGCCGGTGGAGGTACGGCAGGGGGAGGCACACGGGGGGCCGGCTGGGGGTAGGGCGTGGGGGATGGTGAGGGGTGCGGCGCTGGAGCCATTTTGGGGAGGGCGGGAGAGTGGATGCGGGAATCGGTGCGTGGATCGGTCTAGGACGCGCTGAGGTGGGCCGCGTCGGAGCCGCTGGCGGTACGGCGGGGCCGGTGCGGGGTGGTGTGGGGATTGTGAGGGGAACGGTGTTGGAGTCGGTGGGGGACGATGGGGGGATGGTATTGCGGGCGGTGGGTGGGCCTCCGGGGAGTGTGCTTGCGGCGTTTGGGCTGACAGGAAGCGTTCGGCCGCTTGCCGGAGGGCAGGGGGAGAGCTTCCGGGTCGGGGACGCGGTGGTGAAGCGGGTGGATATGGCGGAGGCCGAGTACTGCGCCGGGGTGCTGGCGGGCGTGCCCTCCTCGGCCGGGTTCCGGGTTCCGCGGCCTTGTCGGGCGGAGGGCGGCGGCCATGTGGTGGCGGGATGGGCGGCCTTTGAGTACGTACCGGGTACGTCGGGGCCCGCTGGTGAATGGGCGGCGCTGGTCGCCGCAGGCCGGGCCTTTCACCGTGCCCTACGCCATCTGCCCCGGCCGGACCTGCTCGACCGCCGCCACCACCAATGGGCGGTCGCCGACCGGATCGCGTGGGGCGAATCCGCCCCGGTGGCCTCGGCCGATGTGGGCTGGCTGCTGGAGAGGTTGGAGAGCATCCGGCGTCCCGTTGACGCGCCGAGTCAACTCATCCACGGAGACCTCACCGGCAACGTACTGTTCCACCCGGGCCTGCCCCCCGCCGTGATCGACTTCTCGCCGTACTGGCGGCCGGTGGGGTACGCCGACGCCATCATCGTCACCGACGGGCTCCTGTACCACGACGCCACCCCGGCGTTGATCGAGGAAGTGCTTCCCGGCCGCGACGGACCCCAGATGCTGATCCGGGCGATCATCTTCCGGCTGATGGCACTGGCCGTTCACGAAGGCCCCGGCGGGACCCTCCCCCAGGATGAGCCGGCCCACTTCGCCCGCGTCACCCACCTGGCGGAGCAGGCCGCCGCCCACCACGCCCCCTGACACCGGCCGCCCTGCGGCGCGGGCCGCCCCACGGTGTGGGCGGGGCGGCCCGCTGGGATAGGTGTCGGACTGCACGCGAGGACGCGTTGTGCGCGGATATGCGGATATGGGGATTTGTCCGGGCTTGTGGGTCCACCGGTTCGACCGGATCCATCCGATGGATCTAGTGGAACGCCCAGGGTCTACTGGGTCGCCGGGATCCGGCTCCCCGGCGTCTGCCCCGACCTGCCGGTTCTGTCGAGCCTATTCGGCGATGCGAGGTTTCTCACCCTCGCCGGATCTGCGGGTTTGCCGAGTGCCGGTTGGTTCGGTGGCGGGTCTCCGGGTTTGTCCCGGTCTGCCTGATCTGTCGGGGCTGCCGGGGTGCCGGAGGTTTTGGATCTATCGGTTTGTCGGGATCTATGGGTATCAGGGGTCGCCGGTATCAGGTTTCCCCGGCGTCTGCCCGGTCTGCCCGGTCTGCCCGGAGCCTGCCGGGTCTAGCGGGTACCAGATCAGCCGGTATCTGGTTCCCTGGTGTGCCGGTTCGTCCGGTGTCGGGCTGTCCTTGGGCCTACTTGGGTGCTTCAGGGGTGCGGCGTTTGCGGGTGATGGCTATGCCGGTGGTGAGGCCGGCGGCCAGTAGGGTCCCGGCGAGGATGGCCGGGGTGGGTGAGGTGTTGTCGTGGGTGGTGGGGGCGGTGGCGGTGAAGCCGCCGAGCTTGCCTTCCCGTTGGTAGGGCGAGCCCGCCTGTTTGTCGGCGTACCGGCCGTGGACGAGGGTCTGGTACTCGGCGAGCGACAGGCCCTGGGAGCCGATCGAGGCGGTGGCCTCGGGGTTGAGCGGGGTCACCCGGCCGTCGGCGAGCCGGTACCACGCGTGGATCTGGGGCTCGGTGAAGACCTGGCCGCCGGTCCCGGACTGGGCCGGGTAGGTCGCGTCGTACGGGCTGGAGACGATGTTGACGACCTGCCAGTCGCCCTGGACGCCCTTCTTCAGCCACAGGGACGCCTGCTGCCCGGTGGCCGACCGCGCGCCCGTCGCCAGGTAAACGAACTTCGCCACCGGAGCGCCCGCGTCGCCGCGCACGAACTCCGGGCTCAGCGAGTACACCGGGTGGACCGAGCCGGTGAGCTGCGGGGCCTTGGCCGCCGCCGCGGAATCGCTCACCTCGCCGCTGGTGAACTTACCGGCCTGGTGCCGGTCCAGGCGGACGAAGAACCGCGCGAGCCGGTCGTACGTCGCCGGCTGCGCCGCCGAGGTACGGGCCGCGGAGATGTCGGCGGCCGAGGGCGCGCCGGGGGGCGGCGACGCCGCCATTGCGGCCCCGCCGGACAGCACGGTCACGCCGACCGCGAGCAGGCACCCGCCCAGGAACGACCTTCTCACCGCACACCTCCGATCTGCGAGAGCGCCTCGGCCCAGCGGAACTCGTAGTTGCTGCGGTATTCGCTGTACCTCATCTCGCTGTACGTCGGGCTGGACGGCCACGGGTCGCCGAACGAGATGGACTGGGAGGCGTCGTCATAGCCGTAGATCACCTGGGAGTGACCACCGCCCGCCGTCCAGTAGATTCCGGTCTGGATGGGCTTGCCCGCGTCGATCTGCGACTTGACCGACGCGTACGACAGCGCGCCGCCCACCACACCCGGCGAGATGCCGAGCGCCTGGAACCCCCGCTGCACCCACTGGAGGTAGCCCGGCTGGTTGGGGCAGTAGCCGCTCTGCGGACGCCCGCGGGAGATGTTGCAGAAGCCGTTCTGGTCGATGTTGCCCTTGCCGAGGAACTTCGCGATCGTCAGACCGCTCGCGGCCCAGCACCACTGGTTCTGCTGCTGGACCTCCTGCTGGATGTTCAGCTCGCCGGCCCAGGCGGCCCCGGGGGCCATGGTGACGGCGACACCGACGGCCACCGCGGCGAGCCCGGACACCGCGCCCCGCCTTAATCGAGCGGCGCGCGCGCCTTCGCCCTGCGCTTTGATTCGCATTCTCCCTGCCTTTCCTCTGTAGCCGGTGGTACTTCACTTTCATAGTCACCTGACTTGACAGGGGAGGGTAATCTCACTTGGCCCATAATGCGAGGTTAGGATCGCTGGCGCTCGGAATGCTGAATACCTGCTCATACTTTTTCGGAGAGAGTGTATGGAGATTCCCCGCCTCGACGACCTGATCCGGCTGTTCGAGGACGTACCGGAAGGGCCGGACGGCGGGGCCGTCACCTGGCCGTTCGGGCTGCATTCGTTCGCTCTCGGCCGGGGTTCGGCCGGTGTGCTGTTCTCCATCGACCCGGCGGCGGGAGAGGCGTTCGTCAGCCTTTACGCCGATGACGCGGAAATCGCCACCCTCGGAAACCTGTGCGGCCTTATCCGGCTTTCCTTCGACCGGGAGGACGGGCGGGAAGGGCTCACGATATGGCTGGAAGACGCGGGACCGATACGCCTTCAGACCAGGCCGGCGATCCGCCTGACATGGGAGTTCAGGCGGTGGTGACGGGGAGGGTGAGGGGGCGGAGGACGAGGCCGGTGGTCCAGGGGATGGTGTCGGGTGGGGTGGTGAGGCGGAGGGTCGGGCGGTGGGCGGCCAGGGTCCTGATGGCCTCGGTCAGCTCGATCTTGGCGAGGGCCGCGCCCAGGCAGCGGTGCGGGCCGTAGCCGAAGGCCACGTGGGGGCGGTGGGCGTGGCCGGCGAACCGGTGGATGTCGAATCTCGACGGGTCGGGGAAGGCGCGCGGGTCGTGGTTGGCCGCGTTCATCAGCGGGAGCACGACCGTGCCCGCGGACAGGGGGCCGCTCGGGATGTCGGTGTCCTCGGTCATCCGGCGCATGAAGGGGTTGGCGGGCGGCCCGTCATAACGTAAGACCTCTTCCACCGCCGTGGCGGTCAGCTCCGGGTCGGCGACGAGTTCGGCCCACTGGGCGGGGTGCAGCAGCAGCCGCAGCACGCCCCGGGAGATCATCGCGGCCGTCGTCTCGTACCCCGCCGTGATCAGCGAGTACACGGCGTTGACCACTTCGGCCTCGGTCAGCCGGTCGTGCTCGTCGCTGGCCGCGATCAGCATGTCCACCAGGTCGCCGCCGGGCCTGCGGCGGTGCTCGGCGACCAGCTCGGCCGCGTACCCCATCAGGTCGGTGTAACCCTGGTAACGGGCCTGCTCGGTGGCCGTGGACGTGCTGAGGAACATGTCGGTCCACCGGATGAACTGCGTGTGGTGGTCCGCGGGCACGCCCAGCAGTTCGCAGATGACCCGGCCGGGGATCTTCATCGCGTACGCCTGGACCAGCTCGAACTCCTCGCCGAGGCCGTCCAGCAGGGCCCGCGCGACCGTGGCCACGCGCGGTCGCCACGGTTCGGTGTGCCGTGGGCTGAACGGGCCGGACAGGATGCGGCGGTAGCGCGTGTGGACCGGCGGGTCCTGGTTGATCAGGGAGACCGGGTCGTCGTCCATGGCGGTGCCGCTGACCATCCGGGGCAGCCCCGGCCCGCGCAGGTCGCGGCTGGACGTGGGCGCGCTCAGCACCGCCCGCACGTCGTCGTACCCGACGGCGACCGGGACGCTGTCGCCGCTGGGCATGGTCGCGGGCGCGAGCGGCCCCGACTCCCGCCTGCGGGCGAACTCCGGAGACGGTGTCCCCACCGGGCCGGGCACGATGTCCGGCCAGGTCGCTTCCCGATCAGGTTCGCCGGTCATCGCCAGCCCTCCACGATCCCTGGACGCACACAGCACGTCACCCTGCGTGGAACGTACGAAACGCGGCGACGCCCGTCAACACCGAGGTGGTCCGTGACCGTCAGCAGGGGCCGAGGTCGTGCCAGACCCACCGGGCGGCGGCCGGGTTGTCGAGCTTGGTCCACCAGCGGGCCTGGTACACCCGGCCGCCGTGGGAGACCCGCCGGTCCTTGGCGTAGACGGTGTGCGGGCGCCAGGCCGGGGCGGTGCACGCGGGCGGGTAGGGGCCGCCGGTCAGCGCGGGCAGGTCGAAGGACCAGCCCGCCTTGCGCCACTGCGGGATCACCTGCTCGTAGGCGGCCAGGGTGGGGCCGCGGTCGCCGCCGCCGTCGTGGGACAGGATGACGGCGGTCGGGCGGAGCTGGGCGTTGAGCCGCTGGATGATGACGTCGCTCGGCGAACCGTCCCAGTCGGTCGGGTCCACGGCCCAGCCCAGCGACGTCATGCCGAGGCTCGCGGCGGTCTGCGGGGTCGCGCCCCAGGCCCCGTACGGCGCGCGGAAGTACCGGATCGGCAGGTCCGGATCGCCCGCGGCGGCGCGGATCTCGTCGTTGGTGGCGGTCAGGTCGGCCTGGATCTGCTCAGGTGTCCAGGTGGACATGAAGTCGTGCTTGTAGCTGTGATTGCACAGGGCGTGCCCGTCGGCGGCGATGTCGCGCACCAGGCCGGGATCGGCCTTGGCCTGGCCGCCGATCAGGCAGAACGTCGCGCGCACGCGCAGCCGGCGCAGCAGGTCCAGCAGCCCCGGGGTCCAGGCGGACGGGCCGTCGTCGAAGGTGAGCGCGACGACCTGGCCGCTGGTGCGGGTGGCCTTGACGATCTCGCCGGTGGGGCCGTCGGCGTACGCGGGCGCGGCCGGAGTCAGAAACAGGGCGGTGGTCGCACATAACGCGAGTACGCGCAGTCGCATGGCGAGGGCCTTTCGCTGGGGGGACCGAGGCGCTCTGAATAGGAAAGCTTCCTAACTATAAGCGGCCAAGCGATCTCCGGCCAGGGGCCCGCGGGCCTTCAGGTGGTGCAGTGCTTCTGCGCGTCGGTACGGACCTTCCTGCCGGTGAACTCCTCAAGAACGGCCAGGTTCTCCGGGGCGTAGTTGGTCGCGGTGATCTTGTCGGCGTCGGGGCCGCCCAGCTTGCCGGTGTAGGGGGCCGACTTCTCCAGCCAGTACGCCGTGCGCAGGAACTGGGTCAGCACCAGCTCGCGCAGCTTCGGCTCGTTCTTGATCGTCGCCCAGTAGGCGGGGTGCCGGTCCCTCGCCACCCGCAGGTACAGCAGCAGGTATCGCAGGTTGGTGGCGGCGATGTCGCGTGCGTTGCTCGCCCCGACACCTTTGATGTACTCCTGGAGCACCGTCACCGCGGGCAGCCCGGTCAGCCCGGCGTTCAACTCCGCGAGCACGCCCTGGAGGTGGTACTCGCCCTGGGTCCGGTCGCGCAGGTAGATGCCGTCCATGGAGTCGCTGTACCGGTCCTTGATCAGCGGCAGGATCTCCTTGCGCGGGAAGCCGTCGTGCAGCGGGATCGCCGTGTCCTGCCGGGAGGCGTTGATCCAGGCCGCGGTGTGGACGTTCCACCGGGTCCGCGACGGGTCGAGGTCCCACATGTGGGTCTCCTCGTGGATGGCCACCATCATCGACTCGGCGAACGCCTCGAAGCTGTTCTTGCGCACGAACTGGTTCCAGTACGGGTCCCTGGCCTGGGCCACGGCCAGCGCCTGGCCGCTGGGCCAGCGCCGCTGGTACACGGCCTGGAGGGTCTGCATCCAGTTGGCGGACGTGAACCTCGCCCTGAGGTCGCTCACGTCGGCGGTGGGCTGCGACGGTTCCTCGTAGCAGTACGGCTCGGCGGCGGCTGCGGACGACGCGGCGGCCGGCGCCGCCACTGGCGACAGCGCGAGGAGTGCGGTCATGAACGACAGGACGCGAGTTCGACTCACCGGAACCTCATTCCCCGAGCGGGCGTGCCACCGGCAGGCAGGGCACGGGTGGCCACCGCTCGTTTCGGCATCACGGTGGATCGTATGGGCGTCACTTTCCGACGCCTACTCTCACTTGCGGTATAACATCCGGTTAACCCTCGGAGTTGTCCCCCGGTATGCGCGAAGATGAGGGCATGCGCCAGGGAAGTTACCACTATCAGGCGGTCCGCGAGCGTGGACTGGGCCGGCGGTGGCGATTAGCGGTCAAGAAAGAGCGGCTTTGCCTGGTGGTGTCCGGCAGTCCGTACAACAACGCGCCCGGCACCGAGTACGTCTGGATCGTGCCCGCGGCGCCCGGGGGCGACGGGCTGGCCGTGGAGGCGCTCGAGCACGCCGCCCGGAGCGACCTCGACGAAGAGGAACTCGACGAGCCCGACCAGGACTACGTGCGCCGCGTCCTGGACTTCGTGCGGTGGGGCATCTGGGGCAAGGAGCCCTTCTACGCCGCCCCCGAACCCGTGCTCGTCGCGCATCGGGCGGCGCTGGACCGGCCGGCCCGGTTCGACCAGGGGGACATCGTCCACGATGGCCGGAACGCCTTCATCGTGGTCTCCGGGCGGGCCTTCAACACCGTTCCGGAGACCGGCGTCATCTGGACCGTGCCGCTCGGCCCCGGGAACACGGTCCAGCCCGACCGGGTCACCACCCTCGACACCGGCCGCCTCGACACCTCGCGGCACCGGATTCCCCCCGACGATCTGGACGCCCTGCTGAGCATGATCGAGGGCATCCTCGACGCCTGACCGCCCGGCGCCGCCGGGATCAGGGCGTCAGCCACCGCCGGGCGAGATCGCGTACGGACTCCAGCCAGGGCTCCGGCCGCTGCCCGGCGGCGATCGCGTCGGCCGCGCCGTGCAGCACGGTGAACAGAACGGTGGCCGCGATGCGCGGATCGACCTGGCGCAGCGCGCCGTCGTCCATGCCGCGCCGCAGCGCCTTGGCCATGGCGGGGATGATGTCCTGCCCCATGTCCACGTCGGCGGGCGCGGGGGCGGGGGCCACGGTGTGCCTGCCGCCGGTGTGGAAGACGGCGGCGTGCAGCCCGCCGGGCTTGGCGATGGAGTCGAGGGCCGCGGCGAACTCGGCGTCGAGGACCGCCCACCAGTCGATCGGGCCGGTGGCCTCGGCCAGTTCGTGGAAGCGGTCCACATAGCCGCGCAGCACGCGTTCGCGTACCGCGGCGAGCATGTCATCCCAGGAGGAGAAGTACACGTAGAACGTGCCTTTGGCGGCGTCGGCCTCCGAAGTGACGGCCTGGACCCAGTTGGTCACCTCTTGCCCGGAGTCCAGGAGCCGGATGGCGGCGTCGATGAGTTCGCCGCGCCGGGCCTCAGGAGAAAGGCGGCGGCGGCTCCTGGAGGTGGCCACCGCAACAGGTTAGCCGACCTCCCGCCCCCCACCAGGGCCCCGCTACGGGCGCAGCGAGTCGATCACCAGGCCGAGCAGCCGTTCGGCCCGCTCCGGCGGGTCACCGGGCTCCGCGGACAGGAACACCCCGAACAGCAGCGAGGTGATGTCGTCGGGGTCGACGTCCGCGCGCAGCGAACCCGTCCGGGCCCCCTCGGCGAGGATCGCCGCGATGGCGGCGGTGATGCGCTCCCGGGTGGCCGGTGTGGCGATCCGCCCCGAGGCCCAGCCGGCCCGCAGCGTGTCGATCATTCCGCGCTTCGTCGCGACGAAGCCCGCGTAGCGCTGGATCCACTCGCGCATCGCGATCTCGGGCGGGAACCGCGCGAGCAGGACGGGCACGGCGGAGGTGACGTCGTCGAGTTCGGCGGCGTAGACCGCTTCGACCAGCGCCTCGCGGGTGGGGAAGTGGCGGTAGAGGGTGCCGATCCCGACGCCGGCCTCGCGGGCGATCCCCTCCAGCGGGACGGCGCCGTCGGCCGTCGCGAAGGCGCGGCGCGCGACGGCGATGAGGTTGTCGCGGTTGCGGCGCGCGTCGGCACGGGCGGGGCGGGCGGCGCCAGGAGGCGCCGGTTCTTCGGAAGCCAAAACGGAGGTACCTCCGGTAGTGCTATGGTCGGCGTTACGGAGGTCCCTCCGTTTTCTCTCTCTTACGAGAAGGGTAGCCCCCATGCTGGGTACCGGCACCTCGTCCACCGATCTCACGGCCATCGGCTTACCGCGCGCCGGGGGCGCGGGCACGCTCGCCGGGCACACCGTCTCGCGCATCGGGTTCGGGGCGATGCAACTGGAGCGGCTGCACGCCGACCGCAGTGCCGCCCTCGCGCTCGTCCGCCGCGCCGTCGAGCTGGGCGCCGATCACATCGACACGGCGCAGTTCTACGGAAACGGCTTCGCCAACGAGGTCATCAGGGAGGCGATCCGGCCCGGGGACGGGGTCCTCGTCGTGACCAAGGTCGGCGGCGACCCGAACCCAGGCGGCCATTTCCCGATCCGCCCCGCGCAGCGGCCCGAGGAACTGCGGGCGAGCGTGGAGGACAATCTCAGGAGCCTCGGCCTCGACCGGCTGCCGGTCGTGAACCTCCGGCGGCTCGACATGGGCCCGGGGCTGATCGCCGAGGGCGACCAGGTGGTCGGCCTCGACGATCAGCTCGCCGTGCTGACCGCGATGCGCGACGAGGGCAAGATCGGCGCGATCGGGCTGAGCAACGTGACCTTCAGCACGCTGCGCCGGGCGCTCCCCGCGGGCGTCGTGTGCGTGCAGAACGCCTACAACCTGCTGGCCCGTGGCGATGACGACATGCTCGTGGCGTGCGCCGCCGAGGGCATCGCCTGGGTTCCGTTCTTCCCGCTCGGCGGCACGTTCGCGCTGCTCCCCAGCGTGACCGACGAACCGGCGGTCCGCGAGGCGGCGCGTTCCCTGGGCCGCACCCCGGCGCAGGTCGGCCTGGCCTGGCTGCTCAGGCGTGCCCCCAACGTGCTGCTCATCCCCGGTACGGCCGACGCGGGCCACCTCGCGGAGAACGTCGCCGCGGGCTCGATCACGTTCGACGCCGCGACGCTCGCCGCGCTCAACGCCGTCCCGTCCCGCTCGGCCGACGTGCCGCTGCGCTGACCGGGGTCAGCGGGTCAGGCCCGCGTGGGTGACGAGGAGTTCGCCGACGCCGCGCAGGTTGATGTGGTCGCGGTACGGGGGCGGGTCGGTGACGAGGGCCGGGGCCTGGAGGCGGCGGGCGAAGGCGGTGAGCGCCAGTCGGCCCTGTAGCCGGGCCAGCGGCGCGCCGAGGCAGAAGTGCGGGCCGAAGCCGAAGCCCAGGTGCCGGATGTGCGTACGCCCGGGGTCGAAGCGGTCCGGGTCCGGGTTGGCCGCCGGGTCGCGGTGCGCCGCGGCCAGCAGCAGGATGACCAGCGCGCCCTCGGGCACCTTCGCCGCGCCGACCCGCATGTCCTCGGTGGCGACCCGGGCGGTGAGCTGGACCGGCGGGTCGTAGCGCAGGACCTCCTCCACGACGGCGGGCGCGGTGGCGGGATCGGCGCGCAGCGCGGCGAGCCGGCCGGGGTGCCGTAGCAGGGCCAGTACGCCGTTGGCGATCAGGTTGACCGTCGTCTCGTGCCCGGCCACCAGCAACAGCACGATCGTGGCGACCAGCTCGTCATGGCCGAGCACGTCGCCGCCGTCCTCCACGGCCAGTAGCTCGGAGATCAGGTCCTCCCGGCCGGGACGCCCGCGCCGGTCGGCGACCAGCTCGTTGACGTACCGATGCAGCTCGACCATGCCGTGGATCGACTCCGCGGCCTCGCCGTCGCCGTCGTCCGGGCCGGAGAACCCGTCGAGCATCCGGCCGAGCCCGGTCGACCAGCGGTGGAACAACCGCTCGTCGGCCGGCGGGACGCCGAGCATGCGGCAGATGACCGTCACCGGCAGCGGGTACGCGAGGCCGGACAGCATGTCGAACGGCTCCCGCCCGGGGACCTGGTCCAGGAGGTCATCGACCAGCCGGGCGATGGAATCCTCCATCCGGGCGATGGTCCGGGCGGTGAAGGCGCTGCTGACCAGGCGGCGCAGCCGGGTGTGGTCGGGAGGGTCCAGGGACAGGAACCACGGCTGCCGTACCGAGGGCGGGGCGTCCGGAGGATAGTGGTCGCCCGCCTGGCCGGGCGGGTCGAGCCGGCGGCGCTCGGCGCTGAGCCGCGGGTCGCGCAGCAGTGCCTCGCAGTCGCGAAAGCCGGTCACCACCAGCGAGGAGATCTCCTCGACCCACACCGGGCCGAGGGCGCGGAACTCGGCGTAGACGGGGTACGGGTCGGGCCTGGACATGGGCGAGAGCAGCCTGCCGACCAGCTCGAAGCCGGATGTCTCGCGGTCGGTCGCCATGGGGTCCGCCTCCTTGGGACGAGCGTTACTGACCTTGGGTCATTAATACTGACCCAAGGTCAATAAGTCAACCGCTCAGATGAAGCCGAGCCGGGCCAGGGGCTCGACCAGTTCGCGCTCCTCGTAGGACAGGTGGGACAGCAGGGTGTCGGTGAGCAGATCGACCGCCGATCGCAGGTGGTCCTGACCGTCGGTGGCGGTCATATGGGCCACCAGCGCCCGGTCGATCTCCTCAAGGACTCCGTGGATCGCCTGGTGCTCCTGCTCAAGCCGATCGACCACGGGCGCGAGCCGCGGGTCGGCGCGCCGCAGGTACGGGAACAGCGCCTGGTCCTCCAGGGTGTGGTGGGCGGCCACGACGCGGCAGTAGGAGGCGCAGTAGGCGCTGAGCCGCCAGGCGTCCTGCCGCATGGTCATCGCGTTGATCTCCGAACGCGCGGTCGCCGGGTCCGTGGCCCCGGCGATGACCTGCTCCATGAGCGCGCGCACCTGGGCCAGCTCGTGGCGCAGGTGGTCGTGGACGTCGATGAGGTGCCGGCCGCTCGCCTGCTCGTGCCGGGTGTAGCGGCGGCCCGGCTCCGGCGCGGGCCCGGTGGGGCGGGCGGCCTCGTCCCAGATGCGCCGGTCGCTCAGCCGTACGCCGTCGTCGGGTGTCGGCGAGACCGCGAACGGCGTGCGCGCCACCTTCCCCGGCATCCGGAGCATGGGCGACCCGCCTGCGGCCGGTGCGCGCCGATCATGCCCGCGATCGGTCATCTCAGGCGACTCCGGCCGCCACCTGCGCCGCCAGGAAGTCGCCGTGCCGGCGGGCCGAGCGATGGGCCGCCTCCAGCGACTCGGCGGCCAGGCCGCGGAAGGGGGCCAATGCGGGGTTGACCTCGGCCAGGGTGAGTTCGGCCTCGCTGACCTGGAGGTTCAGCCCGAAGACGTCCCGGAGCATGCGGACCAGCCAGGGTGTGGAGTGGTCCCAGCCCCACCTGGGCGTGCCGGGCCCATAGCCGCCGCCGCGCGCGGTGACCAGTACGGCGGGGCGGCCGGTGAGCGGGCCGGACGCGCCGGGGGCGAGGCGGGGGTCAGTGAGCACCAGGTCCATCCAGGTCTTGAAGTGCTGGGAGGGCCCGAAGTTGTAGAGCGGGACCGCGAACAGGTAGGCGTCGGCCTCGATCAGCTCGTCCGCCAGCTTCGCGGCCAGCGCGCGGGCCTGGTCGGCCTCGTGCGGCGGCGCGGCCGGGGAGCCGGCCAGGCTCTGCCAGGCCGAGGCCGGGACCGGGTCGGCCCGCAGGTCCCTGCGGGTCAGAGTGCCTTCCGCGTGTGCCTCGCGCCAGACGCTCAGCACCGTGTCGGCCACTCCCCGGGTGACCGACCCCTCCGCGCGGATGCTCGCATCGATCCTGAACAGGCGCATGCCGGTTCCTCCATCATCGCCGAAGTGTGTGGTCGTACAGATATGTTGTATAGCAGATGATCGGCGAAACAGAAAATGGTAGGATGAAACGCATGGCGGACGAAACTCTGGTCGAAGGGGATCTCGGCTGGATGCTCGGCGCGTCCTTCCGTGGCTACGCCAAGGCGGCGGGCCATGTGCTGGGCGGCATCCCCGGCGGTCCCCGCGGCTACCAGCTCCTCACCGAGGCCACCAGTGACACCCCCGCCAACCAGGGCACGCTCGCGCAGCGGCTGGGCATCGACCGCACCGTCCTGACCTACCTCATCGACGACCTGGAGAAGGCCGGGCTGGTCGAGCGCCACCCCGACCCGGCCGACCGCCGCCAGCGCCGCATCGTCGCCACCGCCAAGGGCCGCGCCCTGCGCGAAGACCGCCACACCGCGCTGCGCACCATGGAGACCCACCTGCTCGCGGTCCTCGGCGACGACGCGGGCACCTTCCAGGCCCTGCTGTGCACCCTCGCCCGCCACCTCAACTCCGCCGACCACCACCTCGACCTCTGCACCCTCGCCGAAGACCTCGAAAGGTCCTCGCCCACCCCCCGGTAGGCGGGTCGTGGCCGGCCTGCTGGAACGTTCCAATCGTGAGAGCGGGCCCGGTGTGGTGGCGCGCTTCGCGCGACCGCACCGGGCGGGGGTGGGTGAGGTCAGGTGGTGGGGTCGCCGAACCAGCGGGAGAGGTGGGTGTTCAGGTCGTGCTGGTCGTCGCCGATCCAGGCGATGTGGCCGTCGGGGCGTAGCAGGACGCACGGGACATCGAGGGCCGCGGTCGGGTCAGAGAGGTGATCGACCCGGTCTGACCAGCCGCCGGCGGTCAGCCGCTCGGTGCGGTCGAGGAGCAGGCCGCGCCCGTGATGCAGCAGGCCGTACAGGTGGCCCTGTTTCAGGTCGATGTCGGGCATGCGGCGGCCGAGCAGGTCGGGGCCCTCGCCGAAGTCGTAGCGGATGCCGATCGCGGTGATCTTCTCCATCAGGTGGCGGTTCACCTCCTCGAAGTCCATCAGCTCGGTGAGCAGCCTGCGTACGGCCTGCGGGCCCGGTTCGGTGGACTGGAGTTCCATCTGGGCGCGGGTGTTGTCCAGTACGGCAGCGGCGACCGGATGACGTTCGGCCTGGTAGGTGTCCAGCAGTGTTTCCGGGGCCCAGCCGCGGATCTGTGCGGCCAGTTTCCAGCCCAGGTTGAACGCGTCCTGGACGCCCAGGTTGAGGCCCTGCCCGCCGAGGGGCGGATGGATGTGCGCCGCGTCGCCGGCCAGCAGCACCCGCCCGGCCCGATAGCGTTCGGCCAGCCGGGTGGCGTCCCCGAAACGGGACAGCCAGCGCGGGGAGTGCACACCGAAATCGGTTCCGGCGATGGCACGCAACTGTCGCTGGAAATCCGCGAGGGTGGGCGGTTCGGCACGGTCGCCGATCCCCGCGGCGGGGACCAGCACGCTGTAAATCCCTCCGCCGAAAGGCCGGAGCCAGAATCGCTGATGGGACTGCTGGATTTCGGCCACCTTGGCGACGATCTCCTCCTGCGGCACGCCCACTTCCATCTCGCCCATCAGCGTTTCGGTCCGTGAGGGCTCGCCGGGGAAGCCGACGCCGAGCAGTTTGCGCACCGTACTGCGCCCGCCGTCACAGCCGACGAGGTAGCGCGAACGCAGCTTTTCCCCATCGGCCAGTTCGACGGTCACCCCTTCGTCGTCCTGCGCGAAACCGGTCACCGCGCTCCCGCGCCGGACCTGCGCGCCCAGTTCGGTCGCGTGCTCTTCGAGCAGGCGCTCGATGACCGGCTGCGGGAGGCCCAGCAGATACGAGTAGGCCGAATCCAGGCCCGTGGGCGCGGGTTTGGGGATGGCGGCGAAGAAACCGGCGGCCGGACGCCGTCTGCCGTGCGGGAGAACGCGATCCAGCAGCCCGCGCATCGCCATCAGCTCAAGGCTGCGGATATGCAGACCGACGATGCGGACGAACGACGTGGGCTCGGTTTCCTTTTCCAGAATGAGCACGCGCACATCGTGCAGCCGTAGTTCGGCGGCGAGCATCGCACCGGTCGGCCCGCATCCGGCGATCATCACATCGAACATGGAGGTGTTGCCTTTCGGGAGTGCCTTTGTCGGCAGGGCGCTCCCGGCGACACCTACGTCGATCGCCCGGCCGTGACGGCAAGGGGGAGCACCCACATCGCTACAGCGTTCATGGGTCTCACCTCCTTGGGCGGCGTCACGGCCAACGGCAAGCTACAAGCCCGGACATCATCCCGTCCAGCCCTTTTTCAGCGCGGCGGCGACACGTACCACGCGGCGGGCCTGGTGGCGGGCGGCGTCGCGGGTCTGGTCGCCGACGGGGACGGTGCCCTTGACGGTGGCGTGCGAGGTGCCGTACGGGTTGCCGTCGGCGAACTTCACCGGGTCCGTGTAGCCGGGGGCGACGATCACGCCGCCGAAGTGGTGGATCGACGTGTAGAGCGCCAGCAGTGTGGACTCGTGGCCGCCGTGGTGGGTCGAGGTGGTGACGAAGCCGCTGTAGACCTTGTCCGCCAGCGCCCCGCGCCCCCACAGGCCGCCGAGCCCGTCGATGAACTGCTTGAGCTGCGCCGAGACGTTGCCGAACCGGGTCGGGGTGCCGAACACCACCGCGTCCGCCCACTCGACGTCCTCCGGCGTGGCGGCCCGTTCCGCCGGGCGCTCGGCCAAGCCGAGCAGCCGCGCCTCGGCGCCCGCCTTCTCCGCCGTCTCGGCGATCTCCCTGGCGATCTCGGCGCAGTGCCCGGTCGCGGAGTAGTAGATGACCGCCAGCCGCACGGGGGCGTTCATGGCACCGGTACCAGGTCACGGACGTGGCGGGCGTAGGCCGCGGCCAGCCGGCCGCCGGCCTCGGCGGTGCTGATCAGCACCGCCATGTTGGCCTCCGCCGTACGCCCGCCGGTCAGCTCGTCCACCGCCCGCATCAGGTACTTGGTGATCGCGTTGCCGGTCACCCCGTCCCGCCGCGCGGTCACCAGCGCCTGCTCGATGGCGGCCTCCGCCTCGTCCCGGTCGATCGCGTCCTCCTCGCGCGGCGGGGTCGCGATGACCACGCCGCCCGCGCCGCCCAGTGCCCAGTGGAAGTCCACGGTCCGCGCGATGACGTCCTCGTCATCGATCCGGTGCGGCGCGCGCAGCCCGCTCGACATGCAGTAGAACGCCGGGAAGTCGTCCGCCCGGTACGTGATCAGCGGCACGCAGTGCGTCTCCAGGAACTCCAGGGTGAGCTTGAGGTCCAGGATGTTCTTGGCCCCCGCGCACACCACGGCCACCTTGGACCGGGTGAACTGGACGAGGTCGGAGGAGATGTCCATCGTGGTCTCCGCGCCGCGATGCACGCCGCCGATGCCCGCCGAGGAGAAGAACGTTATCCCGGCGAGTTCGGCCGCGACCAGCGAGGAGGCGACCGTCGTGGCGCCGGTGCCGCCCCGGGCGAGGATCACCGGCAGGTCCCTGCTGCTGACCTTCGGGATGCCGGGGGTGGCCGCGAAGCGGTCGATGTCCCGCGCGCCCATGCCCACGATGATCCGGCCCGCGTCGATGCCGATGGTGGCGGGGACCGCGCCACCGGCGCGTACCGCGTCCTCGACCTTCCGGGCCGTCAGGGCGTTGTCCGGGTAGGGCAGCCCGTGGGTGATGACGTTGGACTCCAGCGCGACGATCGGGTCCCCGGCGGCCAGTGCCGCCGCCACCTCTTCACCGAGTTCGATCGGAAGGGGGGTGTGGGTTGTCACGCGTCACCTCCTTTTATTCGTGGTTCTGTTTCATCCGGCGCGCTGGGAAACGGGCCCGTCCGCCGAGACCGGCTCGCTCGTCCGTTTCTTTCTGGGCTGCACCAGCACGACCGCGAAAATGATGGCCAGCGCCCCGATGATCTGTACCGGGCCGAGCGCCTGGCCCAGAATGAAATAGCCCAGAGCGGTGGCCGCCAGCGGGCTCACGAAACCCAGGAACGGCATCACCAGCGCGGGCAGCCGTTCGATTCCGCGAAACCAGATCGAGTAGGCGAACAGCGCGCCGACGACGCCCAGATAGGCGAATCCGATGGCGTTCTCGCGGGTGAGCGTGGTGGGCAGGTCCTCGGCCAGCAGGGTGACCGGCACCAGGACGACGCCGCCGACCGACAGTTGCCAGCCGGTGAACGTGAGCACCCCCATCCCGGGCGGCCGGCCCCACCGTTTGGTGAGGACGATCCCCGCGGCCATGCTGCACGCGCCGACCAGGCCGGCCAGCACGCCCATCGTGTCCAGCGCGGCCTCCGGCTGGAGCACCAGCAGGCCGACGCCGGCCGAGCCGACCGCGCAGGCGATCAGGTGATGCGCGCGGATGCGGTCCTTCAGCAGGAGCGCGCCCAGGATCAGCACCAGCAGCGGCTGTACCGAACCGACCAGGGCGGCCACCCCGCCGGGCAGGTGGTAGGCCGCGACGAACAGGAAATAGAAAAAGGCGCCGATGTTCAGCACCCCGAGGACGATGGTCCGTAACCACCAGATGCCGTGCGGCGCGGCCCGGCCGATGGCCAGCAGCAGCAGCCCGGCGGGTAAGGCGCGCATGGTGGAGGCCAGTAATGGGCGATCCGGCGGTAACAGCTCGGTGGTAACGATATAGGTGCTTCCCCAGACGGCGGGGGCGAGGGCCGTCACGACCGAGGTCGAAGCGATCCGGTCTTTGAGCATCGCGTCACCTGAAATCCATGGTGGAGTGGTTATCGGTACCTTTATGCGCGGCCGGTGATCCCGGAAAACGGTGATCCGGAAAACGGTGATCCCGGAAACCGGGGCCGATCAGGCCGGTGCCGGCACCGGCATGACCGCCGTACCGAAATAGCGGTCCCCGAAGTCGCCGATGCCGGGGACCATGTAGGCGCTCTCGTTCAGCCGCTCCTCGATGGAGGACGTCACGACCCGCACCCGCGGATGGGCCTGGGAGAGCGCGGCCAGGCCCTCCGGGGAGGCCAGCAGGTTGACGAAGACGACGTGCTCTTCGCGGACGCCGTGGTCCAGCAGGACCTCGATGGCCGCCGCCGCCGATCCGCCGGTGGCCAGCATCGGCTCCAGCAGCAGTACGTGCCGGCCGGCGATGTCGGGGGGCAGGTGCGTGTAGTACAGGTGCGGAAGCTTGGTGGTCTTGTCGCGCTGGATGAGGATCTTGCCGATGCGGATGCCGGGGTACATCGCGCGCAGTTCGGGTTCCATGCTCTCCCCGGCCCGGATCACCGGCACCGCGCACACCTCGGCGGCCGGTCGCAGCCCGGCGTAGGTCGCGCCGACCGGCGTGGTGACCTCGTGCGGCTCGACGGGGATCAGGTCCATCGCGGCCTCCAGGAGGAGGCGGATGATCCGGTTGGAGTAGTGGACGAAGTCCGCCTGCGTGGCGTGCCGGTCGCGGATGACGGTGTGCAGGGCCCGCAGGTGGCCGGTCTGCGGGAGCAGGGTCACATTGTCGGGAATCTTCACGGTAGCGGGCTCCGTATCTCGGCGCCCGCGTACCGGACCACCTCACCGAACGTGTCGGCGATCAGCTCGGGCCCGGCCGTGGCCAGCAGCTCCCGCCCGTGTACGCCGTACGTCACCGCCACCGACCTGATGCCCGCGGCCCGCGCCATCAGCAGGTCGTGCGTCGTGTCGCCGACCACCAGCGCGTCCTCCGGCGAAGCGCCCAGCGCCTCCAGGATGATCACGCTGGACTCCGCGTCCGGCTTGGGCTGCGTCACCTGGTCGGCCCCGACGACCATCTCGAAGTGGTCGCGCAGGCCCGCGGCGGTGAGTATGTCCACCGCGCTGCGGTGGAACTTGCTGGTCGCCACGGTCAGGGTGATGCCGAGCCCGGCCAGCCGGGTCAGGCCGTCCGCCACGCCGGGGAACACCAGCGCCGCCGCCTTCGGCAGGATCGTGCCCCGGAAGTGCGCCTGGTAGCCCGCCACGAAGCCGGCGATGGCCGGATCGGTGAGCGGCACTCCGGTCAGGTCGCTGAAGGCGCGTTCGAGGGGCAGGCCGATCGTCTTGCGGATGGCGGCGGCCTCCCGCTCCGGCAGGCCCGCGCCGGTGAACGTCGCGTTGAACGCCGCCACGATCGCGTTCGGCGTGTCGATGAGCGTTCCGTCCAGGTCGAAGATCACGACTTTTGCCATCAGCGGTGTCCATCCGCGGACAGGGACAGCGCGCGAGGCCGTGCCGTACGGGACAGGAAATGGGCGAGCATGCGTTCGGCGTCCGCCCGGATGCCGGTGAAGTGACGGAACGCCTCGGCGGCCTGGTGAACGAGCATGCCGCCGCCGTTGATCGTGCGGCAGCCCAGCTTCGCGGCCTCGTGCAGCAGCCGCGTCTCGGCGGGGGCGTAGATGAGGTCGGTCACCCACTGGCCGGACCGCAGCAGCCGCGGCGAGAACGGCACGCCGGGGTGGGCGGCCATGCCGATGGGCGTGGCGTTGACCACTCCGTCGGCCCGCGAGATCAGCGCCGCCAGGTCGGAGGTGAGGCCCGCGTGGACGCGCGATCCGCCGAACCGGCCGTCCATCTTGCGCGCCAGCAGCTCGGCCCGCCGGGGCTCCACATCGACCACGGTCAGCCGCTCGGCACCCAGGTTGAGCAGGGCGTACGCCACCGCGGCCCCCGCGCCGCCCGCGCCCACCAGGACGACGTCACCGAGGCCCGCGCCGGGCAGCCCGTGTTCCAGCCCCCGGGCGAACCCGGCCCAGTCGGTGTTGTGGCCGATCGCCCGCATGCCGCCCGAACCGCGCACCCCGTCGAAGACGACGGTGTTCACCGCCCCGATGGCGGCGGCCTCGGGGGACAGTTCGTCCAGGTGGTCCAGTACGGCCTGCTTGCAGGGATGGGTGATGTTGAGGCCGGAGTACCCCATGCGCAGGGCCTCGGCGAGCAGGTCGGGGGTCCGGTCGGGGCCGAGCCCGAGTTCGTCGATGTCGATCAGCCGGTAGACGAGCCGCAGCCCGTGCCGTTCGGCCTCGTGCTCGTGCAGGGCCGGGCTGAGCGAGCCCTGGATGCCCGCTCCGATCAGCCCCGCGAGCACCGAGTGCGTGCCCTCAGCCATCGTGATCACTCCTTGCCGTGAACGTGGACGTCGCGTCGAGTTCGACGAGGTGGTGGGGCGGTTCCCCGATGACCGCGAGAGCCGCGACCGCGGGGCCGAGGAACCGCCCGGCGGGCCCGCGCAGCGTCACCATGGACAGGCTCTCCGGCTCCGGGCCCTGTTCCCAGCGGATCACGCGGGGGTCCTCCCTCGGCCCGGTCACCTCGATCCTGCGCATGGGCACCCGCAGGCCGTCCCCGGTGGCCTTGAGCAGCGCCTCCTTCCTGGTCCAGTACGTCAGCAGGGCCGCGCGCCGCCCGGCGGGCGGCAGGTCCCGGTAGGCGGTCTCCTCGCCGGGGGCGAGGACCATGCCGGCGACCGCGTCGCCGTCCAGCAGCGCGGCGCCGTCCTCGACGTCCACGCCGATCGGCGTACGGCGGGCGACCGCGCAGACGACCAGCGCGTCGGTGTGCGAAAGGGAGATCTCCAGCCCGGAGCCGCCGGGGATCGCGGGCTTGCCGTGCGGCTTGCCGCAGGTGGCGCACCGGCGGTCCACGACCACGCGTTCGGGCGGCAGGCCCAGGTGGTGGCCCGCCGCGGACCGCATCAGCGCGGACCCCAGGACGAACCGGTCCCGGGCCGCGGCCCGGCGCATCGCGGCGAGCCGCGACGTCTCCTCGGCGCTCATCGCGTTCCTGGCGAGGTACGCCGCGGCGAGGTCGGACCGCACGCGCGACCACCACACCCACACCTCCCCCTGCGCCGGCAGGCGTCCCGGGGGCGCGGCGCCGGCGGGCGCCGGCAACTGGATCTGCGCCATATACGTCTCCTATCCGTCGTCCCCGGCGTGGGCGCGGGCGGGCGGGAAAGTGCCCGCGCCCACGGTCCGGTGGCGGGGTGAACCCGTCAGACGGTCACCACGGCCCGGCCGGCTACCGCCGTCCGTCCGGGGCCCGTCCGCTCGACCAGTTCGTCCAGTTCGGCGTACCGCTCGCGGAGCTTGCGCTTGAGCACCTTGCCGGTCACGCCGACGGGCAGCGCGTCGATGATCTCCAGCACCGTGACGGCGGGGTGGCCCGCGGTCTTGAGCGCGGCGTTCGCCGCGTCCAGGACCTTCTGCGGGTCCGCGCCGCCGGCCTCGGAGGTCGCCGCGGCCACGGCCACCGTCTCGCCGCCGAGCCGGGCGGCGACCACCGCGACGTCCTGGATCTCCGGGACCTCGGCCAGCAGGGTCTCCTCCATCAGCACCGAGTACCCCGGCCCCTCGGCCGTCTCGATGGTGTCCACGGCCCGGTCCACGTGGTAGAAGTTGTCGTCCGCGTCCCGGTAGACCATGTCGCCGGGGCACCAGTAGCCGCCGAGCCGGCTGCGGTAGGTGGTGTCGGCGTCGTTCCAGTAGCCGGCGGTGATCGCCGGGCCGGCCGCGCCGAGCAGGCCGATCTCGCCGACCTCGCAGGGCGTGCCGTCCTTGCGCAGCACGGCCACCTCCGAGACGCCGACCGGCTTGCCCACGCAGCGGTCGTTCCGCTCCGAGGCGAGGGTGGTGACCTTGAGCAGCACCGCCCAGCCCAGTTCGGTGGTGCCGAGCCGGTCCAGCCAGGCCGCCGGGGGCAGGCCGGGCGCGCGCTGCGCGAGCACCTTGCGGATGTGCTCGTAGTGGACGGCGTCGGCAGTGGTCACCCAGTGGCCGACCGAGTCCAGCGCGCCGGGCTCCAGGTCCAGCCCGGCCAGGTCGCTACAGGTGTGCCCGAACCCCATGACCGCGCTGGGCCGGTAGGTGCGGATGGCCTCGACCAGCTCCTCGGGGGAGGGGTCGAAGGCCGGGATGATCGGGGTGCCCGCGAAGATCGCGTAGGTGGAGTAGTGGATGTTGCCGAGGTGCGACTGCGGCATCGCGGCGAGCATGACGGCGCCCGGCACGAGCGTCGGGTCCTCGGTGGTGAGCCGGAACTTCGGCCCGGCGACGCTGGAGCGGTGGGTCTGCGTGACCGGCTTGGGCAGGCCCGTGGTGCCGGACGAGTGCATGATCGACACCGGATCGTCCGGGGCGTGCTTCCAGCGCGCCTCCTTCGGCAGCTCGGCGGCCGGAGGCGCGGGCAGCTCCTCGCTGAGCTGCACCCACTGGACGCTGCTCAGGTCGCCCAGCTCGTCGCCGAGCCGGGCCAGGTGCTCGCGGTCGGTGTAGAGGCCGACCGGGGTGGTCTTGCGGATCAGCGAGACCGCGATCTCCTGCGGCGACTTGCTGTTGACCAGCAGCGCGATGGCGCCGATCGAGGCGAGCGCGCAGTAGTGGACGAAGTAGGCGAAGGAGTCGCGCATGTAGACCGCGACCCGGTCGCGGGGCTTGACGCCCTTGCCCAGGTACCAGACCGCCCAGCTCTGCGCCAGCTCGTCCAGTTCCAGGAGGTTGAAGTCGGTCTGCTCGGAGCCGTCCGGCATGGTGATCGGGCGGGCCGAGCGAATGAACCGGGCCTCCGGGTGCGGGTTGAACTCGATGGCCGAGGCCAGCAGGTTGCCCCCGCCGACATCGGGCTTCGCGGCGAACTCCCGGCGTTGCTCCATGTTCAGCAGCGCCTTTTCTGACAACGTCATGACTTACCTTCCAGAAGCGGGATTGACGGACTCCAGCGAGCGGGCGCGTTCGCGCAACACGGTCCGGTCGAGCTTGCCGACGCCGATGACGGGCAGCGCGTCGAGGACCTCCAGGCGTTCCGGCAGCTTGTGCCCGGCCAGCCCGCACGAGGTGAGGTACCTGCGCACGTCCCGGAGGTCGGGAGGCCGCGGACCGGCGGGCACCACGAAGAGGCAGACGGTCTCGCCGTACACCGGATGCGGCGCCGGCGCCACACCGGCCGCCGCCACCTCCGGCATCTGCCTGACGAACTCCTCCAGTTCCTCGGCGCAGACCTTCTCTCCGCCGCGGTTGATCAGGTTCTTGACCCGGCCGGTGACCTGGACGTTGCCGTCCGGAAGCAGCTTCACCAGGTCGCCGGTGCGGTAGAAGCCGTCGGCGGTGAACGCCTTGGCGGTGGCCTCCGGATCGCGGTAGTAGCCGGCGATGGTGTACGGCCCGCGGGTCAGCAACTGGCCCACCTCGCCGGGCGGCACCGGCCGCTCGTCCTCGTCCACGATCCTGATCTCGTCGTGCGGCGTGGCCGGGCGGCCCTGGGTGGTGAGGATGGTCTGGAGCGGGTCGTCCAGCCGGGTGAAGTTGGTCAGGCCCTCGCTCATCCCGTACACCTGTTGCAGCGTGCAGGGCAGTACCTTGACCGCCTGCTCGGCCAGGTCCGGGTCCAGCTTGGCCCCGCCGACCTGGAGCACCTTCAGGCTGGACAGGTCGTACCGCTCGCCGCGCAGCACCCCCAGCCACTGGGCGACCAGGCCGGGCACGGCCGCCGTGTGGGTGACCCGCTCGCGCTGGATCAGCTCCAGCGCCCGGCGCGGGTCCTCCGGTCCGGCCAGCACGACCGTGCCGCCGGCCGAGAGCGTGCCGAGGATGCCGGGGTAGGCGAGCGTGAAGGTGTGGGTGCCGGGGAGCGCCGCCAGGTAGACGGTGTCCGCGTCCACGCCCGCGACCTCCGTGGTGCTGCGCACCACGTAGCCGTAGTCCTCGTGGGTGCGGACCATCACCTTCGGCGGCCCGGTGGTGCCGCTGGACAGCAGCATCAGCGCCGGGTCGGCGGCGTCCGCGCCGGGCGGCGGGACGTCGCCCGGCCCGGGTTCGGGGGCGCACAGCCGGACCAGGTCCGACGGCCCCTCGCCACCGCTGATCAGCACCGTGGCCAGCTTCGGGTGCCGGTCGCGCAGCGCGGCCACCATGGCGGGGTGGTCGGCGCGGCGCTGCCGGGCGGGCACGGCGATGGCGGTGGCCTGGGTGAGTTCCAGGATGCGGTCCAGCTCGTACGCGCGCAGGGTCGGCAGCGTCAGCACCGGCGGCGTGCCGAGCCGCATCAGGGCCAGCACCAGCACGACGTACTCGATCGTGTTGGGAAGCTGCACGACCACCGGCTCGGGCCCGGACACGCCGAGTTCGCGCAGCCGCCCGGCCGCGCCCTCGACGGCGGTGGCCAGCTCGCCGTAGGTCATCCGGCGGGCCCCGTACACCAGCGCCACCGCGCCCGGACGGGTGACCGCCTGGCGCAGGATCACCGCGTCGAGCGTCTCGGGACGCCACAGCCCCAGCTCGCGGTACCGGTCGGCGGCGGGCACCCGCGGAATGTCGAGCCGGGGCCTGTCGCTCGCCTGACGGACCAGCTCGGCCAGTTCCTCCAGCCGGTAGTCCTTGGCGTCCCACAGGTCCACCCTGACCCCGAACCCGCGGTCCAGCTCCAGTTCCAGCTCGGTGGTCTCCACCGAGCTGAGTTCCAGGTCGGCGCGCAGCCGGGCCTCGGGCGTGATCTCATCACGCGTCACGCCGAGGCTTTGCAGCACGTCGCGGAGGACGTCAACACTCATGACGGTTCGACTCCCGCTCAGCGTCACAGCCGGGCCAGCGAGTCCTTGACCGTGGCCACCACCGAGTCCAGGACGTCGGGCGTGTGCGCGGTGCTCAGGAACCACGGCTCCAGCGGGTTGGGGTGGAAGTACAGGCCGGCCCGCTGGCACAGGATCTGGAGCCGGCGGTGGGCGGCGAAGTCGATCAGCGGGACGGCCGCGTCGTAGTCGGACTCGGTCTCCTGCGGCCGGGTCAGCAGCGCCACCGACAGCACCGAGCCGGCCCGGGTGATCCGCACCGGCCGCCCGGCCTCGGCGAAGACGTCGGCCAGCCGCTGCTCGGCGTACGAGGACAGCACGTCCAGCGTGCCGTACACCGACGGGTCGCCGGTGAGCTTGGTCAGCATCGCCACCACGGCGGACATCGCCGCGTGGTTGCCGGCGAACACCCCGGCGTGGAACGCCTCGTTGCGGGCCAGCGGGGCCATCAGCTCCCGGCTGCCGCCGAACGCGGCGACCGGAAAGCCGCCGCCCAGCACCTTGGACACGATCGTCAGGTCCGGCTGCACGCCGAGCACGCCCTGCGCGCCGTGCAGGCCGACCCGAAAGCCGGTGATGACCTCGTCGAACACCAGCAGCGCGCCGTGCCGGGCGGTCAGGTCGGCGATCTTCTCCACGAAGCCGGGCAGCGGGTGGACCATGCCCGCGTTGCCGCAGATCGGCTCCAGGATCACGGCCGCGATCTCGGTGCCGTGCGCGGCGAACAGCGCGTCCAGCGCGGCCTCGTCGTTCCAGGGGAGCTGGTAGGTGAAGTCCAGCGCGCCGGGGATCATGCCGGGCGCGCCGGGCACCGCGCCGGTCGGGTCGGAGCCGTTGTTGGTGATCGCCGACTTGCGCAGGACGGTCTCGCTCCACCCGTGGTAGTGGCCCTCGAAGGTCACCACATGGGCGCGGCCGGTCAGGAAGCGGGCCAGGCGCAGCGCCGAGGTGATCGCCTCGGTGCCGGAGTTGGCGAACCTGACCTGCTCGATGGACGGCACCGTGGCCGCGATCAGCTCGGCGGCCTGGTGGTCCAGCCGGTGCGTGATGCCGGTGATCGCGCCCAGCCGGAGCTGCTGGGCCACCACGCCGAGCACGTCCGGGTCGGCGTACCCGAACAGGTGCGGGCCGTACCCCATGTTCACGTCGATGAGTTCATTGCCCTCGACGTCCCACAGGCGGCAGCCCGCCGACCGGTCCAGCACCAGCGGGTCGGTGACGCCCATGTTGCGCATGTTGCTGCTGCCGCCGCCGGCGATGACCGCCCTGGTGGCCTCCAGCAGTTGCTCGCTCGTCGCATGCGTGAGGTTGACAGAGGTCTGCGTCATGAGTTCGAACTCCTCATCGGAATGGTGACCTGCACGTGGTCGGGGTCCGCCGGGATGGCGTCGAGGTCGGCTTCGAACAGCACCAGTTCACCGCGGCGTTCGGCCTCGGTGAACCGGTTGAACTTGTAGGTGATGAGCATCTGGCGGTTGCGCCCGGTCTGGACGAACTCGCCGAGCAGCCGCGCGCCGGCGTCGCGGGCCAGCCGCTTGATGTGGTTGATCAGGATGGTGCCGACACCACGCGACATCACCCGGCAGGACATGAGCAGCAGCTTGATCGTCCAGTCGGCGTCCGACTTCTCGATCAACGCCAGGCCGATCGTGCCGTAGGGGCCGTACCGGTCCTCCAGCGCGGCGGTGAGCAGCAGGTGCCGGTCGGAGTCCAGGAAGGACTCCAGCTCGGCGTAGGAGTAGGTGTAGCCGGTGGTGTTGAGCTGGTTGGTGCGCAGGGTCAGCTCTTCGGCCCGCTGGAGGTCGTCGCGCACCGCCTCCTTGATCGTGAACCGCATGTCCAGGCTGCGCAGGAACGCCTCCTGGGCGCCCTCGAAGTCGGCCTCGGCGGTCTTCCGGTGCTGGTCGGCCTGGTACATCTCGCGCCGCCGCCGCGAGTCGGCGGTGACGAACCGCTGGGTGAACTCCGGCATGCCGGGAATGTCGGCCACCTGGACGGCGTCCAGGACCAGCACCTCCGGCAGCGAGAACGCGACCTCCTCCCGCTCGAACGGCTGGTCGTCCACGAACGCCAGCGCGTCCACGCCGATGTTGATGTCGGCGGCGATGGCCTTCAGCGACGCCGACTTCGGCTGCCAGCCGATCTGCGGGTACAGGAAGTACTCCTCCAGCCCGAACTCGCGCAGTTTGGCCAGCGTCGGCTCCGGCTCGTTGCGGCTGGCGATCGAGTGCAGCACGCCCCGCTCGTCCAGGGCCTTGAGGGTCGCGACGGCCTGCGGGAAGGGGCGCACGTCGTCGCCCTCCAGCAGCACGCCGTCCCAGAGGGTGTTGTCCAGGTCCCAGACCAGGCACTTGACGGGCTTGCGGTCGCTCATGATCGCTTCTCCTCGTACGGCACCAGGCGCGCGATCATGGTCTGCTGGATCTGGGTGCTGCCCTCGATGATCTCCATGACCTTCGCGTCTCTGAACAGTCGCTGCGGGGAGCCGTCCGGGTCGCAGCCGTAGGCCCCGTGGATCTGCACGGTGTCCGAGGCGGCCCGGAACGCGCTGGTGGAGGCGAAATACTTGGCCATCCACACGCCGGCGACGGCAGTGGGCGCGCCGCCCTGTACCAGCTCCCCGGCCTGGAGGCACAGCAGCCGGGCCGCGGACACGCCGGTCGCCATGTCGGTGATCAGCCGCTGCACGAGCTGGTGGTCGAAGACCGGGCCGCCGAAGGCCCGGCGCTCCCTGGCGTGGCCGAGGGACAGTTCCAGGCACGACTGGGCCAGGCCCACCGAGCCCCAGGCCACGCTGTACCTGCCCACGTCCAGGGCCGCCGCGGCGATCGGGGCCAGCCCGAACCCCGGACGGCCGAGCAGCGCCGAACGGGGCACCCGGCACTTGTCGAACCGCACCTCGGCCAGCATCGAGGCCCGGGTCCCGAGCATGCCGTCGATGGGGACGACGGTCAGGCCGGGGGTGTCCCGGCCGACCACGAAGGCGCTGTGCCGGCCGTTGTGCCGGGCGAACACCAGGAACACGTCCGCGCCCTGGCCGTAGGTGATCCACCGCTTGGTGCCGGAAAGGAGGTATCCGTCCCCGTCGTTCTCGGCGACCGTGGCGATCTGGGCGACGTCGCTGCCCGCCTCGGCCTCGCTGAGCGCGAACGCGCCGACCTGCTCGCCGGTCGCCAGTCCGGGCAGCCAGGCCCGGCGCTGCTCCGGGTTGCCCCACCGGGTGACGGCCTGGCTGACCATGCTGTGCACGGTCAGCACGCTGCGCACCGAGGAGCAGCCGAACCCGATCGCCTCGTTGAGCAGCCCGAACTCGGTCATGTCCAGCTCGGTGCCGCCGTACTCGGCAGGGATCAGCGCGCCCAGGTAGCCGGCCGCGCCCATCGCGGCGACGACCTCGCGGGGCACCCGGCCCTCGCGGTCCCAGGCGTTGGCGTACGGCGCGATCTCGTCTTCGGTGAACCGCCGGTGGCTTTGCAGGATCTTGTTCTGTACGTCGGTGAGTGAATGCACACCCGCGCGCATGACCCTCTCCCGCGTCAGGTGCCCGCGGGCACGGCCGACTTGGCGGTGACCAGGCGGGCCACCGCGTCGATCGACCGGAAGTTGTCGAACTCCAGGTCCTCGTCGCCCACGGTGATCTGGAACTCCCGCTCCACCATGTAGATCAGTTGCATGACGAACAGCGAGTTGGCGTAGCCGGAGGCGAAGATGTCCTCGTCGTCGGCGAACTCGTGGTCGGCGATGTAGCCGCGCAGAAACTCCCTGACCTTGGCCTTGACCGTTTCCATGGATTGCTCTCCTACTGGTAGACGTGGAAGCCGCGACCGCTCTTGCGCCCGTGCAGACCGGCGTCGACGAGCTGCTTCAGCAGCGGGCACGGCCGGTACTTGCTGTCGCCGAACGCCTGGTACAGGCCCTCGATGGACAGCAGGATCGTGTCCAGTCCGATGAGGTCGGCGGTCTCCAGCGGGCCCATCGTGTGACCGAAGCAGCCCTTGAAGATCCGGTCGACCTCGGTGGCGTCGGCCACCCGCTCGTGTACGAGGTAGGCGGCCTCGTTGACGGTGAGCATCAGCACGCGGTTGGAGACGAAACCGGGGGAGTCGGCGACCACGACGCCCTCCTTGCCGATGGCGGCGAGGAGGTCGAGCATGGTCTGCACGGTCTCGTCGGAGGTGTGGAAGCCCCGGATGACCTCCACCATCGGCTTGAGCGAGACGGGGTTCATGAAGTGCGCGCCGATGATCTTGCTGGGCCGGTTGGTCACCCCGCCGACCCGGGTGATCGGGATGCAGGAGGTGTTCACCGCGAAGACCACGTCGGGCTTGCACACCTCGTCCAGCTCCTCGAAGACCGGGCGCTTGAGGTTCCAGTCCTCGGTGACGTTCTCCACCACGAAGTCGGCGTCGGCGGCGTCGGCGAGCCGGGTGGTGAAGCGGATGCGGGCCAGTACCGCGGCCCGGTCCACGGTGGGCGGCGCGGCCAGCCCGCGCTGCGCGCCCAGCATCCTCTGGAAGCGCAGGTTGCGCTCGATGGTCTGCCGGGCCCGGTCCAAAGCCTGGTCGGTGACGTCCACGAGCACGACGTCGAAGCCCGACTGGGCGAAGACCTGGGCGACCTCGCTGCCCATCACCCCGGCGCCGATGACGCCGATCGTGCGGATGCCGCTGTCGTTGTCAGGCATGCTGCCTCCAGTCCGTCGTTACGTGTTGGCGACCGCGCCGGCCGTGCGGAGTACGTCGGCCAGGCCGGCCACGGTCAGTGCGTCGAAGATCGTGCCGATCGGCAGGTCCACGCCGAAGCCCTCGCGCAGCCGCGGCGCGAGCTGGAGCCCGAGCAGCGAGTGGCCGCCCAGCTCGAAGAAGTTGTCGTGGACGCCGACCTTCTCCACGCCGAGCAGTTCCTGCCAGACCTCGGCCAGGGACTCCTCCAGCGCGTCGCGCGGCGCCTCGTAGGGCACCAGCAGGGCGGGGCGGGGGTGCAGCGCGCCGGTCGCGGCGTCCTCGCGGCGCTCGGTCGCGTCGGGGGCCGCGCGGCCGGCCGCCGCCTCCCGAAGTACCGCGTCCAGCGCGCGGGTGCTGACCATGACCTGCGGGGCCGCGCCCGAGGTGAGGATCTTGACGAACGCCGCGGTGCCCTCCTCGGCGCTCATGCCGTGGTCCAGCGCGGCGCGCAGGAACCCGGTGGACTCCGGGCGGTCCTCGTCCGGCAGCGGCGGCAGGTCGTACAGTTCGACCCGGCCGGGCGTGGCGTCGTGCGCCACCCGCAGCCGGTCGTCCAGGTCGTGGACCCGCTTGAGCACGAACCGGTCGGCGTGGACCAGCACGTTCCCGTCCTCGTCGGTGATCGTCACATCGGAGGTCACCGTCTCCTTCCTGGCGCGGTCGCCGTCCAGGTACTCCTGGAAGCTGTAGAGGGAGGCGGTCAGCGGGGCGAACATCCGCAGCCGCCCGTAGTGGATCGGGATGCGGAACTCCTCGGCGTGGTGGACGCCGACGAACGCGGTCGCGATGTCCATCAGCGCCGGGTGCAGCGGCAGGTCACCGACCTCGCCGCGGTAGGGGGCGGCGAGGTCGAGCCGGGCCAGGAAGCGGCCGTCCCCGGCGTACATCCGGCTCAGGCACTGCGAGCGCGCGCCGAAGCCCATCGGGCCGGTGCCGTCCGGGCGGCCGAGGTCGCGCATGCCCGCGCGGGCCGCCTCGACGTCCAGCCTGGGCGGGCGCTCGCCGGTCGGCTCGCCGACCCGGCCCGTGGAGTGCAACTGCCAGCGCGGCGCCGCGGAGCCGTCGTCGTGCGCGCTGACCACCGAGAACGTCGTGCCGTCCGGGGTGCGCTCAAGGACGACGCGGACCTCCTTGGCCGCCGCGTCCGGCACCACGATCGGGGTGTAGAAGGTGACGCCGGTCAGCTCCACGCCCTGCCCGGCGTGGCCGGCCGCGTGCGCGTAGGCGGCCCTGACCAGCTCCAGGTGGCCGACGCCCGGCACGACCGGGCGGCCGAGCATGCGGTGCTCGTCCACCAGCCAGGACCGCTCGGGGTGGAAGTGCGCCACGTACACCGACAGGCGGTCATCGCCCAGCCGCCGCTCCAGGAACGGGTGGTCCACCGGCCGCGTGGCCGGGGCGATGGACTTGGCCGCCATGCCGATGTCGCGCCAGGCGTCCCAGTTCACCGACACGGTCTCCGGCTCGCGGTGGGCGAGCGCGTCCAGGAAGGAGTTGGCCGCGGCGTAGTCCACCTGGCCGACGCCGCCGGTGACCGCGATGCCCGACGAGCAGTGCAGCACGAAGTCCAGCGGCTGCCCGGCGCACGCGGCGCGCAGCGCCAGGGCCCCGGCGACCTTGGGCGCGAGCACCTTGGCCGCCGCGGTGGGGTCCTTGAGCTGGATCAGCCCGCCGCCGGGCACGCCGGCCGCGTGGACGACGCCGTGCAGCGCGCCGAACCGCTTGACGGCCTGCCGCACCACGTCGGTGACCTGGGCGGCGTCGGTGACGTCGGCGGCGGCGAACAGGACGGTGCCGCCGCGTTCCTCCAGCCCGCGCAGCGCCCTGATCCGCTGGGAGCCGGCGGCCAGGGCGTTCCATTCGGTGCGCGGCGGCAGCGGGGTGCGGCCGACCAGCACCAGGTTGGCCTGGTAGTGCTCGGCCAGGTGGGCGGCCACGGACAGGCCGATGCCGCCCAGCCCGCCGGTGATCAGGTACGTGCCGCCCTGCCGGAACCGCGGCCCGTCGCCGGGGCCTTCCAGGTCGGCGGGCCGGAACGTCTGCCGCAGGTGCAGCCGCCCGCGGATCGCCACCACCTCGGCCCCGGTACCGGCCGCGACGCCCCGGCCCAGCTCGCGCAGCAGTGCTTCCGCGCTGCCCGGACCGGGCTCGGCCAGGTCGATGCTCCGGCAGGTGATCGACGGGTTCTCCAGCGGCCACACCCGGACCGGGCCGAGCGCGAGCGCCTTGGCGGGCTGCGCGTCGTCGCCCGGGACGATGGCGTGCATCTCGCTGGAGACGACCGTGACCTCCACCGGTTCGGTGAGCCTGATCCCGCCGAGCGCCTGGGCGAGCGCGATCAGGCCGGTCAGGCCGTCGCGGGTGGCCGCTTCGACCGCCTCGGCGGCGAACGGGTCGGCCGGGCGCGGGCCGGTCAGCCACAGGTGGGCGATCCTGGCCGGTACACCGCCGCCGGACTCCAGCGCGCGCAGCAGCGCCGCGTAGTCCGCGGCGCCGGCCGGATCGACGGTGAAGGACCCGTCCGGGAGTTCGGCGAACCCGTCGCCGGGCCGGACCAGCACCGGGGTCGCGCCGCGCTCGGCCAGCAGTCCGGCCAGCCGCTCGCCGACCCCGGCGGCGTCGGCGAACAGCAGCCAGCGCTGCCCGGTCGCCGCGAGGGGCGGCGCGGGCGGCAGCGACTCCCAATGCGGGGTGTAGAACCAGTCGGCGGGCTTTCGCCGCCCGCCGTCCGGTTCGGCCGGGCCGCTCTGCCGTACGGCGGGGCCGCCGGAGGGCCAGTACCGGCGGCGCTGGAACGGGTAGGTGGGCAGCTCGGCCTTACGCCGCTGGGGCTGGACCCCGTCCCAGTCCGTGTCCACGCCGCAGACCCACAGCTTGGCCGTGGTCGCCGCGATGGACTGCGTGTCGGAGACGGTGTCGCCCGAGCCCGGCAGCGAACCGAGCACCAGCGAACCGGCGTCGGCGGTGCGCGGCCGGGACTGAAGGGCCAGCGAACCGAGCGACTGGCCGACGCCGACCTCCAGCAGCAGCCGGCCGGGCTCCTCCCACAGGCGGCGCACGCCGTCCCAGAAGCGCACGGTGTGCCGCAGGTGGCGGGCGTAGTAGGTGGGGTCCTGGGCCTCGGCGTCGGTGATCCAGTCGCCGGTGACGTTGGACAGGTAGCGCCGGGCCGGGCGGTTGCGCGGCACGGCGGCGACCAGTTCGGTGAACCGGTCGATGATCGGGTCCATCATGACGGAGTGGAAGGCGTGCGTGGTGCGCAGCCGCCGGGCCGCGACGCCGTCGGCCTTCAGCCGTTCCTGGACCTCCGTGATCGCTCCGGGCGGCCCGGCGAGGACGCACAGGTCCCGGCCGTTGACCGCGGCGAGCGACACCTCCGGCCCGAGCAGGGCCGCGACCTCCGGCTCGGGAAGCTGCACGGCCAGCATCGCCCCGCCGGGCAGCTCGTCGATCAGCTTGGCCCGCTCGGCGACCAGCCACAGCACGTCGGAAAGGGTGAAGACCCCGGCCAGCGTGGCGGCGACGAACTCGCCGAGGCTGTAGCCGAGCAGCCCGTCCGGCGTGATGCCGCGCGCCGCCCAGGTCCGGGCCAGCGCGTACTCCACGACGAACATCGCGGGCTGCGCGTAGCGGGTCTGGTCCAGCGCGGACGCGGCGTCCGCCCGGCCGAGCAGGGCCCGCAGGTCCACCTTGCCGGAACCGCCGCCGGTGGCGCGCTGCCGGTGCGGCGGGAACAGCACCGGGCGCAGGTCGAGCCCCGCGCGTTCGAGCAGGACGGCGAAGCAGTGGTCCAGGTGCTCGCGGAACACCGGGTCGCGCTCGTACAGCTCCGCGCCCATGTGCTCGTACTGCTCGCCGAGTCCGGGCAGCAGGAACCCCACCTTGCGCTCGGTGGCGGGCACGGTGAAGGTGAGCACTCGCTGCGGCGTGCGGTCGCGCAGCGCGGCCACGGCGTCGTCGCGGTCGCGTACGGCGAGCGCGCGCCGGTGCGGGAAGGCGTGCCGGCCGGTCTGGAGGGTGCGGGCCACCTGGTCCAGCGGGACCTCGGGGTGACCCTCCAGGTGGTCGGCCAGCCGGTCGGTGGCCGACTCCAGCGCCTCGGGACCGGCCGCCGCCAGCGGCAGCACCTGCCACCCGTCGGCCGTCTCGGCAGGCGCGGGCGGTTCCGGCGCCTCCTCCAGGATGACGTGCACCCCGGTGCCGCCCATGCCGAAGGAGCTGACCCCGGCCCGGCGCGGCCCGTCGGCGGCCCACTCGGTCAGCGCCGCGGCCACCCGGAAGGGCGACTCGGCGAACCGGATGCGCGGGTTCGGCCGGTCGAAGTGCAGGCTGGGCGGGATCTCCCGGTTCTCCAGGCTCAGGATGGCCTTGATCAGCCCGGCGATGCCCGCCGCCGCGTGCGTGTGCCCGATGTTGGTCTTGACCGAGCCGATCAGGCGGGAGCCCGCCGTCCAGCCCGCCGCGCGGTAGGCGCGGGTCAGCGCGTCGATCTCGATGCGGTCGCCGAGCGGGGTGCCGCTGCCGTGCGTCTCGACGTACCCGATGCTGTCGGGGTGTACGGCGGCGCGGCGCAGCGCGGCCTCGACGATCCGCGACTGGCCCGCCACGCCCGGCGCGGAGAACCCGACCCGCTCGGCCCCGTCGTTGCCCATCGCCGAACCCTTGATCACCGCGCGGATGCGGTCGCCGTCGGCCAGCGCGTCGGACAGCCGCTTGAGCACGACGATGCCCGCGCCCTCGCCGATGACCGTGCCCTCGGCGTCGGCGTCGAACGCCCGGCAGTGGCCGTCGGGGGAGTAGATCCCGCCCTTGTGGTACTGGTAGCCGGGCACCTCGCCGGAGCGGATGGTCACCCCGCCCGCCAGGGCGAGGTCGCTGGAGCCGTTCTGGAGCGACTCGCAGGCCATGTGGACCGCGACCAGGGCGGTGGAGCAGGCGGTCTGCACCGTCACCGAGGGGCCGTTCAGGTTGAGCTTGAAGGAGATCCTGGTGGCCAGGTAGTCGTCGTCGGTGGACACCCCGGCCAGGAACGCCTCGGCCGGCTCGGTGAACGTGCCGAGCAGGCCGCGGTAGGCGTTCTTGTAGGCCCCGGCGAAGACGCCGACCCGGCCGGGCGGGCTCTTGGGGTCGTGCCCGCTGTCCTCAAGGGCCTCCCACGCGCACTCCAGCATGACCCGGTGCTGCGGGTCCATGAGCGTGGCTTCCTTGGGGTTCAGCGCGAACAGCCCGGCGTCGAAGGCGTCGGAATCGGCCACGACTCCCGCGGCAGGCACGTAGTCGGGGCTTTCGATCAGGTGCGCCGGCGCGCCGGCGGCGGCGAGTTCGGCGTCGGTGAAGACCGTGACCGGCTCGGTACCGGACCGCAGCATCCGCCAGAACTCGGCCGTGCCGGTGGCTCCGGGGAAGCGGCAGGCGGTGCCGATCACCGCGATGTCGTGAGCGTCAACGTTTTCGGGCATGACGAAGGCGTCCCTCCGGCCTTTGGCGGGGTTTTCGGCGTTTACGGCTAGGTGGTCTGGCCTGTCAGGGCGTTCTCGGGCGTGGGCTGCGGCCTGCGGATGGCCGTGACGACGACGAGGCTGGCCGCCACCGACACGATCGCCAGCGGGATCCAGACGCCGTGGCCGAGCTTCACCAGCAGCCAGCCGCCGACGACCGGGCCGATGGCCGAGCCCAGGCCGAAGACGAAGTGGAAACCGCCCAGGTAGTGGCTCTTGGCCCGCGCGGGGGCGATCAGGGCGGGGTAGGCGAAGATGGCGGGGCCGCCGATGATCTCGCCCACCGACCACACCAGGGTGCCGATGACGATCACCGCGGGGCCCATCGGCAGCGCGTACACCGCGATGCCCGCGCCCATCAGCGCGAAGCTGATCCCGATCGTCACCCGCATCGGCCAGCTCTGGGTGACCTTGGTGGTGAGCAGTTCAAAGGCGATGACGATGAATCCGTTGAGCGAGACGGCAACCGTGTACCAGACGATGTCCACCCCCGACGCCTTCACGTCCAGCGGCAGGGTGGACAGGTACTGGCCGTAGACGACCGTGTGGACCAGCGTGGAGATCAGGTAGACGAGGTACCTGCGGTCGCGGAGCACGTCCAGGTAGCTCCCGGACGCCTCCCCGCCCTCGTCCGCCGCCGGCCGTTCGGCCGCGCGGCCGGGGAGCGTGAACAGGGCCACCGCGGCGAACACCAGCGCGATCAGCGCCTCCCCCCAGAACAGCAGGTCGTACTGCTGGCGCTGGAGGTTGTAGAGGCCGAAGCCGATCAGCGGCGCGGCCGTCGCGCCCAGGTTGATCCCGAAGCGGGACATGGCGAAGACCATGACCTGCCGGTCGTCGGGGGTGAGCTGGGACAGGAGGGTGGCCGAGGCCGGGCGGAACATCTGCGCGGTCAGCCCGGCCAGCGCGACCGCCGCCAGCAGCACGCCGTAGCTGTTCAGGTACAGCAGCGAGGCGATCATGACGCTGGACCCGGCCATGCCGATCACGACGGTGTTCCTGGTGCCGAGGCGCGCGGCCAGCGACCCGCCGAGCAGCGTGCCGACCATCGCGCCCGCGCCGTACGCGCCGAGCGCGAAGGCGGCGGCGTCCGGGGAGTACCCCAGGGTGGTCAGGTACAGCACCAGGAAGATGTTGAGGAAGCCGCTGAGCCGGTTGACGAAGATCCCGGCCAGCAGCGTCTTGACCGCGAGCGGCGACTCCCGCCAGGTGGCCAGGACCGAGCCGGTGCCCGCGCTCATCGCGGGCCTTCTAAGGGGCGGATCTCGACGGTCAGCGCGGCCCGGACCCGCTGTTCGAGTTCGTCCAGCCCGGCCAGGGTGGGCGCGTCGATGAGGAAGCTCGCCACCCGGTCGGCCGAACTCAGCAGCGGGCCCAGCGTCGCGCCGCGGTCCTGCTGCACGAACACCGCGCGCAGCGCGGGCGGGTCGCCGGGCTCGCCCGGCCGCAGCTCCGGCCAGGGCGCGGTGTCGCCCACCCACTCCGGGGTGACGCCGGGCCAGTCCAGCCGCACGTCCAGCAGTTCGCCGGGGGTGTGCTCGGGGTAGACCTCCCGGGCGTGCCGGGCGAGCGGCGGGTAGATCGCGGTCTCGCCCAGCGCGATCCGGACGACCTCCGGTTCGATCGGCCGGCCGGTGGCCAGGTGGTAGAGCACGGTGATGCCGTCGCCCGGGGTACGGGCGGCGACCTCCATCAGGTATGGCGTGCCGTCGTCGGTCAGCCGCCACTCGGAGTGCGCGATGCCGTCCTGGAAGTCCAGTTTCTCCAGCATTCGCCGGCTGGCGTCCAGCAGGGCGTTCCGCTCCCGGCCCGGCTGCGCGGTGACGGTGTGGGCCAGTTCGACGAAGGTGTCGGCGTCCTGGTCGGTGGTGCGCTTGAAGGTGACCGAGGCGAAGATCACCTTGCCGTCCTGGACCAGGGTCTCCACCGAGTACTCCGGCCCGATCACCTTCTCCTCGACCAGCAGGGTCTCGTAGTCGGGATATTCGGCCAGCCGCTCGCGTAACTCGGCCTCGTCGTGCGCGGTCCACACGCCGGAACTGGAGTGCCGCGAGGCGGGCTTGACCACGACCGGGTAGCGGGCGGCGGCGGGCTCTCGGCCGCCCGGCGGGAGCACCTGCGAGGCCGGGCTGAACTCGGGCAGGTAGAGCCGCTGGAGGTACTTGCTGCGGCAGGCGCGGGTGGCGCGCAGGCCGGGCGAGCGCAGCCCGAGGGCGTCCGCCACCACGCCGGTCGGCTCGACCATGGTCTCGCCCACCGCGCAGATGCCCACGATCGTGTGCTCGTCGAGCCAGCGCCGCACGGCCGCGATCGAACCGGGCAGGAAGGAACCGTCCTTCTTGACGTCACCCTCGACGAAGGCGAAGTCGGCGACCGCCGTGGCCGGGTTGCCCGGCTCCGCCGCCGCCGCCAGCGCCGCCGCCCGCCCGCTCGCGGGGGTCATGACCAGGATCTTCAGGCCCCTGGCGCGCAGCTCCGAAAGGTACCGCGGGTTGCGGCTGATGACGTGGAAGGACCCGGTGAGGACGAACGCCTCCGCTTTCTGGAGTGGCACTGTGGCCTCCTCTCGATGGGTGCGTCAGTGGATGAGCCGGTCCCTGACGGCCTGGATGAGTTCGTCCAGGCCGGGGCCGGTGAGCGTGCCGTAGTGGTCGGCCGCCAGGTCGACCAGGACGGGGGAGCGGCATTCGATGAACGAAGGCTCGTCGCCGCGCGCCCGCAGCACCGTCACGGGGGCCGCGACGGGCCGGGCGGCGAGGTCCGCCGGGGTGTACGTGAGGTTGTACGTCAGGTGGACGATCCGGACGATCCGCCGGATGAGGTCGGCCCCCAGCGCGGGGAAGGCCCGCGCGGTGAACGCGACGAAGCCGTCTTCGTCGTGGACCGCGTCCAGGCACTCCTCCAGCATGGGGCCGCTGACCGAGGCGGCGAAGACCGACCACAGGATTGTCACGAACACGGGGTCGCGGTAGCCCGGACCGTCGGGCGGCCGGCTCGTCACGCGCGGGCTGCCCGGCGCGACGAGCAGCAGGTCGGCGACCTTCTCCCCGGCCCGCTCAAGCCGGTGCGCCACCTCGTACGCGACCCGCGCGCCGAAGGAGTAGCCGACCAGCGTGTACGGCCCGGCCGGCTGCACCGCGCGGATCAGCTCGATGTCGGCCGCCGCCATCTCCGCGATGGACGCGTACGGCGTCTCGCCCTCGTTGATGCCGTGCGCCTGCACGCCGTACACCGGCCGGTCCAGCCCGGCCCGCCCGGCCAGGCCGCGCAGGTTCATCGGGTAGCCGCCGAGACCGGGCCACATGTAGACCGGCGGGCCGCCGCCCGCGCTCTGGAGCGGGATCAGCCGGGACACGGCCCGCCGGTCCGCGCCGATCCGCAGCGCGAGCTGTTCGACGGTCGGCGCCTCGAACACCACCTGGAGCGGCAGCGCCCGGCCGAACTTCTCATTGAGGGTGTTGACCAGGGCCATCGCCACCATGGAGTCGCCGCCGATGTAGAAGAAGTCGTCGTGGACGGAGACCTCCTCCACGCGCATGATCCGCTGCCACACCTCGGCGACCCGCCGTTCGGCGGGGGTGCGCGGCGGGACGACCTGCCGGTTCGCGTCGGCGGCGGTGGTGAGGTCCAGCGCGGCCAGCGCCCGGGTGTCGATCTTGCCGCTGGGGGTGAGCGGCAGCCGTTCCAGGATCTCGACCCGGCCGGGGACCATGTACTCGGGCAGCAGCGCGACCAGGTCGTCCCTGATCAGCTCCCTGGGGCCCTTCATGTGGACGCTGTCCTCGCGCATGCCCGTGTCGCGGACCTGCTCGTCGCTGACCCGGCCGCCGACGCAGAAGTAGGACGGGCCGGTCCGCAGGCCCGCGCCGCGCAGGATGGCCGACAGGCGGGTCGCGGACGGCAGGTCGTGGCCGGTCTTGGAGCTGTACCCCGACGACATGAAGCCGAGGTTCAGGTCGTTCATCTGGAGCCGTTGCAGCGCCCTGCCCAGGTCGATGTAGCCGAGCCAGCCGGGCCCCCGGGTGGCGACCATGGAGATGCCGAAGCCGGCCAGCCGGTACACCCGCTGGTTGATCGCGATCACGTGCCTGCGTTCCACGACCTCCGGCGAGACGAAGGAGAACTCGCCGCCCGCGAATCGGTACAGGCCCGCGGGCAGCCCGCCGACGCCGCCAGGGTGGGCCTGGACGTAGAAGTCAACGGCGTGGTCGCCGGGCCGGTCCGGGTCGTACCGCACCACCTCGAACGTGCCGAGGTAGTCGTGGCCGGGCCCGCACTCCAGGTGCGCCATGACCCCGGGCGTGTGGCCGGACGGGCGTACGTCCAGCCCGTGGCCGGGCAGGATCTCCTCCAGCATGCCGACCATGTGGCCGGTCTCAATCTCCAGGACCTCGCCGACGTTGTTGTGGTAGACGGGCTCGATGGCAGGCCGCTTGCCGGCGAAGTGCAAGCGCAGCACGGGCCGCTCCGCGTCGGGGCGGGGCTGGATGCGCACCAGCCGGTGGTGTACCGGGTGGTAGTAGTAAAAGCCCGGGTCGAGTCCGGCGATCCCGGCGAGTTCCAGGTAGAGCTGGGTGGCGTACAGCGCGCCCGGTGAGGCGTAGCCGTATTTCGGCAGCAGCCGTTCGCCGCTGTGGAACTGCCCGAAGTACCGCAGGATCGCGCCGAGTTCGGCCAGGTCCAGCGCCGCAGGGGAGCGCGGCGGCGCGGCGGGCGTACGCCGGGCCAGCAGCCGGGCCAGGTCGTCCTTGGTGACCCGCCCGCCCTCGTAGAACCGGTACGTCTTGCGGGCGAACACCCGCCGCCACTGCTCGGCGGTGGGCTCGCGGCCGGGCAGGTCCACCGCGGGGCGGCCGGCCACCTCGGCGTCCTCCCGGCAGCCGCCGTTGGAGAGCTGGGCCCGCACCTGGAGCCTGCTCGCCTTGGACAGGTGGTGCGCCGAGTGCCGGTCCTGGTCCATCAGGGCCGCCTCCTGGGAGTCCAGCTCGACGAAGGCGACGAGCTGGTCGGCGGCGGTGCGCGGGTCCTGCCGGACGATGACAGCGGCATTGCGCACCCAGTCGTGCGCCTCGATGGTCCGGCTGACCTCGTCCAGCTCCACCCGGAAGCCGCGGACCTTCACCTGGTTGTCCACCCGGCCGACGAACTCGGCGGTGCCGTCGGCGGTCCAGGTGGCGAGGTCGCCGGTCCGGTACAGCTTGGGGGAGCCGTGATCCAGCGGGAACGGGTTGTCGATGAACCGCTCGGCGGTCAGGCCGGGGCGGTTCAGGTAGCCCCGGGCGAGCTGGACTCCTCCGACGTACAGCTCGCCCACCTCGTCGATGGACACCGGGGCCAGGTCCTCGTCCAGGATGTAGAAGCGGGTGTTGTGGACGGGCTTGCCGATGGGCACGGTCTGCGGTCCGTCGGCGACGTCCTGCCTGGTGACGACGTGTGCGGAGGCGTTGATGGCGCACTCGGTGGGGCCGTAGAGGTTGGTCAGGTTCGCGCCGGGCAGCGCGTCCAGGCAGCGCCGGGCCAGCGGCCGGGACAGCGCCTCGCCACCGCTGAAGACCTGCCGCAGCGAGCCGCAGGCGGTCAGCCTGCCGGTCTCCAGCAGCGCCTTGAGCAGGGTGGGCACGCACTGGAGGGTGGTGACGCCGTGCTCGATGATCGTGTCGATCAGCCGCTCCGGGTCCCGGTACAGGCCGGGCTCGCCCATCACGACCGTGCTGCCGCAGCCGGTGGCCAGGATCTCCCACTGCGCGGCGTCGAAGCTGATCGGCGTCTTCTGCAACACGACCCGGTCGCGGTCCAGCCGGTGGACGGTGTTCAGCCAGCGCATCTGGTTCACGATCGCGCGGTGCTCGATCATCACGCCCTTGGGCCTGCCGGTGCTGCCGGAGGTGTAGATGACGTACGCGAGGCCGCCGGGCCGGGCCGCGCCGCGTAACTCCCACTCCTCGACGGGCTCGCGGCGGGCGGCGAACCGGGCCGCGCCCGCCGGGGTGACCGCGCGTACGTCGGTCAGCTCGGCGAGCATCGACGACAGCGCGTCCTGGGCCACGATCAGCTCGATGCCGCTGTCGTCGATCATGTACCGCAGCCGCTCGGCCGGGTAGTCCGGCGACAGCGGCACATACGCGCCGCCCGCCAGAAGAATGCCCCATACCGCGACCGTCATGTCGATCGACGGATGGGCGAAAAGTCCCACTCTGGCGTCCGAGGCGACGCCGAGGCCGCGCAGGTAGACGGCCATGCCGGCGGCCCGCTGGGCCAGCTCGCGGAAGGTCAGCCGCCGGTCGCCCGAGACGACCGCGACGGCGTCCGGCTGCGCCCAGACCTGCTCCCACAGCAGGTCGGGGAGGCATTCGCCGCCCCTGGGCACGGTCGTATGGTGGTCTTCTGCGTACGGCAAGCCCGCACGATGCACGATGGCCTCCTTGGTCATCCAGGTGTCCTAGACCTTGGCGTGCGCCAGGCTGGGCGAACGCTCGGCGGCCAGGGCGGTGCGCAGGTAGTACCACCAGGTGATCGCCATGCAGGCCGCGTAGAAGAGCAGGAACGCGGCCAGCGCCGGGCCGAGCGTGCCCGCCGCCTGGCGGGAGAAGGTGAAGCCCAGGTTGATCAGGACGCCGCCCGCCGCGCCCACCGCCCCGACGATGCCCACCGCCGCCGCGGCCTGCCGCCTGGCGGCCCGCACGCTGCCGCCGGGCCGCGCCCGCTCCTGCGCCGAGAAGATCAGCGGGATCATCCGGTAGGTGGCGCCGTTGCCCAGCCCGGCCAGCACGAACAGCCAGATGAAGGCGCCGAAGAACAGCCAGAAGGTCGCCTCCCGCAGGCTGACCAGCACCCCGGCCACCCCCGCCGCCATCGCGGCGAACGTCCACAGGGTCACCCGGGCCCCGCCCAGCCGGTCGGCCAGCCACCCGCCGAGCGGCCGGGACAGTGAACCGATCAGCGGGCCCAGGAAGGCCAGGCCCACCCAGCCCGCCCGGCCCGCGAACTCCTGCTGGACCAGCAGCGGGAAGGTGAACGAGAAGCCGATGAAGGACCCGAAGGTGCCGATGTAGAGGAAGGACATCACCCAGGTCTGCCGGGCGCGCACGGCCAGCCTGTAGGAGACCCCGTCCGGTTTGGCCGAGGTGAGGCTGTCCATCCGCAGCCAGGCCGCCGCCGCGGCGACGATCAGCAGCGGCATCCACATCAGGGCCGCGTACGCGAGCTGGAGGCCGGTGCCCAGGTGGATGACCACCGGCACGACGAGCTGGGCGACGGCCACCCCCAGGTTGCCCGCGGCGGCGTTGATCCCGAGCGCCACCCCCTTCCTGCTTTCGGGGAAGAAGAAGGAGATGTTGGCCATGGAGGCGGAGAAGTTCCCGCCGCCGAGGCCCATCAGGGCCGCGGTCAGCAGGAAGAACCAGTACGGCGTGCGCGGGTCGCTGACCGCGACCGCGAGCATCCCGGTGGGCACCAGCAGCACCAGCGCGCTGACGGCCGTGAAGCCGCGCCCGCCGAACCGCGGCACCGCGAACGTGTAGGGGATGCGCAGCGCCGCCCCGACCAGGTTGGGCACGATCAGCAGCCAGAAGGTCTGCGTGACGTCGAAGCGGAACCCGGCCTGGCCGAGGTAGGTCACCACGACGCTCATCAGGATCCACACCGAGAACCCGAGGTTCTCCGCGAGGATCGACAGCGCCAGGTTGCGGACCGCGATCGGCCTGCCGGTACGCCGCCAGAACGCCGGGTCGTCGGGCTCCCAGTCGTCGATCCACCGACCGCCGTGCCGATTCATGATGCCTCCCGTTCCCGGCCGGCCAGCCAGCCGGCGATGCCGCGCAGCAGCGGCACGCAGGTGCCGCAGCCCGTGCCTGCCCTGGTCCTGGCGGACAGGTCGGCCGCGTCGGCCGCGCCCGTCCGCCAGGCGGCGGTGAGCTGGGCCTTGGTGACGTGGTTGCACCGGCAGACCGTCGCGGTGTCCGCGAGCGCCGCCGGATCCTGCGCCGGGGCGGCGGGCGGCAGCGCCCGGCCCAGCAGCACGGCCAGCCGGTCTTCGGGCACCGGCACGTCGTTGGTGTAGTAGTAGGCGGCGGACGCGGCGGCGTCGGGCAGCCCGAGCATGATCGCGGCGCGCACCCGGTCGTCGCGCAGCACGAGCTTGGCGTACCGGCCGCGGGCCGGGTCGGACAGCCGCAGCGCCTCGTCGATCTCGTCGTCGGGGTCGGTGGTCGTCTCGCCCATCGCGGTCAGGTCCACGCCGCGGGCCTTCAGCCGGGTCACCACGGTGGTGCCCCGGTACCTGGCCTGCGGGTCCGTGCCGGTCAGCAGCCCGGCCAGTACGTCGGCCTGCTCCCAGGCGGGTTCCACCAGCCCGGGTGTCGCGCCGGGGTGCCGGGCGACGTCGCCGATCGCGTACACGGCCGGGTGGGCGGTGCGCAGCGTGTCGTCCACGACGACGCCGCCCGCCACCGGCAGCCCGGCGGCCTCGGCCAGGCCGGTCCGTGCCCGCACCCCGGCCGCCACGACCACCAGTTCGGCGGGGACGTGGCTGCCGTCGTCGAGTTTGAGCCCGTCGCCGGGCAGGTAGCGGGCGGCGGTCCGGCCGATCCGGAACCTGACCCCGTGCCGGGTCAGCGTCTTGGCGAGGACGGCTCCGGCCTCGGTGTCGAGCTGGCGTTCCATCAGGTGACCCACCGGGTGGACCACGGTGACCGCACAGCCCCGGACGGCCAGCGAACGGGCCGCCTCCAGGCCGAGCAGGCCGCCGCCGATGACGGTGATCGGCACGCCGGGCCGGGCGCCGGCGGAGATCCGCAGGCAGTCGGCCAGCGTGCGGAACGCCACCACGCCCCGGGCGGGCGTGCCGTCCTCGCCGGACAGGCCCTCGGTGGGCGGGATGCGCGGCTCCGCGCCGGTGGCCAGCACCAGCGCGTCGAAGGGGATCTCTGTCCCGCATTCGGTGGTCACCGTGCGGGCGGCGGTGTCGATCGCGCGGGCCTCGACGCCTTCGCGCAGGTCGATGTGGTGGTCCTCGGCCCAGCCCGGCGGGTACAGCGTCACCGACGCGGCGCTCATCGTGCCGGCCAGCACACCGGACAGCAGCACCCGGTTGTAGGCGGGGCCGGGTTCGGCCCCGAGCACGGTCACGCTTACTCGCTCGCCGTCCGGGTCGCGCCGCCTGATCTCGTCGGCCAGCCGCATCCCGGCCATGCCCGCGCCGACGATCACCACCGCGCGCGGGCTCACGCCGCACTCCCAGTGTCAGGCGGTACGGCGGCCTCCAGTCGCACGGCGCAGACCTTGAACTCCGGCATCCGGCTCACCGGGTCCAGCGCCGGGTTGGTCACCAGGTTGGCCCGGTGGTCGCCGGGAAAGTGGAACGGCAGGAACACCGTGTCCACCCGGGCCGTGGGCGTGAACCGTACCGTGGCGCGCACCTGCCCGCGCCGCGAGACGACCATCGCGGGGTCGCCCTCGTCCAGCCCGTGCCGCCGGGCGGTGTCCGGGTGGACCTCGACGAACATCTCCGGCTCCGCCGCCACCAGCGCGTCGATGTTCCTGGTCTGCGCGCCGGACTGGTAGTGCGCCAGCACCCGGCCCGTGGTGGCGGTCAGCGGATAGTCCGCGTCGGCGGGCTCGGCCGCCGGCCGGTGGGTCACCGGGACGAACCGCGCCCGCCCATCGGGGTGGGCGAAGCGGTCCAGGAACGGCCGCGGCGTCCCGGGGTGGCCGGTGTCCGGTACCGGCCAGTGCAACTGCTCCCCGGCCCGCAGTCGGTCGTAGGTGACGCCGTGGTAGTCGGCGACGCCGCCGCGGGCGGCCTCGCGCAGCTCGGCGAAGACGGTCTCGGGGTCGGTGGGGAAGCGCTCGGCGGGCTGCCCCAGGCGGGTGGCCAGGCCGTGCAGCACCGCGAGGTCCGAGCGCACGCCCGGCGGCGGCGCGACGGCGCGGCGGCGCAGCAGTACCCGGCCCTCCAGGTTCGTCATGGTGCCCCCCTCCTCGGCCCACTGGGTCACCGGCAGCACGACGTCGGCCAGGGCCGCCGTCTCCGAACGCACGATGTCGGCGACGACCAGCAGGTCCAGCGCCGCGAGCCGGTCGCGCACCCGCGTGGAGCGGGGCGCCGACACCGCGACGTTGCTGCCGAACACCAGCAGCGCGCGCGGCCCGTCCGCGGTGCCCAGGGCGTCCAGCAGCTCGTAGGCCGACCGGCCGGGACCGGGCAGCGTGCCGGGATCGACCCCCCAGACGCGGGCGACGTGCTCGCGGGCCGCGGGGTCGCGGATCGAGCGGTACCCGGGCAGTTGGTCGGCCTTCTGCCCGTGCTCCCGGCCGCCCTGGCCGTTGCCCTGCCCGGTCAGGCAGCCGTGGCCGGAACCGGCCCGGCCGGGCAGGCCGAGGGCGAGCGCCAGGTTGATCCAGGCGCTGACCGTGTCGGTGCCCTTGGCGTGCTGCTCGGCCCCGCGCCCGGTCAGGATGTAGGCGTTGCGGGCCCCGGCCAGCCGTCCGGCCACCGCGCGCTGGTCGGCCACCGCCACACCGGTGACCCGCTCCACCCGCTCCGGCCACCAGGCCGCCGCCGCGCGCCAGGCGTCGGCGAACCCGGTGGTGCGTTCGGCCAGGTAGTCCTGGTCGAGATGGCCGTCCTCGACGACGCAGTGCAGGATGCCCAGCGCCAGCGCCAGGTCCGTGCCGGGGGCGGGCCGCAGGTGCAGGGCGGCCCGTTCGGCGGTCGGGGTGGCGCGCGGGTCGATGACGATCAGCCCGCCCGAGTCGGCGCAGGGGGCCAGGTGCCGCATGAACGGCGGCATGGTCTCGGCCGGATTGGACCCGGCCAGGACGATGGTGTCGGCCGCGCGCAGATCGGCGACCGGGAACGGCAGTCCCCGGTCCATGCCGTACGCCCGGTTCGCCGCGGCGGCGGCCGACGACATGCAGAACCGGCCGTTGTAGTCGATCTGCGACGTGCCGAGCGCGACCCTGGCGAACTTCCCGAGCAGGTAGCAGACCTCGTTGGTCAGCCCGCCGCCGCCGAAGACGGCCACGCCGTCCGGGCCGTGCTCGGCGCGCAGCCGGGTCAGCTCGGCGGCGATCAGGTCCAGCGCCGCGTCCCAGCTCGCCGGTCGCAGCCCGGTGCGATCACGGACCAGCGGCGTGGTGAGCCGCGCGGGCGAACGTAACAGGTCGGCGGACGTCCAGCCCTTCACGCACAGGGCGCCGTCGTTGACCGGGAAACGCCTGGCCTCGATGCTCGGCGGCCCGCCGGCGGTGGTGGCGATCCCCATTCCGCATTGCAGGGCGCAGTAAGGGCAGTGCGTGGGGGCGACGGTGGTCGTACCGGTCACGATGGCCTCCAGGGCGCATCCGGGGGTACGGACTTTAGGCGATGCCGGCGACCGTCGCGTCGCGGACGTCCACGTCCATCACCACGCTGACGTCCCGGCCCAGGCCGAGGACCAGCATCTCCAGCCGGCCCATCAGCTCGTGGAAACCGGACGGCCGCAGCGCCTGCGCGCCGTCGCAGAGCGCCTGCTCCGGCTGCGCGTGCACGTCGATGAGCAGCGCGTCCGCGCCCGCCGCCACGGCGGCCAGCGAGACCGGCGCGACCAGGTTGGGCCGGCCGGTGGAGTGGCTGGGGTCCACCATGACCGGCAGGTGGGAGCGCTGCTTGAGCAGGGCGACGGCGGAGATGTCCAGGGTGAAGCGGGTGGCGTGCTCGAAGGTCCTGATCCCGCGCTCGCACAGGATCACCTGGTCGTTGCCGGCCGCGAGGATGTACTCCGCGGCGGACAGCGTCTCGTCCACCGTGCAGCCGAAGCCCCGCTTGAGCACCACGGGCCGCCCCGTCTCGCCCACCTCGCGCAGCAGCTCGAAGTTCTGCATGTTGCGCGCGCCGATCTGGAACGCGTCGGCGATCTCGGCGACGCGCTCGACGTGGCGGGTGTCCACGACCTCGGTGAGGATGGGCAGGCCGGTCTTCTCCCTGGCCTCCTGGAGGAGGTCAAGGCCCGACCACTTCAGGCCGTGGAAGGCGTACGGCGAGGTACGGGGCTTGAACGCGCCGCCGCGCAGGCCGACCACGCCGTTGCCGGCGGCGACGGCTCCGACCACGGCGTCCATCTGCTCGCGGCTCTCCACGGCGCACGGGCCGGCGAAGACCGCCAGCCTGCCGTCCCCGATCCGCGCCGGGCCGATGGACACGACGGTGCCTTCCGGCCGGATCTCGCGCCTGGTCAGGCGTACGCCGCCGCCGGCGCGTACCGTGGCGACCGGGCGCGGCAGCCCGGCCGGGGCCGTGATCTCGGCCGTCTCGGCCGCCGCGATCACCGGGGTGGGGCCGAGCCGGAGCAGCGACGGGCCGCCGCCGCGCGCGGCCAGCAGCGCGAGCCATTCGTCCAGCTCGGCGGGCTGCGCGGAGGGCTGAAAGACATAGAGCATCTCGGAACTGGGCATGGCGTGGCCTTTCCTGCCAGGGCGGGGAAACGCAGAAGGGGCAGGCGTCGGGCCTGCCCCCTCGGGGTCCGTGGAGGTGCCGGGGTCTAGGTGAAGTCGAACCCGCCCGTCCGCGAACGCTTGAGCTCGAAGAACTTGGGATAGGAGGCCAGCTCTCTGGCCGCGTCGAACAGGCGGCCGGCCTGCTCGCCCCGGGGGATCGCGGTCAGCACGGGCCCGAAGTAGGCGGTGCCGTCGATGTGGATGGTCGGGGTGCCGACCTCGTCGCCGACGGGTTCCATGCCTTCGAGGTGGCTCTTGCGCAGGGCCTCGTCGTACTCCTCGGACGTGGCGGCCTCGGCCAGCTCGGCGGGCAGCCCGACCTCGGCCAGCGCCTCGGCGACCACTGCGGTGAGGTCGCCGTTGTCCTGGTTGTGGATACGCGTGCCCATGGCCGTGTAGAGGTCGCGCAGCACCTCCTCGCCGTGGTGGCGGGCGGCGGCGATGCACACGCGCACCGGCCCCCAGGCCCGGTCGCACAGGTCGCGGTACCACGGTTCGAGCTCCCGGTGCTCGTTGAGCACCGAAAGGCTCATCACCCGGAAGCGCAGGTCGATGTCGCGGATCCGCTCGACCTCCAAGATCCACCGGGAGGTGATCCAGGCGAACGGGCAGACCGGGTCGAAGTAGAAGTCGACCCGCGCCCTCGTCGCGGTGTTCCCGGAGTCATCGGTCATAGTGCTCCAATCAGCTTCAAAAACGCGTCGCCGGCCTCGGGAAGGCCGATCGTCACCCGCACGCCGTCGCCGGGGTAGGCGCGGACATGTACATTTTCCGCCGCGCAGGCGGCGGCGAAGGCGGCGGTGCGCTCTTTCAGCGGCGCCCAGACGAAATTGGCCTCGCTCGGCGCGACCGGCACGCCGTGCGCCAGCAGGGCGGCGCGGACCCGCTCGCGCTCGGCGATCGTCTGGTCCACCCGGGCCATCAGCTCGTCGTGGGCGCGCAGCGACGCGCGGGCGGCCACCTGGGCCAGGTGGCTCACGGTGTACGGCAGGCGGGTCTTGCGTATCTCGGCCGCCACCGCCGGGTGGCCGACCAGATAGCCCACCCGCAGCCCGGCCAGCCCGAACGCCTTGCTGAACGTGCGGACCACCACGACGTTGGGGTGGGCGGCGAGCAGGCCGAGGCCGTCGGGCACGCCCGGGTCCCTGACGTACTCGTGGTACGCCTCGTCCAGGACCACCAGGCAGTCGCGCGGCACCCGGTCCAGGAAGCCCTTCAGCTCCTCCTCCCGCACGGTGGTGCCGGTGGGGTTGTTCGGATTGCAGACGACGACGATCCGGGTGTCCGGGGTGATCGCGTCGGCCATCGCGGCCAGGTCGTGCCGCTCCTCCTGAAGCGGCACGGTGACCGGACGCAGGCCGGCCAGTTTGGCGAGGGTGGGGTAGGCGTCGAACGAGCGCCAGGCGTAGAGGATGTCGGTGCCCGGCTCGCCCGCCGCCTGGAACAGCATCTGCAGGACGCCGACCGAGCCGCAGCCGACCGCCACCTGATCGGTCTCCACCCCCAGCCAGGCGGCGATGTCGGCGGTGAGGGCGGCCACGCCGTAGTCGGGGTAACGGTTGACCTCGCCGGCCGCCTCCGCTATCGCGGCCACCACGGAAGGCAGCGGCCCGAACGGCGACTCGTTGTTGGCCAGCAGAATGGGCGCGCGGTCGTTATCCAGGCCGGCGGGCGCGGCCCGATGGCCGCTGACCTCGGTCAGCACGGAACGCAATCTGGGTAATATGACGCTCATCATCGCTCCTTGGAGCGGAATTGGCTCCCTGGTGGAAATGCGGGGCTTTTGGGGCCCCGGCGGGGAGGCGGGCACAATGGTGCCACGGGAAAAGTGTGACACTACGCCGGGCGGCGGGTCAACACCCTCTTCAGGGTTATTTGCGGGTTTTGTTCGGAGGGCTGCCGGAGAAATGCGGATATCCCGCCCGGCAATTTCGCCGGGCGGGTCGAGCGTGCCGCGCTAGCCTATTTCTCTATTTCGATCAGTGTCCGCCGGTCCGCTGGCGTGATTCGTGCATGATGCCGAATATCTCGTCCAAGTCGTATTCCGCGCGGCCCGGCGTGCCATATCTCCGCAGTTTCCCGCGGCTGGCCCATTTCCTGATGGTGGCCTCGGTCACGCCCGCGGCCAGGGCGGCGAGTTCGGTCGGCACGGTACGCGGCCTGCGTGCGCGCGCGTTCGTCATGCCACGTACTCCTGGCGCTCGTGCCGCTCTGGGCGGGCCAGGCGGGAGCTGAGCGACAGCCACTCGTGCGGCTGCCAGACGTGCCCGGAGCCGCAGCCGACCCGGCCGCCGGAGTCGGGGCGCAGCGCCACGACGGCGGTGCATCCCGGGCGCGGGCAGGGGCCGAGGCCCCGCGCCCGGCCGCGCCGGGGGTCCAGCGCCTCGTTCGCGCCTTCGGCCAGCTCGGCGATCTCCTCGGCGAACTCCCCGGCCGCCGGGTGGGCGGCCAGCCAGTCCAGCCGCCCCGCGAGGAAGCCGGCCAGGGCGGGCACGTCCCGCTCGGCGGGCGCGGGGACCCCGCAGCCTTCGGCGGCCAGCGCGCACCAGGACGACAGGGTGTCCCGCATCCGGCCGCGCGCCTCCACCACCGTCTCATCCAGTGTGATGCCGGTCGATGATCTGGTCGAGCTGATTCGTTCGGTCAGGCCGGTATGCGCGGGCGTCAGCATCCGCTCGCATTCCTTGTACAGCCCGGGCAACGTGCGCAGGCTCGTTCTCAGCGAGTTCAGGCAGGGCGCGCAGAGGCGCGTGTCCGGGGTGGCTAGGTCAGTGCAGATTGCCGATTCGCAGTGCATGCGATCACTCTCCGTGCTGCCGCGGTCGTGGGTTTTCGATCCTTTGGCCCAATCCGAGGTTGAGAGCCGCCCGCCCGATGCCGAGGGCGAACCTCCGGCTGATCGTGCCGACGCTGAGCAGTTCGACGAGGACGAACCTCGCCGGGAAGGGCGGAGCGCACCGGTCGCCCCGCAGCAGGGTCTTGAGGTCGCCGATGTCGGGGGCGGCGCGGTGGCCGCGCGGCCGGCCTCTGGGCCGGCCGTTGGACGAGGCGCAGCCCGTCCGGTTCCGCCGGACGAAGTCCCGGTGCTGGTGCTCGGGGAGCAGCCGGAGATCGTCCACGTACACGGTCGCCGCCCGCTCCACCACCGCGGCGGGCAGGTCCTGCCCGCTCGTGTTGACGATCACGGCTCGCGGCGACGCCCAGTCCACCCGTAGTTCGACGCCCGCGGTGTCGATGACCACCAGGTTGGCGCCGAACAGTGCCTCGTTGACGTTGTTGCCGACGCTGAGGCTGACCCCCGCCATGAACAGGTCGTCCAGTGTGCCCGGCGCGACGGATCGGTCCGCCGCGTCCCCCAGTACGCACGCGGCCACGTGGGCGACGTTCTCCAGGCGTTTGGCGAGCATCGTCATGTGCACCGTCGCGCTCTCCCGCGACCCGACGATGCAGATGGTCGCGGCGGTCGGCCCGACCAGCCGCCGGGCGACCGCGGCGGTCAGCCCGGCCCGCTGGATCCGGTGTACCGCGCGCCGCGACAGGACGAAGCTGACCGCCATCGCGGGATCCTCGACGATCAGCACCTCTTGTCCCCTGTACGATCCGGTCGCCGCCGGCGGCTGCCCGCCGTCGCCTGCCAGGAGTTCCTCGACGAGCGGAGTGACGGGCTCGAACGCGTCCAGCGCGCCGTGCACGTCATCGCCGTTGAGCCAGAGGGCCGAAGTCATCCGTCCTTCCTCACAGCCGGGGGTGCTCCCCTCACACTGCTCAGGACGGCTACCGATCCGCTTCCTCTCCGCTTTCTCCCCGCGCGAAGCCGGTCAGGGCCGATCGCGTAGCGGCAGGCGGTCGAATACAGGCATCAAGCAGTGAACGACCTCGGGAGGATGCAGCGATGACCATTCACAGGACCGCCGCCATATTCGTGACCGCCCTGTCCTGCGCCGCCTTCGCCGCCCTCGTGCCGGCGCAGGCCGCCTCCGCCGACACGCACTGGGGCGGCACTTCGGGCGACACCACCACCGTCCCCGCGGATACCCACTGGTAAATCCTGGTAACCCTGGAAATTCTGGAAACCCTGGAAATTCTGGAAAGAAGACGGACGGGCTCGGTACGCGGTCCGTGCTTCCGGTCAGCCGTCCACCGGGAGCACGGATTTCACCTTGCTCACCTCGTTCAGCATGCCGCGCGCCTCCGGCGAGCCGTCCGCGGTCAGAAAGTCGATGGCGTCGTTCAGCTCCAGGCGGGCCAGGGTGAGATCGCCGCCGGTGACGTAGGAGTCGGACAGCAGCAGCGCGGCCTTGGCCGCCCACACGGTCGAGCCGAGTTCCAGGAAGGTCCGCCTGGCCGCCACGATGTGCCGGTTGGCCTGGGCGGCGTTGCCCCTGGCCAGCGCGATCTCGCCGAGGGAGTAGAGGGCCTTGCCCTCGATCAGGCGTTCGCGCATGTTCCTGGCCAGCTCGATGGCGTGCGCCATGGTGGTCTCGGCGCTGTCCAGCCGGCCCTCGCGCAGGCGGACCATGCCGAGGCCGTACAGCGCGTGCGCCTCGCCCAGCCGGTCGCCGCTGTCGCGTACGACGCGCAGCACCCGGTCGAGCTCGTGCCGGGCCTGCTCCAGCTCGCCGGTCATGACGTGCAGCTCGGCGTACGTGTGCAGCACCTGGGCCTCGACCCGGACGCAGCCCTGCTCGCGGCAGATCCGCAGCGCCTCCTCAAGCAGCTTCTGCGCCCGGTCGGTCTCGCCGAGCGGCAGCCAGTGCTTGGCCCGGGTGCGCATCACGTGCGCCGCCCCGATCCGGTCGCCGACCCGTTCCAGCAGGTCCAGCGCCCGGTCGTACTTGGCGATCATCTGCTCCCTGTCGCCGCGCAGCCCGTCCACGTTGGCGTAGTTGCGCAGGACGAGCGCGTAACCGTGGTCGTTGCCGACCGACTCGAACAGTTCCAGCGCGGTGCGGAAGTTCTTCTCGGCCTCGGCCAGCCGTCCCTGGGACATGTGCAGCGTGCCCATCGAGTACGTCATGGCCGCGATGCCGGTGACGTTGCCCGCCTTGAGCACCGCGTCCAGGGCGGCCCGGGTGACCACGTACCAGTCGTCGAAGTACGCCTTGGCCTCGAACAGCGTCACGCAGGTGAGGGCCAGCTCCCAGGCCAGTTCGTCGAGCCCGGCGTCGGCCGCCTGCCGTACCGCGGCCACCAGCGCCGCCCGCTCGCTGTCCCACCAGTCCATGGGCGAGCCCATCAGGTCGGCCGGCTCCGCGTCCGGGGGCCGCCAGCGGGCCGCGCGGCCGTGGATGATGGTGAAGTCGCCGCCGTACTCCTGCCGGTGCGCCTCCTGCGCCAGGGCCAGCCACATGCCGAGCACGCGTTCCAGGGCCTTGGCGCGGGCCTCGCCGCCGTCGGTCTCGGCGAGCTTCTCCCGGGCGTAGACGCGCACCAGGTCGTGGAAGCGGTAGCGCAGCACCCGGGCGTTGCGGTAGTCCACCGACTCCAGCACATGCGCGTCGACCAGGCGTTCCAGCACGTCTTCCGCGCGCATCAGGTCGATGTCGAGCAGCGCGGAGGCCGTCCACGACGGTACGTCCGGGGCCTGGATCAGGGCCAGCAGCCGGACCAGCCGCTTGGCCGCCTCGTCCAGGCTGTGGTAGGTCATCCCGATGCTGGAGCGCAGCTCCCAGCCGCGGTGCTCCAGCTCGTCCAGCCGCCGCACCTCGTTGCGCAGCCGCTCGACCAGCCGCCCGATCCGCCAGGTCCGGCGGGAGGCCAGCCGCGCCCCGGCGATGCGCAGCGCCAGCGGCAGGCCGTCGCACATCTGGTACAGCTCGGTGACCGCGCCCTCTTCGGCGGTGACCCGCTTGACGCCGAGGATCTTCGTCAGCATCTCCACCGACTCGTCCGGGGCGAACGCGTCGATGCCGATGTGGTAGGCCCCCGGCAGGCCGGTCAGCCCGTGCCGGCTGGTGATGATCACCGCGCAGGTCGAGCTGCCCGGCAGCAGCGGGCGTACCTGCTCCTCGTTCACGGCGTCGTCGAGCAGCACGAGCACCCGGCGCGCGGCCAGCGTGCTGCGGTACAGCTCGACGCGTTCCTCCAGGCTCTCGGGGATGGCGTTGCCCGCGACGCCGAGCGCGCGCAGGAAACGGGCGAGCTGCCGGTAGGTCCGCTCGGCGCTCACCGGGCCCTCCAACTGGGCGTACAGCGCCCCGTCGGGGAACTCCTGATACAGCTCGTGCGCCACCCGGATGGCCAGGCTGGATTTGCCGACGCCGCCCCGGCCGGAGATCGCCACGATCGGGACCGCGTAGTCGGCCGCCTGCGCGCCGGGCCCGCGGGTGAGCAGCTCTTTGATCTCGGCGATCTGCCCGGCGCGGCCGGTGAAGTCGGCGATGCTGGCGGGCAACTGCCAGGGGGAGGCCCAGACCTGGAAGTCCTTGGCGGCCTCGGGCTGCGGGGGCGTCTCGATCGGCTCCTGCCTGGCCGGCTGCGGGAGGTCGAGAGACGGATCACGGGTGAGGATGGCCTGGTGGAGGGCCTGCAACTCCTGGCCGGGCTCCACGCCGATCTCCTCGATCAGGATGGCCCGGGCGCGCTGGTACGCCTCCAGCGCCTCGGCCTGCCGGCCGGACCGGTAGAGCGCCAGCATCAGATAGCCGTGCAGCTTCTCGCGCAGCTCGTACTCGGCCACCAGCGGGCCCAGCTCGGCGGTGAGCCCTTCGTGCAGGCCGAGCTTGAGCTGTAATCGGATCAGCTCCTCGATGGCCGCCGTGCGCCTCTCGTCGAGCGCCGCCGCGGCCCGGCGTACCAGGCCGCTCTCCAGCCCGGCCAGCGCCGGCCCGCGCCACAGCGCGAGCGCGACGCGCAGCGTCCCCACCGCCTCCGCCGGGTCGCCGGTCTCCATCTGCCGCTTGGCGAGGTCGAGCTTGGCGTCGAACATCAAAGTGTCCACGTGCTCCGCGTCCAGTTGCAGGCAGTATCCGGCGCTCAGCGTACGGATCGCCCCGGGCAGCCCCGCCTCGGCGAACAGCTTGCGGATATTGGACATGCACACCTGGATCTGCCCACGCGCGGACTGCGGCGCCTCCTCGTCCCAGACCGCCCGGATCAACTGATCGACGGTGGTCACCTTGCCGTGGTTGAGGCCGAGCACCGCCAGGATCACCTGCTGCCGGAAACCACCTATATTGAGCGAGCGACCTTGCGCGATGAACTCAAGCGGCCCCAGCAGACGAAGTGTCATGGCTACCTCTCCCCAACGTGCCGAAGTGATCCTTTGGGCGGATGGATATGCCGATCGATCGCTCCCCTATGTCATCGGCTCAGCCCAACACCGCCGGGCTCCTTCACGAAGAGATAACCACGAGGCCCCCGCATTGCCGGATCCGCCGATCCGGCGCCGCTTTCTTGTTCATTACACCACTATCCTGGTGCGTTCCGATACCTCGTTGTGGCGTCCCGGAGTATTTCGACGATCTTCGTAGCGTGTACATCCATTTCAGAGGTTCAGAAACAGGGGTTTCAAGCATCGCCGCACCTCGGCGCCTGGCCGCTACCGGCCACGCCGACGCCCGTTCCTCACTTCGTGTTCCACGGTTCAGGAACAGGTCGCCGTGAAGGCTTCACCCGCAGGTATGTACTGGGCATGCTCTTGTGCGGTCAGAGAACGGCCGGCCAAGGCGCATATCTCGGTATATGGATCATGAGGAGGCCGAAGCCGCCACGTCTGCGTGATTCCGTCTCGGGTGGTCGAGGTGAGGGTGGTCGTGTCCGCGCTGAACGCCAGGGCCACCGGAGGCTCCGATTCGTCGTTGGTGAGCGGGGTGGGGATCTCCCGGCGGGTTGCGGTGTCCCACAGACGTATGACGCCATTGTCGTCGCTGGTGGCCAGGTAGTCGCCGGCGGAACTGAGCGCCGCCGCGCTGACATGGCCCGGATGTGCGAAGGGGTTGCCGGTCCGTCGCCAGGTCCTGGCGTCCCAGGCGTGGATGGTTCCTACATCCGCGCTGTTGTGCTCCACCGTCAGCAGGGTCTTGCCGTCGGCGCCGAAGGTCAGGACGTCGTGGCCCGCCGAGCCGGTCACGGTGGCGATCCGGCGCATCGTCGCACTCTCCCACAGCGTGAGCGCCGACCCGCCGGCGGCGAGCGTCCGCCCGTCCGGGCTGAAGGCGGCCGAGGTGAACGCGTTCTCCCGGTCGTGCAGATCGTCGACTACTTTCCGGTCCCATAGGTCGATGACCTCCAATCCATCGCCGTCGGAGCGCTGCGTGGCGTTGTAGACGAATGCGGCGAGCGCCAGATATCTGCCGTCCGAGCTGATCGCGGCGGCGTTCGGTACACCACCGAGGTCATCGAGCCGGAACGGGCGGTTCTTCAGCCGGCCGGTCGCGATATCGAACACGCGTTGGACTGTAGGGAGACGGCCTGCATCGTCGTAGAGTTGATGCTCCGCGACGGCCAGGCTTTTGCCGTCCCGGCTCAGGGTGGCGATTCTTCCGCCCACCGATTTCGGCAGGACGGTCCTGCTGATCTGCCGCCATTGCCCGATGTCCCAGATCCGCGCGGTGTTGTCATCGCTGTTGCTGACCAGGTGGCGGCCGTCGGCGCTGAACGCCATGTCGGCGACGCCCCCGGTGTGCCCGCGTAGGATGGCTCCGCTGGGAGCGTGAGTGCGCAGGTCGAACATCCGTATCGAGCCGTCACTTCCGCCGACGGCGAAGGCCCGCCCGTCGGGGGCGAACGCCACCGACGCCACGTCGCCTGGCAGCTTCAGGGCGCCGCCGATCGGGCGCCGGGTGGCGACATCGTGGACGCGGATGATTCCCTGACCATGCTCGTAGTCGTCCTTCCAGGTGAGCAACCGCGTGCCGCGCCGGTTGAACACCACGCCCTCCACCTCCAGCGGCGGCCCCAGCGCCCGGCGGTGCCGGTGATCCCAAAGTTGCCAGGTGCCGAGCGTGCCGGTGGTGCCGATCCCGACCGCCAGCGTCTTCCCGTCCGGACTGAGGACGGCGGCCGGGTCGATCCCGGTACGCAGGCCCCCGGCCCGGCGATCGATCGCTCGCCACGTCCGGGTGTCCCATATCCGGCTGCCCTGGTGTTGGTCGACGCTGGTCAACCGGGTGCCGTCCGCGTTGAAGGCGAGGGCGTGCAGGTCGCCGCGGTGACCGGTGAGCGGCCCGGCCACCCGCCGCCGGGTGGCCACGTCCCAGATTCGGACCACTCCGTCGCGCTCGCCGTCGCCGTCGCCAGTGGCCAGCCGGGTGCCGTCCGGGCTGAAGACGACCGGCCAGGCGCCTCCGGCGTGCCCGGTGAGCGTTCCTTGCGGCCGGCCGCTGGCAGTGTCGAAGAGCCGGACCGTTCCATCGAATCCCCCGGTCGCCACCATCGCGCCATCCGGGCTGAAGGTGATCGCCGAGAACCCGTCAGTGTGGCCGTTCAGGACCCGATTCGCCGGAGTGGTCAGCGCCGCGATCATGCTGTAGCGGGCCTCATCGGTATGGGCGTGCCGCCAGCCCTCCGCGGCCAGCAGCCCCGACAAGATCGGATCTTGTCCCCGCAGCAGGTCGCCGCGGGCCGACAGCAACCGCGACAGCGTCTCCTGACGACGGGATTCGGCGGCGCTCGCGTTCATGATCGCTGCTCCCGCTGCCGACAGCGCCACGATCGAGAGTACGACGAGGCTGGCTGCGGTCCACCGCCGCCGGCGCCCCGCCCGTGCCTCGGCTCGTGCACCGGCCTGGAGGAACTCCGCCGCCGCGGCCGGAAGCGGCGCGAAGTGCTGCGGGGCTTCTCGCCACACGAGACCCGCCTTCTGGGCAAGGGCCAGGCGCGTCCCCTTGTACAGATAGGCGGGGTCACGGCCATTGGCCTGCCATTCGGCGGCGTCCTCGACCACTTGGCCGTAGAGCACCCGGTCGGCCTGGCCCTCCTCCAGCCAGCCGCGCAGCCTCGGCCAGCCCGCCACCAGGACGTCGTGGGCCAGTTCCATTGTCCGGTCGCCGACTACCACGAGGCGCTGCCCGGTGAAGACCTCCAGCACTTTCTCTGTGTCGCGGACCCTGCCGGGCGCGAGCCCGTGGATCGCCTCCTCGCGCGGGATCCGCCGGCGCACGTGCTGACCGTCCTCCTGGGTCGCGGTCAGCCGCAGCAGGAGCGTCCTGGCCGCGTGCCGCTCGCTGGGGGTGAGGCCGGCGTAGGCGTCCTCGGCGGTGGCCTCCACAGCCGAGGCGATCCCCCCGGCAAGGTCATAGCCGCGCCGGGTCATCCGGCCGGCTTCGCGGTTGTCCCAGGTGCGCACCATCGCCTGCGACAACAGCGGCAGGGCGCCCACCTCCAGCCTGTGGCGTTCGCGACCGGCCAGCTCCGCCAGGATCTGCTCGGCCAGCCCCGCCTCCAGCGGGACGCGGGCGGCGGCGGCCGGGCCGGTGATGGCCCGGTGCAGCTCTTGGGGGGACATCGGCCCCAGTACGTGGGCACGTTCCTCAAGCGCCTGCGCCAGTTCGGGATGGATGGCGCACCGGTCGACATAGTCTCCGCGCACCGCCACGAGCACCACGCCCGCCGGGTCGCCGCCCCGGCTCACCGGCAGCGTGGCGATCGCCTGCAACGCCGCCACGAACTGCGCCTGCTCCTCGCCATTCTCCGCCTCCTCGCCGATGGGGCGAGAGAACGCCTCCTCGAACTGGTCGACCACCACCAGTAATCGCCTCGGGTCCGGCGCGGGGGGCGCGCCCTGCTCCGCCCGCCGTACCGCGTCGGCCACCAGTACGTCCCGAGCGTGTTCCGCGGCCGACCACGGATCTCGCGCGAGCTGCTCCCACACCCGGCCGGGCTCGGCCCCGCAGCGCACCGCGAGTTGTACGGCCAGCTCCCGCAGCGGCCGTACAGCCGGGGTGAACACCAAGTACGGCCAGTGGCGCGCGGCGGGCACACCGGGCAGCAGCCCGCGCGGCAGGCCGGGGAGCAGCCCGGCCCGCAGCAAGGACGACTTTCCCGCCCCAGACGCGCCGGTCAGCAGAACCAGCCCGGGATCGTGTACCCGCGCGGCCAGCATCGCGGCCAGACGTACCGTGGCCTGCCCACGGCCATGGAACACCGTCGCGTGCTCGGGGCCGAACGGCAGCAGCCCCTGGTAGGGGCACCCTGCGAGCCACGGCGCCTCCCCGCCGCCCGGCAGGCTCCGCCCTTCGCCTGTGACCGGCGGCTCCAGGCGGTCGTGCAGGGCCTGGACCTGCTCGCGCAGCAGGCCGAGCAGCATCAGTTGCTGGTCGATGCGGTGCCGGTCGTGGCGGTGCTCGGCGTCCTGACGTCCCAGCGTCCGCTGGATCTCCTCGGCCGCCAGGCCGAGCTGGTCCAGCAGCGGAGCGAAACCGCCCACCGCCCCGCCCAGCTCGGCGAACCCCAGTGCCAGGCGCTCGGCCAGGTGCGCGTCGCCCGCTCGTACCGCCTCCTCCAGCACCACGCGGGCGGCGTCCACCTCCGTGAGCACGCGGGCTAGCTGGCCGGTCACCTCCTCCGCGCGGCGGTCACCGGTCCGTAGCGCCGCCTCCAGCCCGGCGGCGAGCTCGCCTTCGACCACGAACATCGGTGGCGTCACCTGTCCGCTGCGTTCGCGCGCCGCCTGCAAGGCGCTGCCCAGCATGTCGCTTAGCAGGTTGGCGCCCACCGACCCCAGAATCCCGGTGCTCACGATCAGTAGTTCCTCGCCCGCCACGGCCAGTGGCGCCAGAGCGCTCGCGCACATGCCGAGCAGCAGTGCCCGCGGAGCCACCCGTGCGGCACCGTGGCCCACCTGCCGGGCCCAGTTCCGGATGCCGCCCTGCGCCCGGCGCCGGGCCACCGCGCGCCGTTCGCCGCCCTCTTCCTCCATGCCCATGGCCTGCGCCGCCATCCGAACCACCATCCCAAAGCGGGTGCGTGCATCAGCCGATACCTATTCCACCGGCCGCGCCGGGAACCTGCCACCCGCGCCGAACAACCGAACGATTCCGGCTTCGTCTACCGCTCAGCGCGTCAGGGCACCGCGCAGCTCGCCCAGGAGCGTGGCGGCGTCCGGGCGGCAGGTGAGCACCACCATGGCGGGCAGCACGGGCAGGTTCGCGCAGAGGAACTCCAGCCGGCTCAGCGACTCCTCGTCCAGCCAGTGCGCGTCACCGACGGCCGGCAGCAGCGCCTTCTCTCCGTGCTCAGGTTCGGTGGCATTGATCAGGAGCTGGTACAGGGCCTCGGTCAGGCCGATCACCGAGCCTGGCCCGGTGTGCGGCAGGCCGAGCGGCACCCGCGCGAACGCCACCGTGCCGGCGAACAGCCGCTGCTGATCCCGGCCGCCGTAGAACGTCGTCGTCTGGTCGAGCAGGTTGCCACGGGTCGTCAGGGGCGTGATCCTGTACACGGCGTTCTCCGTACACGCGCGCCAGCAGTTCGGATTTTCCGATCTCCGCCGGACCCTCTATCACGATCACGGTCCCGGCCCTTCTGCGCACGCGGTCGAATGACGCTGAAATGGAATTCAGCTCATCGTCGCGTTCGTAGATGCCGTCGTCCGCGGCGGTGTGCCTGGGCAGGCGCAGCGCCTGCAATGCGTGCTGTTCGTCGAGGACGACCCGTCCCGCGACGTGGCCGCCGCGACGGAATTATTTCAACCCGCATTCGGGTCATGGGTGGCGGGAAAGGTAACCGCCCATTGTGGTGAACACCTCGGTGGCGGGGAGATCGGTGTCGTCGTCGGTGCGGACGCGTTCGATCACCAGGCCGTGGCTGCGGCCTCGGCGGGCTTCGGCGCCCGCGACGATGACCACGCCGGCGCCCTCGCGGATGAAGACGCGGCCGGGGGTGCCGCCGTAGACGCCCTGGGAGACGGAGGCGGAAAGAATGCGGATGCGCCGGCCGCGGTAGTAGGTGAAGGCGTTGGGGTAGGGGTCGGACTGGGCGCGTACCAGGCGTTCGATGTCCTCGGCGGGCCAGGTCCAGTCGATGTTCCCGTCCTCTTCCGCGCGTTTATGGAAGAAGCTGGCCTTGGAACGGTCCTGGGGGGTCCAGTCGGTACGGCCGGAGGCGATGAGGGAAAGGGCCTCGGTGACGATCGGGGCGATGAGATCGACGGTGCGGTGGAAAAGGTCGGTCGTGGTGTCGCGGGGGCCGACCGGAATGGCGCGCTGGACCACGATGTCGCCGGCGTCGAGTTCGGCGTTCATCATGTGGGCGGTGACGCCGACCTCTTTCTCGCCGTTGATGAGCGCCCAGATCAGCGGGGAGAAGCCCGCGTAGGCCGGCAGCAGCGAGTCGTGGACGTTGAGGATGCCGCGGCGGGGGAGGGCGAGGAATTCCGGCGGGATCCAGGTGCGCCAGTTGTTGGCGACGATCAGGTCCGGGGCGAGGTCCTTGAGGGTGCGCAGGAGGTCGTCGTCGGGGCGGTTGCGGATCACGGTCGGTACGCCGTGCGCCTGCGCCAGGTCGGCCACCGAGTCGTCCCAGATCTTCTCGTACGCGTGGTCGCTCCGGGGGTGGGTGACCGCCAGCACCACCTCGTGCTCGGAGCCCAGTAGCGCCGCGAGAGTGCGATGTCCCCAGGTCTGGTAGCCGAACATGACGACCCGCATCGCTGTTCTCCTCAATGGTGGACGAAGTTAAGGCCCGGCACATCGAATTAGGTGAGCCTAACCTAATTAGTTCCGGGCTTCCAGTCCGAGCGCCCAGGCCACGTCCCTGAGCAGGGCGTGCCGCCAGCTCGCCCGGTCGTGGCCCGCCGCCGACCGCGACACCCGCACGGTCGCCCCGGCCCGCCCGGTCAGCGACTCGACCGCCTCGCAGTGCGGCAGCATCCGCCGCTCGTGCGCGCCGACGTCGAAGGCGGCGCGCAGCCCCGACAGGTCCGGGCGGCGTTCCCGCAGGTAGGCGGCGATGGCACCGCCGGTCGGGCCGCCCATCGGGTCCGGCAGGCCCGCCGCGCCGGGCGTCCACCAGAACGACCCTGACTGGCAGGCGATGCCCGACAGCAGGCCGGGGAACGCGAGCGCCGCGTACATCGCGCTCAGCCCGCCGAGGCTCTGCCCGGCGGCCACCAGCCGGCCGGGGTCGGCGGGCACGCCGGTACCGGCCAGCAGCGGCAGCAGTTCGTCCCTGATCGCCGTCCACAGCGCGGGCGCGCAGCCGAACTCGGCCTCGCGGTCCCTGGCGGGCAGGAAGACCAGCGTGACCGGGGGCAGCGCGTCGTCGGCGACGGCCGCGTCGAACGCGGTCATGGCCGGGTGCAGGTGCAGCCAGTCATCGCCGTCGAGCAGCAGGACCACCGGCCCGCCGCCGCCCGCCGGGTGGACCCGCACGGTACGGCGTCCGCCGAGCCGCTCGCTCGCCCAGCGCAGCCGGACCTCGGGCAGCGGCAGCACGTCGGCGGGGCCGGCCGCGGGCCAGTACGGCTGGGCGGGCGCGTCCGGGACCGCCGCGATGGACCGGTCCCCGCCCGCGCCCACCGGGTTGAACGGGTCGGCGTACGCTGCGTCGCCGGTGCGGATCTGGTACGTCACCCGCAGCCCGGCGGGCATGGCCACCTCGGCGTACCAGCAGTCCGTGCCGCCCCACCGGCGCATCGGCACCGGCTCCGACCAGCTCTCGAAGACGATCTCCGCCGCCGGACCCCGCCACAGGAACAATGCGGCCCAGCCGCCGTCACCGTGGGGCACCGCCGCCGGTGTCCGCGCCGCCGCCCAGAACGCGTCGCTGCCAGGCTCGCCGCCGAGCCCGAACCTGGCGAAGGTGTCCCTCATGCCCCCAGTGGTACCAAAGGGATAACGTACCTCGCCATGGGCACGACTGTGGAGAAGCGCCCCGCCCCCGGGGCCACGGCTGCTCACCGGCGGCGGGTCGTGGGCGCGGGCGCGCTGGTGGCGGGGCTGCTGCTCGCCGCGGCGCTGTCGCTGGCCGTCGGCGCGCGGGCGCTGAGCCCGGCGGAGGTGTGGCAGGGGCTGTTCGGCGAGCCGGGCGCGGACCAGCGGCTCACCGAGATCACGCTCATCGTGCAGACCGTGCGGGTGCCGCGGACCGTGCTCGCGGTCGTGGCGGGCATCGCCCTGGGGATCAGCGGGGCGCTGATCCAGGGGTTCACCCGCAACCCGATCGCCGACACCGGGTTACTCGGGGTGAACGCGGGGGCGTCGTTCGCCGTGGTGACGATGATCCTGCTGTTCGGGCTCGCCAGTCCGTTCCAGTACGTCTGGTTCGCCTTCGTGGGGGCGGCGGTCGCCGGGGTCATCGTGTTCGGGCTGGCGAGCATCGGCCGGGGGGCGGGCAGCCCGCTGACGCTCGCGCTGACCGGGCAGGGCGTCACGGTGTTCCTGGCCGCCATGACCACGGCGGTCGCGCTGTCGGACAAGGCGTCGCTGAACGCGCTGCGCTTCTGGAAGGCGGGCTCCGTGGCGGGCGTCGGGTTCGACACCATCTGGCCGGCGACCGTGTTCATCGCCATCGGGCTGGCGCTGGCGCTGATCATGCTCCCCGCCATCAACCTGCTCAACCTGGGCGATGACGTGGCGCGCGGGCTGGGCGTGAAGATCGGCCTCAGCCGGACCATGGGCGTCGTCGCGATCACCCTGCTGGCGGGCGCGGCGACGGCGGCGTGCGGGCCGATCGCGTTCCTCGGCCTCATGGTGACCCACGTCGCCCGGTACCTCACCGGGCCGGACTACCGCTGGCTGGTGCCGTACGCCGGGCTGCTCGGCGCGCTGGTCCTGCTGGTCTGTGACATCGTGGGGCGCGTGGTGACCCGGCCGGGCGAGTTGCAGGCGGGCGTGGTCGTGGCTCTGGCCGGTGCGCCGTTCTTCGCGGTGCTGGTGTGGCGCGGAAAGTTCAAGAACGCATGAGCGAGACGAAGATGGCCCCCGGTGTGCGGCTCGGGCGCGCGTCGTTCGTGTGGCGGCCCTGGATGGTGCTGGTCACGCTGCTGCTGGCGGGGGCGGCGTTCCTGGTGTTCTGCCTGTCCATCGCGGTCGGGGACTTCCCGATCGGGCTGCCCCAGGTGATCGCCACGCTGTTCGGGCGGGGCGAGCGGGTGGACGAGTTCGTGATCATGGATCTGCGGATGCCGCGCGCGCTCGCCGGGCTCGTGGTGGGCGTGGCCCTCGGGGTGTCCGGGGCGATCACGCAGTCCGTCGCGCGCAACGCGCTGGCCAGCCCCGACGTGCTGGGGATCACCGGTGGCGCGGGCGCGGTCGCGGCCTTCCTGGTGACGGTGTCGGGCGGGGCCGCCGCGGCGATCACCACCTCCGTGGGGCTGCCGGCGGCGGCGCTCGCGGGCGGTCTCGGCACAGGGCTGCTGGTGTACTTCCTGGCGTGGCGGCGCGGGATCGACGGCCTGCGGCTCATCCTGATCGGCATCTCGGTGAGCGCGGTGATGGAGGCGATCACGGTCTGGCTGCTGGTCACGGCCGACATCCGGGACGTGGCGCGGGCCCAGGCGTGGCTGGTCGGCTCGCTGGACAGCAGGTCGTGGGGCGAGGTCTGGATCGCTTTGTGGGGCACGCTCGCCCTGATGGCCGTCGTCGGGTACGTCTCGTTCCAGTTGCGGCCGATGCACTTCGGCGACGACATCGCGGCCGGGCTGGGGGTGCGGTACTCGATGGTGCGGGCGGTCCTGCTGCTCAGCGCGGTGCTGCTGGCCGGTGTGGCGGTGAGCGCGGCGGGCCCGGTCCCGTTCGTGGCGCTGGTGGCGCCGCAGGTGGCGATGCGCCTGGTGCGGTACCCGACGCCGCCGCTGGTGGCCTCCGGGCTGGTCGGCGCGCTGCTGCTGATCGGCTCTGACCTGGTGGCGCGTACGGCGCTGCCGATCACCCTCCCGGTCGGCGTGGTCACCGCCGCGATCGGCGGCCCGTTCCTCGTCTACCTGCTGGTACGCGCGAACCTGAAGAGGGGGATGTGAAGGCTAGGCTTGCCTAAGTAGAGTGGGTAGGCGTGACCGTTCAACACATCGCCGACGTAGCGCCGCTGGCGGCCGAAGGCATCACCGTCGGGTACGGCGGCCGGCCCGTCATCGACGACCTCGACGTGGTGATCCCGCCGGGGGTGATCACGACGATAATCGGCCCCAACGGCTGCGGCAAGTCCACCTTGCTGCGCACGCTTTCCCGGCTGCTCAAGCCGGCCAAGGGCACGGTGGTGCTGGACGGCCAGGACATCGTCAAACTCAAGACCAAAGACGTCGCCAAGAAGCTCGGCCTGCTCCCGCAGGCCCCCGTCGCCCCCGAGGGGCTGACCGTGGCCGACCTGGTCGCCCGGGGCCGCCATCCGCACCAGAGCTGGCTGCGGCAGTGGTCGTCCGACGACGCCGCCGTGGTCGAGCGCGCGCTGGCCATGACCGGGGTGTCCGACCTCGCCGACCGCCCGATCGACGCGCTGTCCGGCGGGCAGCGCCAGCGCGTGTGGATCTCGATGACCCTGGCCCAGGGCACCGACCTGCTGCTACTGGACGAGCCGACCACCTACCTGGACCTGGCCCACGCGCTCGAAGTGATCGACCTGGTGGACGACCTGCACGAGTCGGGCTGCACGGTGGTCATGGTGCTGCACGACCTCAACCTGGCCACGCGCTACAGCGACAACCTGATCGTGATGCGGTCGGGGTCGATCCTGGCGCAGGGGCATCCGCGTGAGGTGATCACCGCCGAACTGCTGCACGAGGCGTTCGGGCTGCGGGCCAGGGTGATCGACGATCCGGTGAGCGACCGGCCGCTGATCGTGCCGATCGGCCGCACACACGCCTTCCAGTAAAAGTAAGGTTAGCCTTACCTAATGTCAGCGTGTTACGGTTTGCCTGCCCTCAGTAGGGTTCGCAGCGAAACGCACTAAAGCAAGGGATTCCGGATGCTTCTCCAACGAACGACAGTCGCGAAGGCCGTGCGGCGGGTCGCGGTGGCACTGTCCGTCGCGACGCTCGGCGCGGGCCTGCTCGCGGGGTGCGGTTCCGGCTCTGGTTCCACCACCGCTCAGCCGAGCGGAAAGGCCACTCCGGCCGCCACCCCCGGTGGCGCGTTCCCGGTCACCGTTGAGCACGCGTTCGGGTCCACCGAGATCACCAAGGCCCCGGAGCGGGTCGTGTCCGTCGGCTACACCGACGACCAGGCCATCCTGGCGTTCGGCGTGAAGCCGGTCGGCATGGTCGACCAGTACCCCAACCCGCCCGGCAAGACCCCCGACATCAACACCCAGTGGCCCTGGGTGAAGGACAAGTGGGGGGACACCCGCCCCGAGGTCATCATGACCAACGGCGACTCGGGCCCCAACTACGAGAAGATCGCCGCGCTGCGCCCCGACCTGATCATCGCGGTCTACTCCGAGATCGACCAGGCCGCCTACGACCGGCTGTCCAAGATCGCCCCGACGGTGGGCCGCACCAAGGGCGAGGCCGAGCCGTTCAGCGCGCCCTGGCAGGACAACGCGCTGCACATCGCCAAGGCGCTGGGCAAGGCCGACGAGGGCGCCAAGCTGGTGGCCGACATCGACGCCAAGCTGAAGGCCGCCGCCGAGGCGCACCCCGAGTTCGCCGACCAGACCGCCGTCGCGGTGTCCTGGTACAAGAACTCCGTCGCCCCCTTCACCACCACCGACGTGCGCGGACGCCTGGTGTCGGGGATCGGCTTCAAGGGCGCCACGGAGATCGACAAGATCGCCGGCGGCAAGTTCTACACCGTGCTGTCCCCCGAGCGCATCGACCTGGTGGACGTCGATCGCATCTTCGTCATCGCCGACAAGGCCGACCAGGACGCGCTGAAGAACTTCAAGCTGTTCGCCAACCTGGCCGCGGTCAAGGCGGGCAAGGTCTCGTACCTGCTGGACAGCGAGGGCCCGGCGATCGGCGCGGCCATGTCGCAGAGCACGCTGCTCTCCCTGCCGTACGCCATCGACGAGCTCGTCAAGTCGGCAAGCTGACCATGCAGCCGCCCCCCGCCCCGGCCACGCTGCGCACCGCCACCGGCCGCGAGGCCGCGCGGTGGGTCGCGGCACACTGCCGCGAGGTGCCGTGGCTGACCACCGCGACCGTCCTCACCTCGGTCGCCGGGGCGGCGCTCCAGGTCGTGCCGGTGTTCCTGCTCGGCCGGGTGGTGGACGGCGTGGTGGCGCGCGAACCGCATTCGATCCTGGTCACGATCGGCGCGCTGCTGGTGGTGGCCGCGCTGCTCGGCGCGGCGGCCACCGCCGCGGCCACGTACCTGATCGGGAAGCTGGGCGCGGACCTGCTCGCCAGGCTGCGCGAGGCCGCGGTCCGGGCGGTGCTGGGCATGCCCAGCGCGCGGATCGAGCAGGTCGGGGCCGGTGACGTGCTGTCCCGGGTGGGCGACGACGTGGCCGTGGTGTCCAGGGGCATCCAGAAGGCGATCCCCATGTTGTTCTCCTCGGCGGTGCTGGTCGCCATCGCCACCGCCGGCATGTTCGGGCTGGACTGGCGGCTCGGCCTGGCGGGGGCGGGCGCGCTGCCCGCGTACGCGCTGGCCCTGCGCTGGTACCTGCCCCGGTCCGCGCCGCTGTACCGCAGGCAGCGGGAGGCCCAGGCCGACCGCGCGCAGGCGCTGATCAGCGGCCTGAACGGGATCGGCACCGTGCGGGCCTACCGCCTTGAGGGGGCCTTCCGGGAGAAGGTCACCCGCGAGTCCTGGCGGGTGCGCGACCTCGGCATCGAGGTGTTCCGTTTCTTCGGCCGGTTCGTCGGCCGGGAGAACCGCGCCGAGTTCATCGGGCTGGTGCTCATCATCGTGGTCGGGTACGCGCTGCTGGAGGCCGGTGCGGCGAGCCTGGGCGAGGTCGCGGCGGCCCCGCTGCTGTTCCACCGGCTGTTCGGCCCGCTGGGCCTGATCATGTTCACCTTCGACGAGGCGCAGAAGTCCGGGGCGAGCCTGACCCGGCTGGTCGGGGTGGTACGCGAGCCCACCGAGGCACGGCTGGTCGGCAGCGTCGCGCCCACGGACACCGGGCCGTACCCGGTGACGGTCGAGGGGCTGACCTTCGGCTACCCCGACTCCGAGCGGCCGGTCCTGCACGACGTCGATCTGGAGATCCCCGCGGGCGGCTCGCTCGCGCTGGTCGGGGCCACGGGCGCGGGCAAGACCACGCTGGCCACGCTGATCGCGGGCATCGGCACCCCGCAGACCGGCTCGATCCGCATCGGCCCGACGCCCATCGCCGACCTGGACGAGGCCGGGGCGCGGGTCCTGGTGGGCATCCTGACGCAGGAGACCCATGTGTTCGCCGGTCCGCTCGCCGATGACCTGCGGCTGGCCGCGCCGCACGCGACCGACGCCGAGCTGATGGACGCGCTGCGCGTCGCCGGGGCCGGCACCTGGGTCGCGGCGCTGCCCGACGGGCTGGACACCATGGTCGGCGAGGGCGGCGAACGCCTGGACGGCACCAAGGTCGCCCAGCTCGCCCTGGCCCGGCTGATCCTGGGCCGGGCGCCGGTGGTGGTGCTGGACGAATCGACGGCGGAGGCGGGCAGCCAGGGCGCCGCCGAGCTGGAACGGGCCACGCTGGCCGCGTGCCGGGGCCGTACCGCGCTGTTCGTGGCGCACCGGCTGACCCAGGCGATGGCCGCCGACCGGATCGCCGTACTGGACGCGGGGCGCGTCGTGGAGCAGGGCACGCACGAGGAACTGGTCGCCTCGGGGGGCCGGTACGCCCGGCTGTGGCGGGCGTGGCGGGAAAGCGGTTAGGATCGCGAATTAGGTTAGCCTAACCTAATAGCTTGGAAGGAACGGCTGTCTTCGATGGCTTCGACGACCGAACCCGGCACTCGTCTCCTACCGCTCACCTCCGCCAACCTGACCGACCTGCGCCGGCGCGCCGGTGACCACCCCGACGCCGCGTTCGCGCGGGCGTGCGCCATCGGCCTGGCGTACTGGGCGACCGGCGAATGCCCCGACGGCCTCGACCTCACCCCCAAGACCCCGTTCGCCGACGTCCTCGGCTGGGCCGCCGGCGGCGGGCTCCCCACCTGGGAGATCGGCGCGGACGGCCGGAGCATCTCCGTTCCCGAGGGGGTCGCGCCGGACGAGGCGCGGCTCGCGCTGGACGACCTGGCCGCCTTCCCCGACCGGCCGGTCGGCACCATCCGCCCCGACAGCGTGGCCGCCCGGCTCGCCGTCCTGGCCGAGTGGAACGACACCCAGGCCGCCCGGGACCGCCCGACCATCGTGGAGATGTTCCGCGAGCAGGCGCGTACCAGGCCCGACGCCGTCGCCATCGTGGACGAGAGCCGGTCGCTGACCTACCGCGAGGCCGCCGCGCTGTCCAACCAGCTCGCCCGTCACCTGATCGACCGCGGGCTCACCGCCGAACAGACCGTCGGCATCTCGCTCGGCCGTTCCGCCGAGATGGTGATCGGCCTGCTGGGCGTGCTCCAGGCCGGAGGCGCGTTCGTGCCGCTCGACCCGCGCTGGCCCGCCGCCCGCCGCGCGGCCGTCATCGACGACGCCCGGATCACGATCCAGCTCAACGCCACCGGCGAGCAGGAAGCGGGCGAACCGGACGCCTTGGCCGTCGATCTCGGCGACTGGCGGTACGGCTCGTACCCCGCCGAGTGGACCGACGTCGCCATTCCCGGCCCGGCCCTGGCGTACGTGATCTTCACGTCCGGCTCGACCGGACGCCCCAAGGGCGCGATGATCCGGCACGAGGCGATCAGCGAGCGCCTGCTGTGGCAGTCCGGCGAGATCCTGGGCTTCGGCCCGGACGACGCGTCGCTGTTCAAGGCCCCGCTGTCGTTCGACATCTCGATCAACGAGATCTTCCTGCCGCTGGTGCGCGGCGGCAGGCTGGTGATCCTGCGGCCCGGCGGCGAACGCGACCCGCACCACCTGCTCGGCGTGATCGCCGAACAGCGGGTCACCTTCACCTACCTGGTGTCGTCCATGCTGGACGTACTGCTGGAGATCGAGGGCGGCTCCGGGCGGCTGGACAGCCTGCGGCACGTCTGGTGCGGCGGCGAGGTGCTGACCCCCGAGCTGTACGAGCGGTACCGCACCCGCCTCGGCATCCCCCTCTACCACGGCTACGGCCCCGCCGAGGCGACGATCGGCGTCTCCCACGTCATCTACCGCGGCGCGGCCGAACGCCTCACCACGTCCATCGGCAGGGCCAACCCCAACACCCGGCTTTACGTGCTGGACGACGAACTGCGCCCGGTCCCGGCCGGCGTCGGCGGCGAGCTGTACGCCGGCGGGTTCCTGCTCGGCCGCGGATACGTCAACGCGCCTGGCCTGACCGCCTCCCGCTTCGTGGCCGACCCGTTCGCCGCGGACGGGTCCCGGCTGTACCGGACCGGCGACCTCGCCCGGTTCGCCCCGGACGGCTCACTGGACTTCCTGGGCCGGGCCGACAACCAGGTCAAGATCCGCGGCATGCGGCTGGAGATCGAGGACGTCGAGGCCGGCCTCGCCGAGCACCCCCGCGTGCGGCACACCTGCGTGGTGGCCAAGAAGAACACGGCGGACGGCACGTACCTGGTGGGGTACGTGATCCCGGCGACCGGGAGCGAGGACCTGCGCGCCGACGAGGTCAAGGCGTGGGCCGCCGAGCACCTGGTCGAGTACATGGTCCCCGCGCACATCGTGGTGCTGCCGGAGTTCCCGCTCACCCCGAACGGCAAGCTGGACCGGCGCGCGCTGCCCGAGCCGGTGATCGAGACCGCCGCCGTCGTCCCGCCCGCCACCGAGAACGAGCGCCTGGTGTGCGCGGCGGTCGCGTCGGTGCTGAAGCTGGAGCGGGTCGGCGTGGACCAGGACTTCTTCCTGCTCGGCGGGGACAGCATCCTGGTGATCTCGCTGCTGGCCGCGCTGCGCGGGGCCGGCCTGTACGTCACCGTGCGGCAGATCTTCACCAACAGTACGATCGGCGCGCTGGCCGCGGTGGCGAGCCGCGAGGACGTCGCCACCGCGGATCACCGCGACATCGCCACCGGCCCCGTCACCGGGTCGCCCATCGTGCGGTGGCTCGGCGAGACCACGGACGCGATCGACGGCTTCGTGCAGTCCGTCGCGCTGAACACCCCGGCGGACCTGACCCCCGATGCCCTCACCGAGATCCTGAACGCCCTGGTCAGGCGGCACGACATGCTGCGCGCCCGGCTGGTTCGCGGCGACCTCTGGGGCTTTGACGTACCGGCCGCGGACGGGGCCGTCGCCGGGTGGCGGGAGAGCGACCGGCCGCTGGACGAGTGCGTCGACCTGGCCATCGACGGGCTAGACCCGGACGGCGGCGTGATGCTGCGCGCGGTCTGGCGGCGCGCGGCGCGGCAGTTGGTGCTGGCCGTCCACCATGTGGTGGTCGACGGCGTGTCCTGGCGGGTCCTGATGGAGGACCTGGCCACGGCCTGGCGGCAGGTCGGCGCGGGGGAGCCGATCGAGCTGCCCGCGCCCGGCACGTCGTTCCGGCGCTGGACGCAGTTGCTGGAACGGGCGGCGGCCGACGCGGACCCGGCCTACTACCGGCGTCCGCTCCCGGGGCCGGACGTACGGCTGGGCAGGCGTGAACTGTCGGCGGCCGACACCGTCGCGCGGGAGCGGGTGCTGGCCGTACCGGCCGATCCCAAGGTCACCGCCGCGCTGCTGGGCGAGATCCCGGCGCGGTTCCACGCGGGCGTCAACGACGTACTGCTGACCGGGCTCGCCGTCGCCCTCGCCCGGTGGCGGCGCGACCTCGGGCAGGAGCAGACCTTCGCGCACATCGAACTCGAAGGCCACGGCCGCGAGGGCCGGTTCGTGGCGGAGCCGGCGGAGCCCGAGCTGTCACGGACCGTCGGCTGGTTCACGACCCTGTTCCCGGTGGTCGTGGACCCGGGCCCGGCGGCCGACTTCACCGCGCCGGAGTACCTGGCCGCCGCGCTCAAGGCGGTCAAGGAAGACCTCGCCCGGGTGCCGGACAACGGCGTGTCCTACGGCGCGCTGCGCTACCTGGCCGGCGTCCGGTTCGACGCGCCTGCCCCGCAGGTGCTGTTCAACTACCTGGGCCGCTTCGACGCGGGCGAGGAGGGCGACTGGCGGCCCGCCGGCACGACCGGGCAGCTCGGCGAACGACGCGACCCGAAGATGCGCCTGCCGCGCCCGCTGGAGTTCAACGCCATCGCCGAACCCGGCCCGACCGGCGAATACGAGCTGGTCACGAACATCTCCTGGCCCGAGGGGCTGTTCACCGGCGAGGACGTCGCCACGCTCGGCGAGTACTTCCTGGCGGCCCTGACCGGCCTCGCCGCGCTGGAGCACGGCGGCCACTCGCCCAGCGACTTTCCTCTCGTGCGGCTGACCCAGGCCGACGTGGACGCCCTGGACGGCCCGGCGCTGCGCGACATCCTGCCGCTGACCCCGTTGCAGGAGGGCCTGTACTTCCACTCGGTCTTCGACGACGACTCGGCGGGCAGCTACGTCGAACAGCAACTGCTGACGCTGGACGGCGACGTGGACGCCGACCGGCTCGCGGCGGCGGCGACCCGGCTGCTCGCCTTGTATCCGAACCTCGCCGCCCGGTTCGTCGCGCTCGCCGACGGGCGGGTGGTGTCGGTGCTGGAGAGCGGCGCGCGGGCCCCGTTCACGACGCTGGACCGGCCGGGCATCACCGACGAGGAGATCCGCGACCTCGCCGAGCGGGACCGCCTGTCCGGGTTCGACCTGGCGGCCGGGCCGCTGATGCGGTACACGCTCGTCCGCACGGGCCCCGGCCGGTCCGTATTGGTGCAGACCGTGCATCACATCGTGGCCGACGGATGGTCCGTGCCGCCGATGCTGCGCGCGCTGCTGGCGGAGTACCACGCGCCGGGGTCGGTGTACCCGAGGGGCGGCTTCGCCGACTATGTGCGCTGGCTCGCCGAACGCGACGCCGCCGCGAGCGACGAGGTGTGGCGCGACCGGCTCGCCGGGCTGCCCGGCCCCTCGCTGGTCGCCGAGGGGCACACGCCGAGCGGCCGGTTCGCCGACACCGCCGTGGTGCCCGACGCCGACATCGACGGGGCCGCCCGTACGGCGGGCGTGCCGCTGAGCGTCGCCGTGCACGCGGCGTGGGCGGTGACGCTGGGCACGATCCTGCCCGGCACGGACGTGGTATTCGGTTCGACGGTGTCCGGGCGGGACGCGGACGTTCCCGGCATCGAGGACATGGTGGGCCTGTTCATCAACACGATCCCGGTGCGGGTCCGGTGGGCGGGCGGCACCACGGCGCGCGACCTGCTGGCCTCGGTACGGGACCATCAGGGCGCGGTGCTGCCGCACCAGCACGTCTCGCTGACCAGGATCGGCCGCCAGGCGGGCGGCGGGCCGCTGTTCGACACGCTGGTGGTGTTCGACGTCGCGGCCGACGTGGCCGGGCTGCGCCGTCCCGGCGACGAGTTCGCGATCACCGGCATCGGGAACGAGGGCGCGCCGCACTACCCGCTGACGCTGGTGGTGGAACGCGCCCCCGGCGGCCGGCCGCGGTTCAACCTGATCTACGACGGCGAACTGCTGCGGGAGCCGGGCGCGCGGGCCGTGCTGGACACCTTCGTCCGGGCCCTGACCGGCCTGCTCACCCGGCCGGACGCCTTGGCCGGCTCTTTGGTGCGGCCCTCCGCCCGGATCACGCCGATCACCCTGGGCGGGCTCTTCGACGCCGCCGCCGGGCGCGACCCGGCCGCCACCGCCGTCACCCAGTGCGCGCTGGACGGCACCACCCGGTCCCTGACCTACGGGGAGCTGGCGGAGGCCAAGGACCGGCTGGCCGCGACGTTGCGCGCGGCGGGTGTCGGGCCGGGGGAGCGGGTCGCCGTCGCCGTGCCGCGATCGGCCGAGCAGGTCGTGGCGCTGGTCGGGATCGTCAGCGCGGGCGGCGCTTACGTGCCGCTGGACCTCGCGTACCCGGACGAACGGCTCGCGTACCTCCTCACCGACTCCGCGCCCCGGGTCGTGCTGGTGGCCCCCGACCAGCGGGACCGTTTCACGGAGCTGGTGTCCAGGGCGGGCGTGGGGGCGCGCGTTCTGGTCCAGGGCGACGAACCGCCTTCGGCTGCCGCCGGGCCCGAGGCCGGGTGGCACGATCCGGCGTACGTGATCTACACCTCCGGCTCGACCGGGCGGCCCAAGGGCGTGGTGGTCCCGCACTCAAGCGTGGTGACCCTGCTCGCCAACACCCGGCCCGATCTGGACTTCGGCCCGCGCGACGTGTGGGTCCAGTTCCACTCCTACTCGTTCGACTTCGCGGTGTGGGAGCTGTGGGGGGCGCTGGCGCACGGCGGCGAGCTGCTGGTGCCGGAGTACGCGCTGACCCGCTCCCCGGTGGACTTCCACCGGCTGGTCCGCGAGCGCGGCGTGACCGTGCTGAACCAGACCCCGTCGGCGTTCTACCAGTTCATCGAGGCGGACCGGCACGTCGGCGAGCCGCTGCCCGCGCTGCGCCTGGTCGTCTTCGGCGGCGAGGCGCTGGACCTCGGACGGCTGCGCGGCTGGGTCGAGCGGCACGGCACCGGCTCGCCCGCGCTGGTCAACATGTACGGCATCACCGAGACCACCGTCCACGTCACGCACCGGGCGCTGACCGACGCCGACTTCGAGGGGACCGCCAGCCCGATCGGCGGCCCGATCCCCGGCCTGGTCACCCACCTGCTCGACGACCGGCTCCGCCCGGTCCCGCCCGGCCGGGTCGGCGCGATCTACGTCGCCGGCGCCCAGGTCTCCCTCGGCTACCTGGGCCGGCCGGGGCTCACCGCGAGCCGGTTCGTGGCCGACCCCTTCGCGGGCGACGGCTCCCGGATGTACCACACCGGCGACCTCGCCCGCCGCACCCTGGACGGCTCACTGGAGTTCGTCGGCCGGGCCGACGACCAGGTGCAGCTCAAGGGCTTCCGGATCGAACTGGGCGAGGTGGAGTCCGCGATCCGACGCCTCGACGGCGTGGTGGACGTCGCCGTCACCGTCGCCGAAACCGGCGACCACCTGACGGCCCACATCGTCGGCCACCCCCCATCCGACCTCCCCGCACTCCTGGCCACCACCCTCCCCTCTCACATGATCCCGGCCCAAGTCCTCCCCATCCCCGCCCTCCCTCTGACCATCAACGGCAAACTGGACCGCCGATCCCTCACCCACCGCCCCACCTGGGAAGGGGAGCCGGGCCCCGGTGCCCCCGCCGGGCAGGCAGCGGCCGGGAAGGTCGTCCCCGGCCCGGAGGACAGGGACGGGAAGCAGGGGACCGATCCCCGCGCCGCACGGCAAGCCACACCGCCCGGGTCCGGAGCCGCGCCGTTCGCAGCCGAGGCCGCCGCTGCGCGGCAGGCCGGCGTTTGGGGCGGGGGGCCTGGGGCGGAGCCCGCCGCGCGGCCGGTCGGGGCCGAATTCGCGGCGGGGGCTGCCGCCGCGCCGAAGGGCGCGGGCGGGGCCCATTCCGCCGGTCGGCCGCTTGCGGCCGAGGCAGTGTTGGCGGGGATTTTTGGGGAGGTGTTGCCGGGGGGTGAGGTGGGCGGGGAGACGGACTTCTTTGCCGCTGGAGGGGACAGCATCGTGGCGATAGCCCTGGTCAACCAGGCCAGGGCGCGGGGGTTGGCGATCACGCCGCGGGATGTGTTCCTGTACCGGACGCCGCGGGCGCTCGCCGGGCGGGTGGGGGTCGAAGTGCCGCGCGTACCCGAACCCGTCCGGCCCGCGGACGGGCCGCTGACGCCGACGCCGATCATTTTGCGGCAGCGTGAGATCGGCGGCTCGCTCAGCAGGTTCGCCCAGGCCAGGGTGCTACCGGGGCCCGGGTTCGCCGAGGCCGAGCGGGCCGTGAACGCCGTTGTGGCCGCGCACCCCGCGTTGCGGATGCGCCTGCGGGCCGAGCACGGGGTCTGGGCCCTGCGTACCGAACCCGCCCGTGCCGTGACCCTCGTCCGGGCGGACACGGACGACCCCGCCGCCGCCGCGGACGAGGCCGCCGACCGGCTGGACCCCGAGGCGGGCGAGGTGGTCGCGTTCACCTGGCTGGACGCGACCCGCACACTCGTCGTCACCGCGCACCACATCGCCATCGACGCGGTGTCCTGGCTGATCCTGCTGGACGACCTCGCCACCGCCATGCGCGGCGCGCCCCTGCCGCCGCCCACCACCTCCTACGCCGAGTACGCCGACGCCCTGGCCACCGCGTCCGCGCACGACATCGACGGCCTCGGGCACTGGATCCACACCCTCCAAGCCCCCGCCCCGCTGCCCACGACCGGCGGGCGGCACGAGATCACCGTGGACCTCCCGCCCGCCCTGACCGCGAGCGTGACCCGTACCGCGCCCGGCGTACTCGGCACCGGCCTCACCGAACTCCTGTGCGGCGCGCTGCGCACCGCCCTGACCCACATCCAGCCCGACCCCACCGACCTGGCGATCGACCTGGAACGGCACGGCCGGGTCCCGATGCTCGAACACCACGACTACACCCGCACCCTCGGCTGGTTCACCGCCATCGCGCCGGTCCGGCTCACCGCGCACACCGACCCCGTCGCCGCGGCCCGCGAGGTCACCGAACGCCAACCCGACGAACACCGCCACATCGCCTACGGCCGCCTCAGGTACCTCAACCCGCAGACCGCCCCCCTCCTCAAAACCCGCCCCCAGGTCCTGTTCAACTACCTGGGCCGGGCCACCGAGGCCCAGGCCCTGCCCATCACCGGCGGCGACCGGCACCGGCAAAGCCCGTACGCCGTCGAGGTCAACGCATGGCTCGACGCCGAAACCCTGCGCGCCACCTTCACCCTCGCCGAGGGCGTCCCCGACGAGCTGACCGGCCACTGGCTCGACGCGCTGAAGCAGATCGCCGACGCCACCGCCGTACGCACCGCACCGGTCACCCCCCTCCAGAAGGGCCTGTACTACCAGGCCCAACTGACCGGCTCGACCGGCCACTACGTCGCCCAGAGCTACTTCGCCTTCGACCGGCGGCTGGACACCGCCGCCCTGGCCGAGGCGATGGCCTACGTGATCGCCCGGCACCCGGTCGTCGGCGCCGGTTTCGCCACCGCCGACGACGGGACCCCGGTGCAGGTCCTCGCGGCGGGCCGCCGGGTGGACGTCCGCACGGCCGTACTCTCGTCAGACGCCGACGTCGAAGAACTGCGCGCCCGCGACCGCGCCACCGGCTTCGACCCCGCCGAACCGCCGCTGGTCCGGCTGACCGTGGTACGCCTGCCGGACGACCGTGACGGCCTGCTGCTCAGCTACCACCTGCTGCTGTGGGACGGCTGGTCACGGGAGATCGTGCTGCGCGACCTGTTCGACGCCTACCAGGCCGTCCTCGACGGAGATCCACTCGACCCGGTCCCCGCCGCCCCGAGTTTCGAGGACCACACGCGGGCGCTCGCCGCCAGGGACGCCTCGGCCGCCGAACGCTTCTGGGCCGGCCACCTGACCGGCCTGTCCGGCCCGACGCTGCTCGCCGGGCCCGCGCCCACGCTCTCGGAAGACCTGCCGCCCGCGCTCGTCCGCACCCTGTCCGCCGAAGACTCCGAACGCCTGCGCACCACGGCCAAGGCCCACGGCGTCACCCTCAACTCCGTCCTGACCGGCGCGTTCGGCCTGCTGCTCGGCGCACGGACCGGCCGCGGCGACGCCGTGTTCGGCGTGACCGTGTCCGGCCGCGAGGGCGAGGGCCTGGCCGAGGTCGTCGGCGTACTGCTCAACACGGTCCCCATGTGGACCCGCCCACGGCCCGTTGACACGGTGGCGGAGTACCTCTCCGCCGTGCAGGCCGACCGGGTCGCCGCGATGGAACACGAGCACCTGGGGCTCGGCGAGATCCAGCGCGCCGGCGGGCACGACACCCTGTTCGACAACCTGTTCGTGCTCCAGAACTTCCTGGACCTCGACGCGTTCGCGCGGATGAACGCCAGGCACGGCATCACCGCCGTGCGGGCCGACGACTCCACGCACTACCCGTTCACCTGGGTCGTCACGCCCGGCGACCGGCTCACGGTCAAGCTGGAGTACCGGTACGGCGACGCCGCCCACGCCCACCGCCTGCTGGACGACTACCTGCGCGTACTCGGCGACCTGGCCCGATCCACCGGCCCGCTGGGCGCGCTGCCCGGCCTCGCCCCCGCGCCCGCCCCGGGGCCGCGCACGGACGTCGGCACCGACACCGTGGTGGACCGGTTCGACCGGGCCGCCGACCGCCATCCGGAGCGGGTCGCGCTGGTGGCGGACGGCCGGAGCATGACGTTCGCCGCGCTGCGCGACCGCAGCCGCGCGGTGGCGGGCGTGCTCGCCGGGCGCGGCATCGGCCCGGAAAGGACCGTGGGCATCGCGATCCCGCGTTCGCTCGACTCGATCGTGGCGCTGTTCGCGGTGCTGCGGACCGGCGCGGCGTACGTCCCGCTGGAACTCGACCACCCCGACGAGCGGATCGACGCCATCGTCGCGGACGCCCGCCCGGACGTGATCCTCACCGTGAGCGCGGTGACCCCCCGCCTGACCGGCGACCTGATCGAGCTGGACCGCCCGCTGCCGCCCGCCGACCCGTACGTCACGTTCGCGCCCGGCGACCCCGCCCGGCTGCGCCATCCCGCGTACACGATCTACACCTCCGGATCGACCGGCCGCCCCAAGGGCGTGGTCACCGAGTACGCCGGGCTGACCAACATGCTGATCAACCACCAGCGCCGGATCTTCGAGCCGGTGCTCGCCGAGCACGGCCACCGGGTCTTCCGGATCGCGCACACGGTGTCGTTCGCGTTCGACATGTCGTGGGAGGAGCTGCTGTGGCTCGCCGACGGCCACGAGGTGCACATCTGCGACGAGGAACTGCGCCGCGACGCGCCCCGGCTGGTCGGGTACTGCCTCGCGCACCGGATCGACGTGATCAACGTGACCCCCACCTACGCTCAGCAACTGGTGGCCGAAGGGCTGCTCGACGACCCCGCGCGGCGGCCCCCGCTGGCGCTGCTCGGCGGCGAGGCGGTCACCCCGGCGCTGTGGCGGCGGCTGGCCGAGACCCCGGGGACGGCCGGCTACAACCTGTACGGGCCCACCGAGTACACCATCAACACCCTCGGCGTCGGCACCTTCGAGTGCGCGGACCCGGTGGTGGGCGTGCCGATCGACAACACCGACGTGTACGTACTTGACCCATGGCTGCGGCCGGTGCCGGACGGCGTGCCCGGCGAGCTGTACGTGACCGGGATCGGCATCGCCCGCGGCTACCTCGGGCAGCCCGGCCAGACCGCGCACCGGTTCGTGGCCTGCCCGTTCGGCCGTCCGGGGATGCGCATGTACCGCACCGGCGACCTCGTCGCCCGCCGCCCCGACGGCAACCTCACCTACCTGGGCCGTACCGACCAGCAGGTCAAGATCCGCGGCCACCGGGTCGAGCCCGGCGAGGTCGAGGCGGCGTTCGCGGCGCATCCGGCGGTGCGGTTCGCCGCCGCGGTCGCCCAGTCCGACCCGCAGGTGGACGGCGCGTACCGGCTGGCCGCCTACCTGGTGCTGGCCGGCTCGGACCTCGCGGCCGTCGCCGCCGAGGTCGGCGCCGGGCTGCCCGACTACCTGCGCCCCACGCACTACGCCCAGGTCGATCACATCCCGCTGACCGTGAACGGCAAGGCCGACACCAAGGCCCTGCCGCCCGCCAGGCCGCTCGGCGCGCTGACCACGGGCGGTGAGCGCGGCCCGGCGACCGAGACCGAGACCGTGGTGTGCGAGTACTTCGCCGAGGCCCTGGACCTGGACGACGACGAGGTGAGCGCGGTGAGCGACTTCGGGGCCCTCGGCGGGCATTCCATGCTGGCGGTACGGTTGGTCGGGCTGCTCCGCCGCGAGTACGGCCCCGTGATCACCATCCGCGACCTGCTCACCCTGCGAACCCCCGAAGCGATTGCCCGGCACCTCGATGACCACTCCTGACCGGCCAGAGCCCCGCACCGGGGCGGCCATCCTGCGGACCGCGCTGCGCCGCAACGCCGGCGCGATGGCCTGGGGCACCCTGCTCATGGGCATGTACCAGGCGGGCGAGACCGCCTTCCCCATCGCGCTCGGCCTGATCGTCGAGCACACCATGCGGGAGCGCGGCCTGGGCTCGCTGGCCCTGTCGATCGCCGCGCTGGCCGTGATCATCACGACCGTTTCGCTGTCGTGGCGGTTCGGCATGCGCATCCTGCAGAAGGCCAACACGACCGAGGCGCACCGCTGGCGGGTGCGGGTCGCGGCCTGCGGGCTCCAGCCGGTGGCCAGGAAGACCGGCCTGAAGTCCGGCGAGGTGCTGACCATCGCCACCGAGGACGCCGACCAGACCGCCGACATCATCGAGGTGGTGCCGCTGCTGATCAGCTCACTGGTCGCGGTGCTGATCACGGCGGTGGCGCTGGGCATCGCCAGCGTCCGGCTCGGCCTGCTGGTGATCGTGGGGACCGTCGCGATCCTGTCGATCCTGAGCGTGATGTCCAAACGGATCGGCGACGGCACGCGCGAGCAGCAGGCCCGGGTGGCGCGGGCCGGCGCGAAGGTCGCCGACCTGATCAGCGGCCTGCGCCCGCTGCACGGCTTCGGCGGCAACCACGCGGCCTTTCTGTCCTACCGCAGGCTCAGCGCCGAGGCCAGGAACCAGGCGGTCGCGGTCGCCAAGGTCAACGGCGCGTACGCCGGTACCGCGCTGACCCTCAACGCGATCCTCGCCGCCGCGGTCACCCTGACCGCCGGCTGGGAGGCGCTGAGCGGCGACATCACCATCGGGCAGCTCGTGATGGCCGTGGGGCTGGCGCAGTTCATCATGGAACCGCTCAAACTGTTCTCGGAGATGCCGAAGTACGTGGTGGTGGCGCGGGCGTCGGCCGAGCGGATGGCGCTGGTGCTGGCCGCGCCGCCGGTCCTCACCCCGGGGTCGGCCCGGCCGTCCGGGGACGGCGGGCTTGAGCTGGACGGCGTGCGGTACGGCGCGCTGCGCGACCTGAAGTTCCATGTGTCGGCGGGCGAGTTCGTGGCCATCGCCGCCTACCAGGCCCGGGAGGCGGCCGACCTGGTGTCCATCCTGGCGGCGAACGTGCCGCCGGACGCGTACGAGGGCGTGGTGCGCGTCGGCGGCCACCCGCTCACGGACCTGTCGATCGACGCGGTACGCGAGCATCTGCTGGTCAACCCGTACGACGCGGAGATCTTCGCCGGCACCCTGCGCACCAACATCGACCCGGCCGACGCCGGCCGCATGATCCCCGAGGCCGTCGAGGCGTCCATGCTGACCGACGTCGTCGCCCTCCACCGCGACGGACTCGACCACGCCGTCCGCGACCGCGGCGCCAACCTGTCCGGCGGCCAGCGCCAACGCCTCTCCCTGGCCCGCGCCCTGGCCGCCGACCCCGCCGTCCTGGTCCTCCACGACCCGACCACGGCCGTGGACGCGGTCACCGAACAACTCATCGCCCGCAACCTCACCGGCCTCCGCCACGACCGCACCACCATCGTGATCACCAGCAGCCCGGCCATCCTGGACGCCGCCGACCGCGTCCTCGTCCTCGACGGCGGCACCATCACCGCCGAGGACACCCACAGAAACCTCCTCACCTCCGACGAAACCTACCGCCAGGCGGTGGCCCGCTGACTACAGGTCGCGGGGCGGTGGGTCAGGCGGTGGCGCCGGTGTGCGCGGCGACGTTGGCGGTCATCCGCCGCAGCAGCGTCTTGACCTGATCCAGCTCCGCGTCGGTCAGGCCCAGGGCGAAGTCCAGGGACGGGACGATCTCGTTGGCCTGGAAGCGCAGCGCGACGCCCTCGTCGGTGAGGGAGACCTCGACCAGGCGCTCGTCATCGGAGCGGCGGCGGCGGGTGACGAGGCCGGCCGCCTCCAGCCGCTTGAGCAGCGGGGTGAGGGTGCCGTAGTCGAGGTGGAGCTTCGCGCCCAGGCCCTTGACCAGGGACGGGCCGTTCTCGTGGAGGGCGACCAGGACCAGGTACTGGGGGTAGGTGAGGCCGACCTTGTCCAGCAGCGGGCGGTAGGCCGACATCACGGCGCGCTGGGCGGAGTACAGGGTGAAGCAGACGAACTCGTCCAGGCGGCGGAACTCCTCCTGGCCGTCGAGCGGGGGTGGCGGGGCGGCGGGTGTGGTGTCGATGGAGGTCATATGGGCATGCTACCTCCAGAGCGCTCAAAAGTTAATTGATTCTGATTAGCTTGCGCACGAGGGAAACGTGTTCTAGTGTCTTGCTCGTACGAAGAACCACCCCCACCGGGGGACCGAGCAAGGGAGCACTCCGATGACCGCCGTTGTCCTCGAACCGGCCGCCGCCGCGTTCGCCGAGGCCACCGCCAACCCGCCCTACCTCTTCCAGATCCCTGTGGACCAGGGCCGCGCCACCGTCGACGACGTCCAGGCCGGCGACGTCGCCAAGCCGGAAGTGGACGAGGAATGGGTCACCCTGGCCGGCGGCCCGACCGGATCGGTCCAGGCCCGCATCGTCAAGCCGCAAGGGGCCACCGGCCCGCTGCCGGTCATCATCTACATCCACGGCGCCGGCTGGGTGTTCGGCAACGCCCACACCCACGACCGGCTGGTCCGTGAACTGGCCATCGGCACCGGGGCGGCCGTCGTCTTCCCCGAGTACGACCGCTCGCCGGAGGCGCGCTACCCCGTGGCGATCGAGCAGAACTACGCCGTGGCCCGCTGGGTCGCCGCCGAAGGCGCCGCCAGTGGGCTGGACGCCACCCGGATCGCGGTGGCCGGCGACTCGGTCGGCGGCAACATGGCCATTGCGCTGACCCTGATGGCCAAGCAGCGCGGCGACCTGCCGCCGCTGCGCGCCCAGGTGCTGTTCTACCCGGTCACCGACGCCGCCTTCGACACCGGTTCCTACCAGCAGTTCGCCGAGGGCTACTTCCTGCGCCGCGACGGCATGCAGTGGTTCTGGGACCAGTACACCACCGACCCCGCCCAGCGCGCCGAGATCACCGCCTCCCCGCTGCGGGCCACCCACGACGAGCTGGCCGGGCTGCCCCCGGCGCTGGTCATCACCGCCGAGGCCGACGTCCTGCGCGACGAGGGCGAGGCGTACGCCGCCAAGCTCCGCCAGGCCGGGGTCCCGGTGACCGCGACCCGCTACGCGGGCGTCATCCACGACTTCGTGATGCTGAACGCCCTGCGGGAGACCAATGCCGCCCAGGCGGCGATCGACCAGGCGATCCACACCCTTCGCGACGCCCTGCACGCCTGATCCCCGCCCGCGCCGGCGAGCGGGCGAGATTTTACCTGCGCTCAGGTCACCTTTCATGGTCACCCTGCGTCACCTAGATGACGGCCAACGACCAGAGACGATTACTGAGAGCAATAGGAAATGTCGGATATCTATCTCCAGCAGCACGCTCCCGGCCGGCTGCGCGAGCCCGGCGGCCCGGCCCGGTCCCTGCTGCACCTCGACTCCAGCGCCAGCCGCCCCGGCGACTCGACCAGCCGTCAGCTCACCGCCCTGTTCGCGGAGACCTGGCGTCGGCGGCACCCCGGCGCCGAATACCGGTACCGCGACCTGGCGGCCCACCCGGTGTCGTTGATCTCGTCCGACTTCGTCGCCCTCGGCCTGCGCAGCGAACGGCGCGGCAACGTTCCGCTGGGCGCGGTGTCCGCGCTGGCCGAAGGGCCGGGCGAGGCCCGGGAGTGGTCGCTCACGCTGCCGTTGATCAACGAGGTCCGCGCCGCGGGCACGGTGCTGCTCGGCGTCCCGATGTACAACTTCTCGGTGCCCGCCGCGCTGAAGGCGTGGATCGACCGGATCACCTTTCCCGGCGCCTTCACCGACGCCGTGACCGGGGAGAGCGTGCTCCGCGACACCGAGGTGGTGGTGGTCACCGCGCGGGGCGGCTGCTACCTGCCCGGCACGCCCCGCGAGGACTTCGACTTCCAGACGTGCTACCTACGCGCCTACTTCACCGAGCTGGGCGTGCCCGAGGACAACCTGCACGTGATCCACGCCGAGATGACCAGGGCGGGCGACGTGCCGAAGCTGGCCCGCTTCCAGGTGCTCGGCCGCCGATCGCTGGCGGAGGCCAGGTCCGAGATCTTGGCGCTCGCCGCGCCACGGCCCGACGCCGAGCCCTGGCCCGCCCATCCGGACGGGCGGGCCTGATCGGGCAAGAGCGGGAGGTGGGCCCGGCCGGCGGTGGGGGGGCGCCGGCCGGGCCAGGGGGGGCGGGCCAGGATGTCACCTTTTCTTGGAGCGGTACGTCATAGTCGGTGACACGATCGGTCGCGCAGAGGCCGCCGGTGACCGGCGCGGGCAATTCATTGCCACGCCGGCGGTCTCTGCTTTTTCAAATGTGGTTCCCCGACCCGGAGGTGAAGACTCGACGAGTGCCAGGGAAGTGGCGGGTGCTCTTACCGGATGCGTTCCCGGTGTGGCCGGATGAATTCGACCGCATTTATCGATGGGCTCCGGGTATTTGTCGTGCCGTCTTTTGTTCAATTAGCCGGCCGGCGCTGTTCGACCACCGCGCGATAGCTGCTGGTGATCTCGGCGAGGGCGCTTCCCTGGTCGCCGCGGTCACCCTGCGCGACCGCGCGCTCGGCGCCGTCCATGTTGCGGTTGGCGAGCACGATGGCCGTCGTCGCCGGTCGGCGGACCGCCTCGTAGCGTTGCAGGGCGGCGGGGATGTCACCTCCGGCCGCCAGCTCGGTGGCCAGGGTGGTGGCGTCCAGGATCGCCTGTGAGCCGCCGTTGGCCCCGATCGGGTACATCAGGTGCGCCGCGTCGCCGAGCAGGGTCACCCGGCCGCGGCCCCAGACCGGCAGCGGGTCGCGGTCCACCATCGGGTAGGTCAGGATCCGCTCGCTGCGGGACAGCAGGTCCGTGATGTCGAGCCACCCGAGGTCCCAGTTCGCGTAGTAGGGCAGGACCTCTTCGACGCTGCCCGCGCGGCTTTGGACGTCGTCGGCGTCGGTGCGCATGGAGACGATGCACACCCAGTTGACCAGGGCCTTTCCGCGCCGGAAGTGTCGCGCGGACATGGGGTAGGCGATGATCCTGGTGGTCTTGCGGTCGTTGACCAGGATCATGGTGCGGCCGTCGAGGAACTCGTCCATCTCGGTGACGCCGCGCCACATCCGCACGCCCCCGGGGGAGATCTTCCCGGCGCCGGGGTGGAGCTGCGCGAGGACCGCCGAGCGGGCGCCGTCGGCGCCGATCAGGGCGGCCCCTTGGAAGGCGGCGGCGCCGGTGGAGCGACTGTGGGCATGGACGCGGACGCCGCCGCCGGTCTCTTCGAAGCCGCAGACCTGGACGCCGGTGCGCACGGCGTCGTCGCCGAGCCGTTCGCGCACCGCGTTGAGCAGCATCACCTGTAGCTCGCCGCGGTGCAACGAGTACTGCGGGCTGGAGTGCCCGGCCGCGATGCCACGCGGCTCGGCCCACAGAGTCGTTCCGTGATTGTCCAGGTAGAGGTGCTCGCGGGTGGGGATGCCGGTCTCCGCGAGCGCGTCGCCCAGGCCGAGGGCGGTCAGTTCGGCGATGGCCGCGGGCTGGATGTTGATGCCCACGCCGAGCGGCCGGATGTCATCGACCGCCTCCAGCAGGAGAGCCCGGATGCCGTGGGCGTGCAGGGCGAGGGCCGCGCTCAGCCCCCCGATTCCGGCGCCGGCGATCACGATGTCAGCGGTGTCCTGGGTGCTCATGACAGAGGTGCTCCCTGCGCCGATGAGGGGCGAGGACTGGACCCCGGCGGGGCGGCCCGCCGGGGGGCTTCCTGCCCGGGAATGGCGTAAGCCCTGAGTGCCCGGGAGGTCAGGCGTGGTGGATGGCGTTCACGGAGTACAGGCCGGGACCGGGGGTGCCCAGCTCGGCGACCCTCTTGGCGAAGGCCTGCGCCTCGGGGTCGCTCAGGAGGGCCTGAACGTCGGCCGGGCTACGCCACTGTGCGTAGTTGATGACCCGCTTGCCGTCCTTGCTGGCGATGATGTTGACCGAGACGAATCCCGGCTTCTGGGAAATCACCTTTTCCGTCCCCTCGTTCAGGACGGCGATGAGCTCCTGCTGCTTCGCCGGGTCCACGTCGATGACGTTGATGAAAGTGGCGAGCTGGTCGTCGGTGCGAATCGTCGTTTCACTCATGCTCCATATGTTAACGCCCCCCCGGGGGCCCTAACAAGGAATTCGGCTTGGTGCGGATCTGTGCAATGCACACCCCCAGGACGCGGAATTAATAACTAAAGAGGACGATTCGGGCAAAACCCGAATCGTCCTCAACCGCATGGCCGAAGCCGTGCTACTCCGCACTACTGCATGGTGAAGCCTTCGTAACCGCCGGTGACCACGGCGTCGAGCTTCTCACGGTAGGACGCCAGCCCGCCGAAGTAGAACATCGCCCTGTTCTTCTTGCCCGGGATGTTGGCCCCGAAGATCCACGAATCGACCTTGGGGAAGAGCGTGAAGTCCGCCGACTGCTGGCAGGTGACCGTCCAGGTCTCCTCGGCGGCCCTGACCGCCTCGACGGCCGGCCGGCCGGCCGCCTCCGCCGCGCCGATCAGCTCGGTGAGCCACTCGACCTGGGTCTCGATGGCCGGGGGCAGGTTGCTGAACACGCTGTTCGGACCGAGGATCATGAACATGTTCGGGAAGCCGGTGACGGCCAGGCCCAGGTAGCTGGTCGGGCCGTCGGACCAGTGCTCGTTCATGCTCAGGCCGCCACGGCCCCGGATGTCCATCCGCTTGTAGCTGCCGTCCACCGCGTCGAAGCCCGTCGCGAACACCAGGACGTCCAGCGGGTGCTCGACGCCGTCCTCGGTGATCACGCCGGTGGGCGTGATCTCCCGGATCGGGTTCTCCTTGATGCTGACGAGCGTGACGTTGTCACGGTTGAAGCTCTCGTAGTAGTCCTCGTTGCAGATCGGACGCTTGGCGTACGGGTCCGTGGGGCTGAGCTTGCGCGCGGTCTCCGGGTCCCGCACGATCTCCTTGATCTTCGACCTGATGAACTCGGCCGCGGCCTCGTTGGCGGCCGGGTCGGTGGCGATGTCGGAGAACGTGCCGAACATGAACCGGAAGCCGTTGCCCTTGTCCCAGTTCTCCTGGAACACCCGCCGGCGCTCCTCCTCCGACACGCTCATGGCCGGGACGTCGCTCTCCTCGAACCCGCACGCCACCCGCGACCGGCGCACCTGCCGCCAGATCTCGTCGTAGTTGGCGCGGTACTCGGCCAGGTACTCCGGGCTCACCGGCGCGTTGCCGGACGGGACGTTGTACTGCGGCGTCCGCTGGAACACCGTCAGGTGCTCAGCGATCTTGGACGCCGCGCAGACGAACTGCGTCCCGGTCGAGCCGGTGCCGATGAGACCCACCCGCTTGCCCTCGATGGAGAGGTCGTCGGGCCAGGAGCCGGTGTGGACCAGCCGGCCCTGGAAGGTGTCCCTGCCCTTGATGTCCGGGAAGTTGGCGGCTGATAACGGGCCGAGCGCGGAGACCAGGTAGCGGGCCGAGAACGACTCGCCGCCGTCTGTTGTCACCGTCCACAGTTTGGCCTCCTCATCATAGACGGCGGCCTCGACGGTGGTGTTGAGCTGGATGTCCTTGCCCAGGTCGTACCGGTCCACGACGGCCTGTAGATAACCCAGGATGTCCCGCTGTGGAATGTAGCGCCGGTTCCAGGCGAGTTCCTGGGCCAGCTCCCGGTCGAAGGAGTACCGATATACCAGACTCTCCGTGTCGGACATGGCGCCGGGATAACGGTTCCAGTACCAGGTGCCGCCGACGCCGTCCGCCTTGTCGAAGCAGCGGACCCGCAGGCCCAGCTCGTTGCGGAGCTTGTGCACCGCGTAGATCCCGCCGAACCCGGCGCCGATGACGATCGCATCGAACCGGGCTTCGGCGCTATGGCCGCCGGCGGTGTGAGTAGTGGTTTGGGACACAGAGTTCGCCTTTCTTATCATGTGATCTGTTGGAGAGGGGTGGTCGGGGACGGACGGTCAGGGCTGGAGCCGCGCGACCTCCCAGCCGTCCGTGCGCCGCTCGTAGCGCAGCCTGCGGTGCAGCCGGTCGGACGCGGCGGCCCAGAACTCGACGACGACCGGTTCCAGGCGGAAGGCGGCGAACCGCGGCGGGCGCGGCAGCGGAAGCCCGGACGCGCCCAGGCGCTCGGCCTCCTCACGCAGCCGGGCGATGTCCGCGAAGTCGGTGAACGCCTCGCTCTGCCGCGAGGCCGTGGTCATGGAGTGCAGCGGTACCGGGCGGGCGTTCCACAGCGCCTCCTCCTCGGAGTCGCTCAGCCGTACGATCGGCCCGGAGATGCTCAACTGCTGCGCGGTCTCGCGCCAGTAGAGCATCCCCGAACCCCAGCCGGTCGCCGCGATGTCGCGCGCCTTCCTGCTGGTGAGGTGGCTGGTGAAGATCACGCCCCGGGCGGAGACGTCGACGATGGCGACCATCCGGTTGGAGGCGTGGCCGTCGCCGTCCGCGGTGGCGAGCGCGAGGGCCAGCGGCTCGCGCACGCCCAGCTCCTTCGCGGTGGAGATCCACTGCTGGGCCAGGCCGAGCGGTTCGGCAGGCGGCAGGTCGTACTCCGGAAAAGCGCGGTCCGTGCTCCCGCTGATGGTCTCGAACTTGCTGCTCACGTTCACCTCCCGGTGAGGGGCGCCGGGGCGCCTCAGACGTAGATCAGGCCGCGGGCGACGGTGACGCCCGAGCCTTCGACCCGCACCGACGCGATGTGGTCGCCCACGCCGTCCGCGCGGGCCCGCATCAGCGAGGGGCGGCCCATCTCGACCCCCTGGTGGATGTCGATCCACTGGCCGAACCGCACCCGGCCGTGCCGGGCCAGATGGATGGCGAGCGGCCCGGCGGCCGAGCCGGTCGCCGCGTCCTCGGTCACCCCGTACGCGGGCGAGAACATCCGGCTCCGCCAGCTCGTGCCGGAACCGGCGTAACAGTTGGTGGCCATGTCGGGGAACACGGCCAGCGCCCGGTGGTCGGGGTTGACCGCCGACAGCGCGGGCACGCTGGGCAGCCCCACGAACACGTGCCGCGGCCCGTTCGCGTAGATCTCCACGGGCAACTCGGGCTCGGCGACGCCGAGGGCGGCCAGCAGCTCGTCCGCGCGGTCGAACTTCGTCCACACCGGGATCGGCTGTTCCATCTCGGCGGCGACGACCTTCCCGCCGGCACGGCGCAGCGCGAAGTCGATGACCCCCATGGCGGTCTCCAGCCGGAGCCGGTCGCCGGGGAACGTCTCGCCCAGCGCGACGGCCGTGCCGAGCAGCGGGTGGCCGGCGAACGGAAGCTCGTTGACCGGGGTGAACACGCGGATGTGCGCGTCGCCGCCCTGCTTGGGGGAAAGGACGAACGTCACCTCCGACAGGTTCATCTCCCTGGCGATGCTCTGCATCCGGCCCGCGTCGAGGTCGTCGGCGTCGAAGAACACCGCGACCGGGTTGCCCTGGAGCGGGGTGTCGCTGAAGGCGTCCACGACCACGTAGGTGTGGCCGCGTTGTGCGGTCTGGTTCACCGTCATGTGCTCAGCGCCCTTTCGATGGAGGAGCCGAGGATGCGTGGTCCGTTCTGGGTGAGCACGGACTCCGCGTGGAACTGGAGGGAGGAGAAGCGCGGGCCGTGCAACGCGTGTACCTCGCCGGTCACCGGGTCACGGCAGATCCGTACCGTGCCGACGCCGCCGATCGCCGCCGTGTCCAGCTCCGAGCGGGCCGCGAAGGTGTTGTAGAAGCCGACCCGCTCGGGCTCGCCGAACAGGTCGATCTCCATTTGCAGCCCCTGGTTGGGGGCCTCCTTGCGGCGCACCTCGAAGCCGAGCCGGATGCTCAGGACCTGGTGGCTCAGGCAGACCGCGAGGAACGGCCGGCGCTCGCGCAGCAGCGCGTCCACCGCCGCCCGCAGGTAGGCGATCTTGGGATGGGTCTCGTCGCGGGGGTCGCCGGGGCCGGGTCCGAGCACCACGAAGTCGTAGCCCTCGAACGACAGGCTCTCGCCGTGCCCGCGCACGGTCACCGGCATGTCGAGCGAGCGGAGCTGGTGGTCGAGCATCGAGGTGAAGGTGTCCTCGGCGTCGATGATCAGCGTTCTGCGGCCGGCCAGCCCCGGGATCGCGGGCGTGCGCCTGGGCGTGGAGCCCAGCCAGAAGCCCGCGATGGTGGCGTTGCGCCGCTCCAGCGCGTCACGGACGTCGGGGTGCGTGCCGAGCTGCTCGGCCTGGGGCATGCGCAGGGCGGCGAGCAGGCCCGCCGCCTTGGCGTTGGTCTCGGCGACCTCCGCGAGCGGGTCGGAGTGGCGGACCAGCGTCGCCCCCACCCCGATCCGCGCCTGGCCCTGGCTGTCGATGTCGGCGGTGCGGATGAGGATGGAGGAGTCGAGCGTGCGCTCGCCGTTCGCGTCGCGGCCGATCAGCGCGGCGACGCCGCTGTAGTAGCCGCGGCCCTGCGGTTCGTGCCGGCCGATGACCCGGCAGGCGTTCTCCAGCGGGCTGCCGGTGACCGTCGGCGCGAACATCGACTCGCGCAGGATGTCGCGTACGTCCCAGCGGCTGTCGCCCTCGATGACGTACTCGGTGTGCGCGAGCCGGGACATCTCCTTCAGGCGCGGGCCGACCACCCGCACCCCGGGCTCGCAGATCCGCGTCATCATCTTCAGCTCTTCGTCCACGACCATGTAGAGCTCGTCGGACTCCTTGCGGTCGGCGAGGAAGTCCATGACGCCCGGCAGGGTCGGGCCGGAGGGCGGGTAGCGGTAGGTGCCGCTGATGGGGTTCATCGTGACGACGCCGTCGTTCAGGGTGATGTGCCGCTCCGGCGACGCGCCGACGAACGTACGGGTGCCGGTGTGGACGATGAAGGTCCAGTACGCGCCGGACTCCATTTGGAGCAGCCGGCGGAACAGGGACATGGCGCTGCGCGGCGTGTAGCCGTCGATCTCGACGACGAACGACCGCTTGATCACGAAGTTCGCGCCCTCGCCCTCGCCGATCGCCTCCTTGATCACCCGGCGCACGGTCTCGGCGTAGTCATCGTCCGCGACGTCGAAGCGCCCCTCGGAGACGGCGATCGGCAGGTCGGGGATCCGGGCGAGGGCGTCGGCGATCGGTACCGTCCGCTGGCCGGTCACGATCATCGCGATCAGCGGGGCGCCGTCGTCGGCGCAGATGAAGCCCCGCTCGCGGATCTGCCGGTAGGGGATGAGGGCCAGTACCTCGTGCCGCGGCCCGCCGTCCGCCTGCGCGGTGTCGCGGGGCAGCGGGATGTCCGCCAGCGCGGTCACGGTGGTGACCTCGCCGACGAGCACGTCGAGGAGGTCGGGACGGTTGGTCTCCGGCCGGTGCAGCAGCGCGAAGGCGGTCGCCTGGAGGTCCACCACCGTGGCGAGCAGGTCGCCCTCGGTTCGCACTCCGGGGAGCGGTCCTGTCATGGGAACACCTCCTTCGCCGTGACCACCACCGCGCAGCGTTCGGCGGCGTAGTTGAGGGTCAGCCGGTGGTACGCGGCGGTGAAGTCGCCGATCGCGTCCCCGGCGAGGAACGTCTGAAGATCGTTCGTGTAGGACTCGATCGCCGTCGCCAGGATCCCGACGTGCGCGTACACGCCGCAGATGACCAACTGGTCCCGGCCGCTCTCGCGGATGCGCGCGAGCAGGTCGGAACGGAAGAACGCGCTGTAGCGCAGCTTGCCGAACATCCAGTCGCCGGGCGCGGGGGTCAGCTCGTCCACCACGGCCTGCTCTTCCGGGGTCCGGCGCATGCCGGGGCCCCAGAAGTCCTTGAGCAGCCCGCGCTGCTCCTCGGTCATGTCGCCGGGCTGCGCCGTGTATCCGACGGGGACGCCGAGCGCGGCGGCGCGGGTTCGGAGCAGGGCGATATTTCGGATCAGTTCGGCGCGCATCTGCCCGGGGAACGGGCTGAGGAAGTACCGCTGCATGTCGTGGATCAGCAGCACCGCGCGCTCGGGGTCGGGCGTCCAGGTGGCGATGCTGCGGGGCAGGTCGCCGGCGGTGGGCAGGGGATAGGGCTCGATCGGGGGTATGCCGGGCATGGCCGTCCTTTCTGGTCGGATCGTCCGCCTCACTCGCCCCAGGCCGAGATCACCGAGACCGCCTGCCACAGCGTCAGCCGCGGATCGCACAGGCTTTCGTAGCGATCACCCAGCGAGTCCAGGCCCGCCGAGTCGGCGACGCATTCGGTGACGTCATCGGGGGTGGTCTCCAGGTGCAGGCCGCCGGCCAGGCCACCGGCGTGCTCCACCGCGCGCACGAAGTCGCGGACCTCCCGCATCAGCGTCTCCACCACGCGGGTCTTGCGGCCGTCGGCCGCGCGGACCGTGTTGGCGTGCATCGGGTCGCACAGCCAGATGACCGGGTGCCCCGCGTAGCGCACCGCCTCGACCAGCGGGGGCAGCTTCTCGGCGACCACGTCGGCGCCCATCCGGGCGATCAGGGTCAGCCGTCCGGGAACGCGGTCGGGGTCGAGCTGCTCGCACAGCGCGAGGGCCTCCTCCGGGCTGACGCCGGGCCCCACCTTGCAGGCCACCGGGTTGTCCACCTCGGCGAGCATGGCGATGTGCGGGCCGTTGACCTGGCGGGTGCGTTCGCCGATCCACGGCCAGTGCGTGGAGGTCAGGGTCAGCGCGCCGGCCGGGTCCTGGCGCAGCATCGGAAACTCATAATCCAGCAGCAGCGCCTCGTGGCTGGTCCACACCGGGGGGTCGCTCACGGCGCGGGAGAACGGGCCGCGCCAGCCCAGGTGCTCCATGATGTCGCTGGCCGCCATGTAGCCGGTGAGGAGGCGCAGCGGGTCCGGGCGCCTGCTCTCCATCGTGGGCTCGGGGCCGTTCACCAGGTGGCCGCGGTACGCGGGCAGGGTCAGGTCGCCGACCTTCTCCACCGGGCTGGACCGCGGCTTGGCGAACTGGCCGCCGATCCGGCCGACCCGGATCACCGGTTTATGACTGATCATTTTCAGGGCGCCGGCCATCACGTCCAGGGCGGCCGACTTGCGGCTGATGTGCTCCGCCGTGCACTCCTCTGGATCTTCGGCGCAGTCCCCGGCCTGGACGATCAGGGCCCTGCCCGCTGCCACTTCGGTGAGGTGGGTATGTAAGGTGCGTACGTCTTCGGCCCGCACGAGCGGGGGACGTGCCGCCAGGACCTCACTGACGCGCTTGACTTGTGAGGTGTCGCTCCACTCCGGCTGCTGCTGCGCTTCGCTGAGCCGGAGTCCTGCCATGGTGCTGTCCATGGGTCTCCACTGGTCAAAGGGACCTGGGCCGGGGCGGGGTCGAGGACGCCCGCCCGGCCAGATCGGGAGGTGCGACATGTGTGGAGCCGTTACCTCCGGCTCAGGTGGGAATGCCCTCGCGCTTGATCTCAGGTACGGGGATGCCCAGTGCGCGCAACTGCTCGAACGGGTTCATGAACTCCCGCTGAAGCTTGATCTTCCCGTTCTCCAGGAGGAAGGAGTGCAGGAAGTGGTTCTTGTAGTGGCCGTCGGGATACCCGGGGAAGAGGATGGCGCCCTCGCCGTCGCACTCCACCCAGAAGAAGTTGGGGTCCTGTGTCTCGAAGATCTGGATGTTGGTCCAGACCCAGTCAGGGAAGCAGCGCAGCGACCAGACCGCGTGCTCGCCCAGCCGGTCCCGGCCGCGGATGGCGATCGGGGCACCGGTGTCTGTGGTCCAAAGACCGCCTACGCCGTCCTCGGTGAAGAGCAGGTGCCGGCGCAGGCGGTCTTGCCCGAGAGTATGCATGTACTTTTCGACCGTCGCTCGGTTCAGTTTGCGGAGCTCGTCTTCCGCCTGGTTTCCGGACGGATAAGCGGGGCTCGTCATGATTAACCTCCTCCGGCTCTTCGGCGACGATAATTCACCGACCCGGAAAGCGGAAGAATTTCAATGGCGGCCCGTCTTCTGCGAACGGCCGGGAATGGTCCTGTGTTCGACTTGCGCGGTCTACTGAGGTACCATGTTCGCTAGTTTCTTCCAGTCCTCGCAGCGCTTGAGCACGATGGCTCGGATCAGTGGCACGCAATGCGGCGGAATCGCCTCGGCGATCTCCTCCCATTGAGTCTGGTCCATTTCGGTTGCGAGCAGAATCCGCAGAAGCATCCGGCGTGACTCGGTGGCGCGCATGGATGGGTCGCGGGCGAGTTTGCGTACCGCGGTCGCGGTCTCCACGGCGTTGGCGCAATCCCGTGGGGGCCGTCCCGGCCGGCCGCGTGCGGGACCGCCCGCGGGCACGGGAGCAGGGGAGCGATCGGGGCCGGGCGGCGGCGCCGTCCCGGCCTGGCCCATCGGCCTGGCCGGCGCGGCACGCAACTGCGCGGGGATCGGATCCTGGCCACGGCTGAGACGATCCCGCACGTCACGGACGGTGCCAACGGAGAGCCCGGTGCGCCGGGACAGCTCCCGCAAGGAGATCTCGGAGTCGTTCTTCAACAGGGCGGCGGCGCTGCGCCGGCCTTCTGCACTGCTGATCGGCCGCACCTTGCCGTCCCTGCCGACCCGGCTGCCGGAGTGCGCGTCCGCGCCGGAGCCCGCCTTGCGGCGCAAGGCCCCCACGGTGAACGGGCTCAGGCCGGTGGACTCGGCCACGGCACGGTCGGACCAATGCGGATGCGACTTAAGGATGCGCTGCGCCGCCGCCTTTCGCTCCTCCATTGTCAGCGGCAGGCCATGCCTGATGTTGAGCTGCGCGGAAAGGACGAACGCATCGGCCTCGCTGCCGTCGAAGAACTGGACGGAAATTTCGGTGCGGCCTCTTAATATGGCGGCCCGCAGGCGGTGCGCACCGTCGATCACACGCATCGTCGGGCGGTGTACGAGCAGGGGGTCGATATCGTTGCCCGACTCGACGATGAGACGGACGTGCGCGGGGTCCTCGCCCTTTTTGCGTGGCGACATCGACGGCATCAAATCCCGGATGGGGACGCTTTCGGCGGGCAGGTCGCGGAGCAGATCGGACACCTCGGGAGCAGCATTACCCGACTGCCCGATATCGGCCATCTGGATTGTCACTGCTGGAAACCTTCCTAGACAAGGGGCGGGTGGGCCGGGTGACTGCGGTGATCGCCTGGCCGGAGAATCGGCATCACCTTGATCGATCGGATCATGGTTTTTTGCAACACGAAATACCCCGCGCGGGCGGGTGTTGCGCTGAAGAACCCCCGACAGCATTTCTCGGCCGACCGGACGGCGGCACTTCACAAGGGTACGTCACACCGTCGGGCCGGGCGGAAAGCCCGTCTCGGCTTGTGATGTGACCCCAGCGACGGCGAGATTGTCAATACCTTTCTAATATCGGACGACCATTGCGGTGTGAAAGAGACGGCCATCGTGGGGTGCAGCCGGCCGCGTACTCGCCACGATTCACCTGTGGCGGGTTCGTCGGTATCCATGCAGGGTACGTCGCCGGTAGAGCCGCGCGGAGCGCCGCCGCCAAGGCGACCCCCGCGGCTCAGGCCGGCGGCATCCGGGCCTAGCGTTGTCGAGTGCGGCGGTCAATGGGTTTTCGACAGGTAGGCCACGCGCCCGCGGGTAGCATGAACGTGGTGCTGTCAGCGCGGCAATGGTGTACATACCGAACGCCCCTCGACCGCTCTACCCGTAAGTCCGCGACGATCGCCCGGTCGCCTGGTTAGCGTGTTCCTTGTCGACCGCGCGCCATTTATCGCGTTCGCTGATATGACGAACCGCGACCACGAAAGGTGACCGATGGACACTCAGACCGAGTTGGCCACGCACTTCGATAAGTCCCGCAAGCATCTGCGAGCGGTCGCGTTCCGCATGCTGGGGTCAGCCGACGAGGCGGAGGACGCGGTGCAGGACGCCTGGCTGCGGGCCTCGCACAGCGGCGCCGAGGGCGTGTCCAACGTGACCGCCTGGCTGACCACCATAGTGGCGCGCATCTGCCTGGACATGCTCCGCTCGCGGCGACGCCGCGGCGAGGAGTTCACCGACATCGCCGAGCTGGATTCGATCATCGCCCATGAGGACTGCGATCCGGCGGAGGAGGCGGTGCGCGCCGACTCCGTGGGGCTGGCGCTGCTCGTGGTCCTCAACACGCTCGGGCCCGCCGAGCGGGTGGCGTACGTGCTGCACGACCTCTTCTCCGTGCCGTTCGACGAGATCGCCGAGATCCTCCAGCGCAACACCGCCGCCGCCAAGAAGCTGGCCAGCCGGGCCCGGCACCGGGTGCTCGGCACGGACGCCGTGCCGTCCGGCGACCTGGCCAGGCAGCGGCAGGTGGTCGACGCCTTCCTGGCCGCCTCCCGCGCGGGCGACCTGACCGGCCTGCTGGCCGTACTGCACCCCGAGGTCGTACGGCGGGCGGACGCGCCGGCGCTCGCCTCGCACGGGCGCACCGAGATCCGCGGCGCGCGCGACGTCGCGCGCGAGACGCTCAGCAACACCGTACGGGCCTACCTCGCGCGTCCCATTCTGGTCAACGGCGGCGTGGGCGTGGTGGTGGCCCCGAACGGCCGGCTGCGGCTTGTCCTCGCGTTGACCATCGAGGATGATCGCATCACCGCCGTCGATGTCATCAGCGACCCGACGCGCCTGCGGGAGCTGCGGCTTTCCCTGGTGGAGCCGGTTCCCGTGTCCTGACACCGCCCGCCCGCGACCCCATCGAGGCTGTGAAGCGAAGAGATGATCACTAATCCCCGGCTCGCGGTGCTCTACGTCACCGACCAGACCGCGAGCGTAGATTTCCTGACCGGCATCCTCGGTTGCGAGCTGGTGGCCGACACCCTCGACGCCGAGGGCCGGCGCTGGGTCGAGGTCCGCCTGCCCGGGGCACGGACCTGCGTCGCGCTCGCCGCCGTGGAGCCGGAGGTGATGGAGGTCCTTGAGGCCCGCGCCGGACGGATGACCCACGGCTGGTTCGACTGCGACGACCTCGACGCGACCTCCGCCGACCTCCGCGGCAAGGGCGTGGAGATCACGGTGGAACCGCAGGCGGCGCCGTGGCGGGAGGGCGCCCGCTGGGCGCAGATCCGCGGCCACGACGGCCGTCTTTACGGACTTACCGAAACCCACCGCTAGGCCCCGCTCCGCCGGCCGGCCGCCGCCGCCCCGGGTGCGGGGCGCGGCGGCGGCGAGGGGCGTGCAACTGACAGATGCGCACAGTTGAACCCCTTCGCCGGAAATCTCATTGGAAGTCGGATCACGATCAGGAGCCGTCCCGGCGGCAGTTCGCCGACCGCGGCTCACATCGGATCTTCGCCTCGGCCCGCGCGCCGATGACCCGGACGCTCGGCTCCGCCCGCCCGGTCAGCGCCGCGATGTCCGCGTAGGGCAGCCCGAACCCGTGGTGCAGCAGGAACACTGTGCGCTCGGCGTGCTCCAGCGCGTCGAGGACGGCGGCCAGGGCCGCCGACACCGACTCGGCCAGGCTGAGGTCGGAATCGTTCCGCACCGGCTCGGGCAGCCATGGGCCGAGATGGGACTCCCCGGTGTCCTGCGCGGTCCGCAGCCGGACCAGCGACAAGACGGTGGTCAGCGCGGTGAGCCCGACCGGCCGCCCCGCCTCCTCCGGGGGCCGGGCCAGCCAGCGCGCATGGGTCTCCTGGACGACCTTCTCCGCCTCCATGGTGTCCCCGAGCATGCTGTAGGCGACCGAATAGAGCAGGGGCACATGTTGCTGGAAGGCCTCGGTCGTGTCGCGGTCCCCTTCGGGCGGCTGATTCTCGGAAGAATGTTCGGCCACCATGCGGCCTCCTTGTGGATGTGTCTCCCGACTAATGATGCCGTTCCACTACGAAATTAGCCGTGGTCGTGCTCCGCAGTCGATGAATCCGACCACCAGAGGGTCAACGCAACCGCCGCCAGGAGCGTCGCGCGGTGCGGAAAATCCGTTAACCTCTCTATATGACGTTTCGCGCGGTCTTGAAGTGACATGACCGCCGAGCCTTTCTCGACGCCGGTGAAATGACGGTAAGTGCGGGGAATCGCACGGGCCGCGCTCCTGGCCGCGCGATGTCACATTACCGGGCCGCGCTGCGTCATTACTTATAGATAAACCTATGCGGGAGGCCGCATCAAGTGCCGTCGCCCGTGCCGCCGCACAGCGAGGTGACTTCTCATGGATCTCGTTCCCGATGACCCCCAAGCCAATCCCACCGCCTGGCGGATCGCCCTGGACGCGTGTGCCGGGATGCTGTCAATGAACACCTCGAAGGGCCTGCGGCCGCTGTACGAACTGCCGCATTTTCAGGGGTCGTTTTCCATATCCCGGGAGGGGGTGCTCGCCGGATTCAGGTTACGCCTGCCGCTCCCGTCCGAGGCTCGCCTTGTGCAGGCGGGCACGGCGGCGGAGCTCTCGTGGGAGTCGATGAGCCTCGACGCCGACGGGCCGGTGAACAGCCTTGGCGGACGCGCCCGGTTGCTACTGGGGCGCAGGGAGACTTTCACTGATGTGTCGGCGCTGTGCGCGAAGATACCCGCGGAGCGTCCCTACATCAAGATTGTTCTGGAGACCGTCTTCTCACCGGTGAGCCTGCACTGGCCGACCGACGGGTGGCAGCGGCTGCGGCCGGTGACGCTCACCCTGTTCAGCGAGATCCGCCCGGCCGAGGTGGGGACACAGGAACCGCCGGCCTGACCGGCGGCTCCCACACGATCGGCCCGGACGAGTCATCGTCCGGGCCTTTCTTCGTGTCCTTACCGGCCGGGGTTCGGTGCCCTTGCCGGCCGTCCTTACCGGCCGAGGGCGTGATCGTCGTCCCCGCTGGTCACGGCCGCGTGGTCGCCCTGGCCGTTATGGCCATTGTGACCGTTATGGCCGTTGCCGTTGTGGCCGTTCGCGCCGTTGATCGGGATCTTCTCGCCGCCGTAGGCGGTGGACATCCGGCCGCGCAGGCCGCCGATCAGGCCGCGCATGGCCTTCGCCGGCACTCCTTCGCCGTTGGCGCCGGCGGGCAGTTGGGGTACCGCCTCCTTGCCGCGGATGTGCGCGTCGGCGTCTTCCGTCAGAGGTGCGTGCACCTCGATGAACTCGCCGCTCGGCAGCCGCTTGATCACACCCGACTCGACGCCGTGGCTGATCATGTCGGCGTCCCTGCGTTGCAGGCCCAGGCACATCCGGTAGGTGACGATGTAGGCCAGCACCGGCATGGTGATGATCATCACCCGGCCGGCGTACGTGGTCAGGTTCAGGCTCACGTGCAGGAAGGCCGACAGCTCGTCGTTCGCGCCGAACAGCCACAGCACGCCGTAGAACGCGATCGCCGACATGCCGATGGAGGTGCGGTGCGGGTTGTTGCGCGGGCGCTCGGCGATGTGGTGCTCCCGCCGGTCGCCGGTGATCCAGCGTTCCGCGAACGGATAGAGGATCAGCCCGACGAGGATGATGCCGAGTGGCAGCAACGCCGGGATGATCACGCTGAGCGGCACCGTGCCGATCTCCGACGTGCCGAACAGGTTGATCTCCCAGGCCGGCATGATGCGCAGCGCGCCTTCCAGGAAGGCCAGGTAGAAGTCCGGCTGGGAACCCGCCGAGATGTCCGCCGGTGTGTACGGCCCGTACAGCCAGATCGGGTTGATCTGGGCGAACGTCGCCAGACCCACCACGACGGCGAGCGTGAACAGGAAGAACGCCCCCGCCTTGGCCATGAACATCGGGTAGAACGGCGCGCCGACCACGTTGCGGTTGGTCTTGCCCTTGCCGTCCATCTGGGTGTGCTTCTGCCGCCACATGAGCACCAGGTGAGCGGTGACCAGCGCGAGCAGGATGGCCGGGATGAGCAGGATGTGGACGGAGTAGAACCGGGCGATCACGTCATCGCCTGGATACTCCCCGCCGAATATGAAGAACCGCAGGTACGTACCGATCACCGGCAGCGAGATCACGACGCCCTCGGTGACCCGCAGGCCCGCCCCGGACAGCAGGTCGTCCGGCAGCGAGTAACCGGTCAGGCCCTCGGCCAGGGCCAGCGTGAGGAGCAGGACGCCGATGATCCAGTTGAGTTCGCGCGGCTTGCGGTACGCGCCGGTGAAGAACACCCGCAGCATGTGCGCCATCATGCTGGCCACGAACAGCAGCGCGGCCCAGTGGTGCATCTGCCGCACGAGCAGGCCGCCGCGCACCTCGAAGCTCAACTCCAGCGACGAGGCGTACGCCTCCGACATCATCACGCCGTGCAACGGCCCGTAGGGGCCGTCGTAGGCGACGTGGGCCATCGACGGCTTGAACCAGAAGGTCAAGAAGGTGCCGGTGAGTAACAGGATGACGAACGAGTACAGCGCGATCTCCCCGATCAGGAACGACCAGTGATCGGGGAAGATCTTGCGCATGTTCCGCCTGAGGAAGGAAGCCCCGCCCAGGCGCGCGTCCAGGAACCCGGCCGAGTGCGAAATGCGGCTCGGGACCGTTTTCAGTTCGGTCATGACCCTCCTCCTTGGGTGTTCGCCTTGGCCTCCGCGTCGCCGCGCTCCCAGAAGCTCGGGCCGACCGGAACAGCGAAGTCGCCCTTGGCGATGAGGTATCCCTCGGCGTCGACGGTGATCGGAAGTTGCGGCAGCGGCCGGGCGGCCGGGCCGAAGACCACCCTCGCGCCGTCAGTGGCGTCGAAGGTGGACTGGTGGCACGGGCAGAGGATGTGGTGGGTGTTCTGCTCGTACAGGGCCGCCGGGCAGCCGACGTGCGTGCAGATCTTGCTGTAGGCGACGATGCCGTTGTGCATCCAGTTCTGGTTGGTGCCGGACTTGATCTCCTCGGGCCGCAGGTTGATCAGGATCACCGTGGCCTTGGCCAGGGCGTCGAGGTCGTGCTCGTGGCCCTCGGGCACCACCGACAGCAGGCCGCCGGGGGTGTTGAAGTCGGCCGCCCGGATCGGCCGGCCGCTGCCCTCGATGATCAGCCGTGGCGGCTTGCCCTCCTTGGTCTTCTCGCCCCAGACGGTGTGGCGGAGCCGGTCGGGGGTGTTCGCCGCGGCCGTCTTGGTGTTGTCGAGGTCGCGCAGCAGCACGATCGGCACCACCCCGAGCGCCGCCGCCGCCGGGAGCAGCGCGCGGCGCAGCACCTTGCGCCGTACGAAGCCGCTCTCGTTGGCGCCCTGCACGAAGTACTCCGCCACCGCCTCGCGGTCCTCCTCCTCGGAGAGCATCGGGTGGCGATCTTGCGTCAGGGTGTACTTCGGCATGATCTGGCGGGCCCAAAGGACGATGCCGATGGCGAGCGTCAGCACCGCGACCATCAGCGAGAGCCCGAGGGCGAAGTTGGAAAGGCCGGTCGCCTGGGTGCTGCCGACCTGGAACGTCACGTAGAAGTAGACGAACGCGACGACGCTCAGCGAGGTGATGCTGAAGCAGAGCACCACCTTGCGCTCGGCCCTGCGGGCCTGCCGTTCGTCCGCCGGCTTGACCCCCTCCGGCGGCGCGTACTCCGCTTCGGGGGTCTCCGGCGCGCCGAGCATCGGCGGGTCCGTCGCGGGGGTTCCGATGACGCGCTGGGGCACGCGCTCGGCCCGCTCTTCGATGGGTTGATCCTCGGCTGTCATGACCTCTGTCGCTCCTCCACCGCGGCCCCGTGGTCCGCGGAAGCGGCAATGCCGACGTCTGCGTACTCGCCGTCGATGCCGCCGAGTTTGTCCTGGTTTGCGATGATCCAGATGTGGCTGATGCGGTCGGTGGCCGGGTCGATGTCCACGACGACGACGGCGACCGGCAGCCCGGCCGCGGTGATCACCGCGGCCGGCCCGCCGTTGACGTCGAGGATCGACCCGCCCGCGACCAGTGGCGCGAGCACCCACTGGATGCCGTGCGCCAGCATGCGGCTGACCTTGAGCGCTCCTTGCACCGGGCTTTTGGCCGCGCCGCGCCGGCCGTTGCCGTCGATCCACAGGGTGACTTCGGGGGCGAGTACGTCCAGCAGGGCCTTGATGTCGGCGCCCAGGCACGCCGCCAGGAAACGCTCGGTGGCCTGCTTGCGGACCGCGCGGTCGTGCCGGAACCTGGGTTGCCGCCTGCGTACGTGACCGCGGGCGCGCCTGGCCATCTGCCGTACGGCGGGCTCGGAGCGGTCGAGCACACCGGCGATGTCGGCGAAGGAGAACTCGAACGCCTCGCGCAGCACGAAGACGACCCGTTCCAGCGGGGTGAGGGTCTCCAGCACGACCATCATGGCGATGGACACCGAGTCGGCCATCTCCGCGTGTTCCTCGGTGTCCGGCTGGGTCGGCAGGGGCTCGGGCAACCACGGCCCCACGTACGCCTCCCTGCGCACCTTGGCCCGGCGCAGCCGATCCAGGGCCAGCCTGGTCGAGACCTGCACGAGGAAGGACTGCGGATCGTCGACCATGGAGTGGTCCACGCGGTGCCAGCGCAGCCACGCCTCCTGGACGACATCTTCGGCATCGGCCACACTGCCCAGCACCCGGTAGGCCACCCCGAACATCAGGTCCCTGTTGTTCTCGAAGTGCGCGACCGGCATGACCTCCGCATCCGCCGCTGCGGGCATATCGCCTCCTTGTCGTTCCCTTTGCTTATTTAGACGTTGGCGGCGATGGAGAAGTGACATTTGCACATGCGCACCGCCGCCCCCGCCGGAGCGTCCAGGAGGCGAATGGACGCAGTTGCGCCAAGGCCGGAAGCCGGTTGTGCAGACGATCTATTATGTGTCGTCGTGCCTGGTCAGAATGGGTGCGACAGAGGAGGGTGTACCCCAGTGCATACGCCGCGGCGATGTGGCGATACAATCTGTCGGCGAGCGGCGAGGATGGCAGCGCCGGGCTTTTCTCCCAGAGCGGTATATGACAACCGCCGATCACCGGATCCGGGCATGCCACCACATATTATCCGCCGATTTCACATATTCACTTTCACGTGTTCACGAGCCCTGGGATTCCTGGGCCCAGGCGCCGGACAGCACCCGGGTGATGGTGGTGCTCAGGATGCGGACGCCGCGGACGGTGGAGGGGTCGAGGCCGGACAGGGCGCGTACGCGCTGGAGGCGGTAGTCCAGGGTGCGCGGGTGGATGGTCAGCGCCGCCGCGGTGAGCAGGCGGTTCATGTCGGCGCGGTAGTAGGCGTCCAGGGTGGTCACCAGGTCGGGGCCGGTCGCCAGGCGGCGGGCGATCTCGCGTAGCCAGCGGTCGACCTCGGGGAGCTGGGCGGCGGCCAGTTCGGCGAACACGTCGGCGACTCCGGACAGGGTCCGTGGCGTGGTCTCCAGCGGGGCGACGTGGGCCACGCGGCGGGCCAGCTCCGCCGTACGGGCCAGGTCGCAGGCCGGGCCGGCCGCCGTACCGACCGCGCAGGGCCGGTCCATCCGTTCCACGATCTCGCGGACCAGGCGCAGCAGCCGGTCGCCGCACGAGGCCGTGGGCGGCGACGACCCGGGGGACACCAGTACCGAGCCGTCGTGCGGCACCAGCGCCAGCAGTTCGTCCGGACGCTGCCAGGACAGCGGCACGAGATGTTCCTTGAACACGCTCGCGATCAGCTCGTCCTGCGCCGCGCCGGTACGGCAGAGCGCCTGACCGGGCATCCTGACGATGACCACCAGGTAGTGGTCGTGCAGATCGACGCCCAGGCTGACGGCCAGGCCGGGGGCCGCCGCGTCGCCGGTGAGCAGCAACCGGGCCAGCGCGCGCACCCGCGTGGCCACCGAAAGGCGCAGGTGCCGCTCGTCCATGTGCGCCTGGAGGTAGGCCGCGGTGCCCCGGGTGCCCTGGGTGCCGAACCACGCCATCAGGTGCAGCAGCTCCTGCGCGTCCTGCCCGTCGGCGGCGTCGTAGATCTCCCTGAGCATCTGGTTGGCGTGCAGCGTCAGCACCCGCTGTGCCGTGTTCAGGGAGAAGCCCTGCCGGGCGCGCTGCCGGCCGATGCCCCCGATCAGGGACAGCTCTCCCGCGACCAGCGCCCGGTCCTCGCTGACGCACTCGATGGTGCGCCGCCGGAACCAGACGGCGTAGTCAAGGGTCTCCGCGTACACCCGCGGGTCGCTCGCCGCCTCACGGTAGTCTGCAAGCTCGCGCATATATACGCCCACTTCGGCACGCGCGTTGGCGTCGGACCTTTTCATCAACAAACGCAAAAGATCGCCCATGCTGCATCGGTCTTTCCCGTTCAGGTGAGCGGCTTTTCGCATGCCGCGCACGACCGAATATCCTGTGGACCTTGGACCGAATGCCGCCGGACCGGCAGAGCGCGCCGTCATGGTAACCCGCCGGCCCGGGCAAATAACCCCTGAATCCCGTCAGCATTCGTAACACTGCGCTATTGTCGCAGTAGGGGCGGCGTCGGTGCGCGGATCGGCGATTCGGCGAGTGCGTTTGTGAAAGTGGTATCGATTCCATCGGCAGCTTTGCTCAGCGTCCTGCTTTCGCGGGCGGCGCGGTTGCGGAGAATGACAATGCGCCCGCCCCCGTGGCGGGGTTTTTCCGCAAATATCACGACGACAGTGCCATCATCTCCCAGCCACGCTGTTACCGCTCACAACGTCGGTTATTCCGACGACAAGGGGAGAGCTGCCGGCTGAATCCGTCGCCGGCATGACTCGATGGAGGTCGAATCGATGCACGGACGCATCAAGAGGAGCATCGCCGTACTGATCGCACTGGCGACCACGGTGGCACTCACCGTGGGACCGGCGGGGACCGGTATGGCGGCGAGCAAGAAAGGTTCGACGGCGGTCCCGGAGCTGCGGGCGTACGGGATCACCGGTGACGGCAAGCTGATGGCCACGTTCCTCACCACCGACCCGGGGCGGCTCGACTGGGTCAGGCGGTTCAGCGGGCTGGTCGGCGACACGGCCGCGATCGGGCTCGATTTCCGCCCGAAGGACGGCAAGTTGTACGCCGTCGGCAACAAGGGCGGCATCTACACGATCACCATGCCGACGGGCGACCTGCCGGTGGTCGTCACGAAGGTCTCCCAGCTCACCGTGGGACTGCGCGGCACGTACTTCGGCGTGGACTTCAACCCCGCCGCCGACCGGCTGCGCGTGATCAGCGACGCCGGCCAGAACCTGCGGCACAACCTCGACGCCCACACGACGGACACCGACACCAACCTGAGCACCGGCACCTGCGACCCGGTGGCCACCGGGGTCACCGCCGCCGCCTACACCAACAACGACAACAACGCCGCCACCGCGACCACGCTGTTCGACGTCAACACCGCGACCAACCAGCTCGTCATCCAGTCACCGGCCAACCTCGGCCTGCTGGCCCCGGTCGGCGCCCTCGGCCTGACCGTCAACGTCAACGCGGGCCTGGACGTCTACAGCGACCTGACCGGCGGCAAGACCGTCGCCAACTCCGCCTTCGCCACCTTCATCATCACCAAGGAGGTGAACGGCGTGAAGGAGACGCTCAACACGCTCAACTCGGTCGACCTGCTCACCGGCGCCGCCACCCAGGTCGGTGAGCCGTTCCCGCTGGACATCACCGACATCGCCCTCGCCCCCGACACCCACTGACGACCCTTCCACCCACAGCACGATGAGCCCGCCCCGGCCCCGCCGGGGCGGGCTCACCCCGTCGGGCCGAGGTTCCAGGCGGCCGGCAGGGGCGCCGCGCAGGCGGCGCAGGCGAAGTGGTCGTCCTTCACGATGTTGTGCTGCCCGCACCGGGGGCAGCGGCGGAAGACGATGGGGCGGGTGAAGCCGCCGGGGTGCTCCAGGCCCGCGCGGTCCAGCGCCGCCGCGACCGCCGGCCACGAGGTGACATCGGGGCAGTAACCGGTGGATTGGTTGCCGACCTCGCACACCGACCAGCGCCCGCCGTCCCGGGCGAACTCGATCTCGCCCGCACTGAGCACGGGGCCGCCCGCGGCACAGACGAGGTGTTCGCTGCGCCGGGGGGCCAGACGCAGCGCCCCGCCGGTGTCGATGACGAACGTGAACGGCTCGTCCCGCTCATCCGCGGGCTGCTCCGCAAGCCAGGCGGCGAGATCGTCCGCCGAGGTGATCTCGCGTCCCGGCCGGCCGGGCCGGACCCGGTCGAGCAACTCGGCGGGGCCGACATAGGGGTAGCGCCGATCCACACGCCGATTCTGCCGTACGGCCCGGCGCTTGACTCTCCCAAGGTGGGAGACCTGAGACTGGTCGGGTGCGTGACGAGGGGATTCGCCTGCTGAGCATCGGTGAGCTGGCGGCACGGACCGGTATGCCGGTGAAGCTGATCCGGCACTGGTCCGACATCGGCGTGGTACCGCCCGCCGGTCGTACGCCGAGCGGGTACCGCCGGTACACCGAGGAGGCGGTGGCGCGGCTGCGGCTGGCGCGGGCGTTGCGCGATCTCGGCATGGACATGGCCGCGATCCGCGACGTCGTCACCAGCCAGCGCGGCCTGCGCGAGGTCGCCGCGCGCCACGCCGACGCGATCGAGGCCCGGATCCGCACACTCCGGTTGCAGCAGGCGGTGCTGCGATCGGTCACCGACCGAAGGACCGATATTGAGGAGCTCTCCACGATGACCGAACTGGCACGGATGTCGGCCACCGAACGTACCGCCATCGTCCACGACTTCATGGCCCGGACGATGGGGGATGTCGAGCCGTCCGCCTACCGGGACGGCCTGCTGGCCGTCCTGCCCGACCTCCCCGACCGGCCGACCCCCGAGCAGGCGGCGGCCTGGATCGAACTCGGCGAACTGCTACGCGATCCGGCACTGGGCGCGGCGATACGCCGCATCGCGGAGTACGCCGCCACGATCGCGCCCGAGGACCCCGGCGATGAGCGGGGCGTGGGTGCTGAGGAACGGGTCACCGACCTGTGGACCCGGCTGGCCGGGGAGGCGATGGCCGCCGGGATCGCCGCGGACTCGCCGGCCGCCGCCCCGATCGTGGCCGAGATCGTCGCCGCCTGGCTGCCCACGCAAGGGGACGGCGGCACCGACGGGGCGCAGGCGCGGGGGCGGTTGCTGGCGCAGTTGGAGGCCGTCGCCGACCCGCGCGCGGAGCGGTACTGGCAGCTCATGTGCGTCATCAACGGCATGCCGGTGCGCCCGAGCGTCAAGGCGGAGGGCGAGTGGCTGATGACCGCGCTGCGGGCGAACCCCGAGCCGGGGGCGCGCGACGCCGGCCTGGCCGAAGTACTCGAAACGCCGGGCGCGCTGGAACCGGCCGCGCTGCTGGAGGCGTGCGCCCGTGTACTGGCCGAGGTCGGCGCGCTCGTCGCGGCCGTCACGCCCGCCCAGATGGACGACCCGACCCCCTGCGCGGGCTGGAACGTCCGCGCCCTGCTCAACCACCTCACGTACGAGAACCTGTTGTGGACCGGCCTCGCCCAGGGCGTCCCGCGTGCCGACCATGACGCCGACCACATCGGTGACGACCACGTCGGCGCGTTCCGGGCCGCCGCGGCCGGGACGCTGGCGGCGTTCCGGCGGCCGGGGATGCTGGAGGAGCGGTACGGGCCCGCGCCGGGCTGGCGGCTGGTCGAGCAGGTGGTGATCGAGATGCTGGTACACGGCTGGGACCTGGCCAGCGCGACCGGCGCGTCCACCGACCTGGTCCCGGACGTGGCCGAGGCGATGCTGCCCGCGGTGCGCGCCATCTACGGCGACCTCCCCCGTACTCCCGGCGGCTCCTTCGCCCCCGCCCAGGAGCCGCTGCCCGGCGCCACCCCCGCCGACCGGCTGGCCGCCTACCTCGGCCGCCGTCCCTGACCCGCGCAGCGGTTCGCCGTACCCCTGCCGGGGCCGGGCCGGCCCGGTCAGCCGCGCCCGTACCTCTCCTCGGCCGACCAGAAGTACCACACGCCCCCCGCACAGCCGATCAACGCCCAGGCGGCGCAGATCAGCCAGGTGGTGGCGGCCGGGCCGGTGTCCGACATGAGAAGGCCGCGCATCAGCTCGATGTACGCGGCGGCCGGGTTGGCGTACATGAGGTCGGCCACCCACTGCGGGAGATGCGCCCCGGACCACTCTCCGTCAGGCGCGGGATGGCCGACCACCTTGTCCTGGATGGAAAAGAATATCCCCGACAGATAAAGCCAGGTGCGCGTGATGAACGGCATGAGCTGATTGAGGTCGCGCACCTGGGTGCCCAGCCGGGCGGCGATGAGGGCGGCTCCCGCGTTGAAAAGGGTTTGCAGGAACAACGCGACCGGTATGAGCAGCCAGTGCGCCGAAGGCCGCTCGCCGTCCAGCAGGACGATGGGCAGCAATACCAGCATCGACCAGAAGAACTGCTGGAGTTCCTGGAGGGTATAGGCGATCGGAAGGACCGCCCGGGGGAAATGCAGGGCGCGGATGAGCGAGAGGTTGGCGCTGACGGATTTCCCGCCCGCGGCCACCGCGCGCTGCGTGTAGGTGAAGACGAACATCCCGGTGACCAGGAACGCGACGTAGTTGTCCACTCCCGCTCCGCCGCCCAGGATCAGGCCGAACATCACGAAATAGACCGCCGCGTTCAGCAACGGGGTGATGACCTGCCAGAGCCGGCCGATCACCGTGCCGCTGTATTTGGAGGTGTTCCGCGCGTCGGCATAGGCCGAGATGAACCGGCGGCGGTCCCATAATCGTCTCAGGTAAACGGTCATCCGGGGGCGGGCCGCGCTGCGCCGCAGGCCGTGGCGGGTGGCGAGGGCGGCGAGTTCCCCGGGTGCGTATCGGCGTGGATCGTAAGTCCGTTCCGCCGTGGATTCGTTGCCCGACATGATGGAAACGGTACGCTCGCCGGTTTCACGCCGCTCATCGCCGCCGGGTACGGTCGGCGCTGTGATCAGGGTGCTGCCGGCCGACGACGAGGCGATGATCCGGGCCGGGGTGCGCGCGATCCTGGGCGGTGGCCGTCGCGTCGATGTGGCTGTCGGACGATCCCACCGCCGAGACCCTTGAGGTCACGGTCACCAACGGCCCGGCCTCCGGCGAGGCCGGCGGGGCCACTCTGGCGGGGTACGGGCTGGTGGGCCTGGACGAGCGGGTACGCCGGGCGGGCGGCACCCTGGAGGCCGGTCCTGTGGGGGACGCCTTCAGGTTGCGGGCCCGGCTGCCGGTGAACGCGTCACGGGACGCTCCGCGGGAGACCTCCACGCGGCAGGCCCTGGTGGCGGCCCGGCGGCGGCTGCGCCGTGGTCCGGTTGCCACCTTCTGGGCCCCGGGCGTGCTCGGCGTCGTCCTGGTCGCGGTGTTCCTGCCGCGCGGCGGAACCTAGCGAGCAGGTCATGGGCGGCGTCGGGTTCGTGCTGATGCTGATCATTCTCAACGTCGCCTACGTCCGTGCCGGACTCCCGGTGCCGACGTCGGGGCGGTCCATGGAGGAGAGCCGCTGCGCGTTCGCGGGCCTGGTGGCCGCGTTCGGCTGGGGTGCCGGGATCGTCTCCTACGGCATCGCCTTGCCGGGCATCTGATCCCGCCGGTCAAGGGCTCAGCAGTTCGCGGGCCAGCGCCTCGCTCCACCACCGCTCGATCCGGTCGGGCGACCAGGAACGTTCGGTGTGGAGGGTGGTGTAGACGTCGATGCTGCACAGGGCGGCATAGATGTCGACGGCGGTGGGGACGTCCAGGCCGGGCCGGAGCGTGCCGTCCGGCCAGGTGGCGAACACCTGGGCGCGGTGCTCGCCGACCTGTCGCCGGCCCGTCAGGTAGAAATCCGCGAAATCGGGCTCGGTACGGCCCGCGTCGCGTATCAGCGCGATGAGATCGCCCGCGCGCTCGAAAAGCCGCCGGTCGTAGCCGGCCATCACGGCCAGGTGCCGCCGGGGGTCGGTGGTGGCTTCCAGTTCGTCGACCGTCTGGGGCAGGCCCGCGGCCAGGTCCGCGGCGTCGGCCAGCGCCCAGACCAGGCCCGCCTTGTTCTGGTACGCCGCGTACACGGTCGGAACGGCGACCCCCGCCTCCCGGGCGACGTCGCGCACGGTGGTCGCCGCCCATCCCTGTGACATGAACAGCCGGCGCGCGGCGTCGGCGATCTCCGCTCGCGTCTGCTTCGCCTGCGTCACGCGGCGCAGTGAGTTGTAGGGCCGCCGCCCCGTCTCGTCCTCCATGATTGCACCCTGTCCATCCGTGCCTTATATTCAATATATGCACCGTAAACTCAACTGGTCATCGTGACCATCACCAGTCTGGCGGGTGTCGCGGGCATCGGATTCGTCCTGCTCGCGATCGTCGTCAACGTCCTCTACGTGCGCGCCGGGCTCCCGCAACCCACCTCCGGCCGATCCCTGGACGCGGTCACCGACGCGCTGGCCGGCGCCGGCCGGCGGATCAAGGCGCCGTCGGTCTTCGCCCCGGTCACCTGGTTGTTCACCACGCTGTTCGCCGCGGGGCTGCTCGCCGCGCTGTGGCGCGGCCAAGGCGCCGGCAACGCCTGGGCCCTGGTCGGCTTCGCCGGCGTCCTCATGCAGAACGCCACCTTCATGGTGGTCGAGTCACTGCGCTTCGGGGCGGCCGAGGCCGCCCGGCACCAGCCCGGCTCGGTGGCCGGGCTGTGGGCGTTCGGCAATGTGTTGTTCGGGTTCAACCAGGTCTTCCTGGCCATCGCGGTACTCGGTTTCACCGCCGCCGGAGTGAGCCTCGCGTTCATCCCGGCCTGGCACGCGTGGCTGGGCTGGATCAGCGCGGCCCTGCTGTTCGTCTCCTCCATGGCCGCCCCGTACAACGCCGACCACACCAACCGCATCGCGGTGACCGGCCTGCTCGGCTGGCTCGGCTGGGCCGCATGGATCGTCGTCTACAGCATCGCCCTGATGGGCATCTGAGGAAGGAGCGAGCACATGATACTCGTGACCGGGGCGACCGGCCGGATAGGCGGCCGGGTCGTTCGGGAACTGACCGCGGCGGGCGCGGCCGTGCGGGCGCTGACCAGGCGTCCCGGCGACGTCCGGCTGCCTGGCGGCGCGGTGGCCGTGCGCGGCGACCTGCGGGTGGCGGAGTCCGTCGCGCCCGCGTTCGAGGGTGTGGAGGTGGCCCATCTGTGCCCCGTGCCCGGGTGGCCCGTCGCCGACCTGCTGGCGTACGCGCGCAAGGCCGGCGTACGCCGGATCGTCCTGCTGTCCTCGGCGTCGCTCCCCGGTGGGCCCGGCCTGATCGAGCGGCAGCACAGAGCCAACGAGGACGCCGTACGCGCCTCCGGCATGCCCTGGACGTTCGTCCGGCCGACCGCGTTCATGGCCAACGACCTGTCATGGGCGTCCACGATTCGTGCCGAGGGCACGGTGTACGACGCCTTCCCCGACGCCTCGCTGGCACCGGTCGACGAACACGACGTCGCCGCGGTCGCCGCCGCCGCGTTGCTGGACGACGACCGCGCGGGCCACACGTACGAACTGTCCGGGCCGGAACCGCTGACCACCGTCGATCGGGTCGCGATCCTCGGTGAGGTTCTCGGGCGGCCTCTGCGTCTCACCGTGCCGTCTCCGCAGGAGTTCCGTACCACCCTCGCCGCCGCCCACCCGCCCGCTGTCGCGGACGCCATGATCGACGTCCTGGCCGCCGCCACCGGCACGACCGCCCCGATCCTCCCAGGGATACAGCAGGTCACCGGCCGCCCACCGGGCGGCTATGCCGAATGGGCCGCACGACACTCCGGCCACTTCCGCCGGAAAGACGCGTGACATGCCGGCGGGCCGTACCGTGCGGGCCGGATCACCCGGGCGGGCAACGCGATCGTCGGCGTGCTCATCCGTGCGGGCCTGATCCCCCGTGGCCATCTCCTGACCACCTGGGGCCGCAAGAGTGTACGCCTGCGCACCCAGCCGGTGGCGGTCGTCGAACACGGGGGCAGGCGCTGGCTGGTCGCCCCCTAAGGGGCGGTCTCCTGGGTGCTCAACCGACGAAAGTCAGGGGTCAGGGCCGGATGCCCAAGGTGTGGGTGAAGATGTCGCGTGGGTCCCAGTGGGACTTGGCTCTCTGGAGGCGTGGGTAGTTGTCCTTGTAGTAGAGCCGGTGCCAGGGGACTCCCGACGTGTTGTGCGCCGGGTCGGCGAGGTCGTTGTCCGGGTAGTTGATGTACGCGCCGTCGCGTGGGTCCGGTACGCCGCCGGTGTCCCGGTACACGTCGCGGTACAGGTCGCGCAGCCAGTTGTCGTAGCGTTCGTCCACGGCGGGGTCGTTCCAGGTGGACATGAACAGCACTCGCATGATCGCGTCGCGGTGCCCGTGGGCGGTGGCGGTCGGCGGAACGGTGTTGATCTTCCCGCCGTAGCTGGCGAACCCCACCGAGCCGATGATCAGCTCCGGGTCGCGTTCTGCGGTCAGGTGCCGGTAGATGGCCTGGACCTGGCTCTCGTCGTAGCGTTTGCGCAGGTAGCCCGACTTGGCCTTGAGCCGGTAGAGCTTGGAGGCGTTGGGGCCGGACAGCGCGGCGGTGAGCCACGGCTTGCGTTCGCGGACCACGTTGATCGGGGTGCCGACGCCCGCGCCGAGCGCGGTGAGGTAGTCCTCGACGAGCCGTTCGGCGTCGGGGCCGTGGGCCTGTCCCACGGTGAGGTTGACGTCCGTCGCGCGGCGGGCGACGGTGAGGTCGCAGTAGAGCGCGGTGCCCGGCGCGCCGGGGGCGCTGTTGCGCTCGCACCACTCGCCGTGGTTGCGGATCAGCCGGGCGAACTTCTCCTCGTCCATGTTCAGGCCCTGCCACGGCCAGGTGCAGGAGAAGTCGATGGTCGAGGCGGGGGCCTTGGGCAACAGGCCGGACGGGTCGGTACCGCGGGCTCCGGGAGTGCGTAACCAGAAGCGGGTGACGATGCCGAAGTTTCCGCCGCCGCCACCGGTGTGCGCCCACCAGAGTTCGCGTTCCGCGCCGGTGCTGTCCCGGGTGGCCACGACGGCGCTCGCCCGGCCCGCGCCGTCCACCACCACGACCTCGATGCCGTAGAGGTGGTCCACCACGAGGCCGTGCGTCCGGGAGAGCACGCCGTACCCGCCGCCGGTGAAGTGGCCGCCGGCCCCCACCTTGGGGCACCAGCCGGCCGGGATGGTGACGCCCCAGCCGAGGAAGAGCCGCCGGTAGACCTGCTCCAGGTCCGCGCCGCCCTCCACGGCGAACGCGTTGCGCTCGGGGTCGTAGTAGACCTGGGTCATCCCGGAAAGGTCGATGAGCACCCGGATGGACGGGTCGTCCACCCAGTTCTCCAGGCAGTGGCCGCCGCTGCGGACCGCCACCCGCCTGCCGTCCCTGACCGCCTCCTGGACGGCCTGCACGACCTGCTCGGTCGAGCCCACCACGCGTACGTAGTCGGGACTGCCCACGTAGCGCTTGTGCCCACGGCGTACCAGATCTTGATATCGGGAGTCATCGGGATCGACCGTCACCGGCCCGAGCGGGGGTACGCAGCCCCGTCCCGACGGTGGGGCCTTGGATTCGGGTGCCAGGAGATCGGCCCCCGCCCCGGCCGCCGCCCCCGTCACCGATAACGCCGCTGCCTGGAGAACCTGCCGGCGAGCCGGCATGCGCACCACTTCCTCCCATGATCAGTACGTATGACCGGACAGTCATGATCAGAACGTCTAGTCGAACAGTTTGATAAATCGGCGGCGGGCGACGCAAGTGAGGGCCGGGTGTTAGGGTCCTGGAGGAGGAAGATACGACACGGAGACGGGGGCGGCTTCATGCGCGACGACTCACAGCCTTTCCAGGGTTTGTTCTCTCCGGCCGGCACTTCTTCTTTCACCGACTTCGCCGCTTCGGCGGCCCCGGCGCTGGTGCCGTGGGAGCGCCGGCCGCCGGCCGTTTCGGTCGCGGACCAGATTCCGCACTCCACCACGATCATCGCGGCGACCTGCGCGGGCGGCGTGGTGATGGCGGCCGACCGGCGGGGCACCTCCGGCAACATGATCGTGGAGCGCAACGCCGAGAAGGTCTACCGGGTCGATGACTTCTCCTGCGTGGGCGCGGCCGGCGCGGGCAGCATCGGCATGGAGCTGACCCGGCTGTACGGCGTGGAGCTCGAACACTACGAGAAGGCGGAGGGCCGGGCCCTGTCCGTGGAGGGCAAGGCCAACCGGCTGGCGGCCATGATCCGGGGCAACCTGGGGATGGCGATGCAGGGCATGGTGGTCGTCCCGATCCTGGCGGCCTACGACGACGAGCGGGGCATCGGCCGGATCTTCACCTACGACGTCGCGGGCGGGCCGTACGAAAGCTGGCAGTTCCACGCGATCGGCTCGGGTTCGATCTTCGCCAGGGGCGCGCTGAAGAAGCTGTACCGCGACGACGCCGCGCCGGAAGAAGCGGTGCTCACCTGCGTGCAGGCGTTGTACGACGCCGCCGAGGACGACGCGGCCACCGGCGGCCCCGACGTCGCCCGCCGCACCTACCCGCGGATCGCCGTCATCACCGCAGAGGGCTTCCACCAGCTCTCCGACGACGAGGTCGAGGTCCACGTCCGGGCGATGCTCGACGCCCGCATGACCCGCCCCGACGGCCCGGCCGCGTCCCTCACCTGATCTTCTTCTGAGGCCCCACATCAGCCCCTCGGTCCGGCGTACGCCCCGGGGGGCTTCGGCCTGCCCTGGGCCCGGCCGTCCCCGCTGAACCGATTGTTTTTGGGTATGCCCGAAACTCGGTTCTCATGTCCAAAAATACAATGCCCCTAATGCGTTTTCAGGGGCGGCCGGAATCCGGGGACGGTGGTGGTCGCCGCATTGGGCGCGACCGGCCGGGGCGGAAACGGACGCCGGGTCGAATACTCACCGTTGTCGTCCGTATCAGAGAGATGCGACCTGCCATCTTGCGCGGGGTGGTAAGGGGTTGACGATGCTTTGCGGAAAATGTTTCCATGACTGCGCGGGTCAGCCCACCTGACCGGCGACGGGGCATGTTCGGGGAACCGATGAATCGAGCCTGGCCGTCGCCGGCCGATCTTCATACTCTCCAACCGCATGAGGAGTGCCGTGCCCGGCGTGCGCAATCTCTTTCATGACCCGGAAGTCGCTGGATTCCTTGAAGGTCTGTATTTAGGTAAGTTTCTGTGGCATTTAGTGGAACATTTCCCCCAGCAGGAGCCGGTGGACCGGAAAGCCGGTGACGAGGTTCTGGCGGATCTCGACGCCCTGCTCCGCAGCCGGGTCGATCCGACCGAGGTGGACCTCACCGGCCGGCTTCCCGAGGGGCTGCTGGACGAGCTGCGCACCCGGGGGTTCATGTGCCTTCAGGCGCCCAGGGAACTGGGCGGCCACGGGCTGTCCTGCTACAACACCTACCGCGTGGTACGGCTGGCGGCGAGCTGGTCGGTGCCCGTCGCGCTGGTCATCGCCATCCAGAACGCGGTGGGCGTGGGCGCGCTGCTCCCGGCGCTGCCTCCCGGCCCGCTCAGCGACCTGGTACGCGCGCAGGTCGCGGGCGGCGTGCTGTCCGGTTCGGCGGACACCGAGCCGGAGGGCGCGGCGAACGCCCGGCGGAACACCAGCGCCCGCCCGACGGATGATGGCACGGCGTACCTGATCAGCGGCGAGAAGATCCACATCGGCAACGGCCCGATCGCCGAGATGATCACGATCTCGGCGGCCGTGCGCGGCGAGCCGGGGGAGCCCGCGCGCCTGTTCTTCACGCCGACCGGTGGGCCGGGGTTCGAGGTCAGGTCGGAGCACGAGTTCATGGGGGTCAAGGGTTTCCCCAACGCCGCGTTGACGTTCACCGACCTGCGCGTGCCGCGCGAGCACATGTTCGTGGAACAGCGGCAGGATTCCACCGTGCGCATCACCGGCGAGCTGACCAAGCTCGTGTCCCGGGGCAGGCTGTACCTGATCGTGGCGCCCTCGGCGGCGATCGCGAAGTTGTGCCTGGAATGGTCGCGCGACTTCATCTCCCGCCGGAAGATCGACGGGCGCGAACTCGGCGAATATGACGAAATACAGCGAATGATGGCCGACTCCCTCGCCGAGGTTTTCGCCATCGACGCGATCAGCGAGTGGAGCCTGCTGTGCGAGGACCAGCCGCGCGAGATCAATGTGCGGTTCGAGCAGAACGTGGCCAAGAACATCGGCTCGGTCACCTGCTGGCGGATCATTGATCGCACGATGTCACTGCTCGCGGGCGAGGGATATGAGACCGCGCGGAGCAAGGAACGCCGGGGCGCGCGACCGCTGCCACTCGAACGTTTCTTCCGCGACGCACGGAATTTCCGGATATCCGGGGGGATCGATTTCCAGATCGACAACTGGACGGCACAGCTCGCCATCTTCAGTTACTACTACCCGGAGCCGTACGCCGAGGAGCCGGCCGACGGCCCCGACCCGGAATGCGCCGATCTGAACGCCCGCAACCAGGACCACCTGCGCTTCGCGGCCCGCGAGACCCGCCGTTTCGGCCGCGTCTGCCGCCGCCTGGCGGCGGCCCGGCCCGCGGCCGAGCTGTTCCAGCGCGAACACCTGATGATCGCGCTGAACCAGATCGTGGACGAGGTCCTCACCATGTCACTGACCCTCGCGCGTGCCGCCCGCTGGTCCAGAGACGGCCACGAGGACGGCCAGGCCCTGGCCGACATCTTCTGCACCCGCGCCCGCCACCGCCTCGCCGCCCTCTGGCACGAGGTGGAGGCCCAGGACGGACCCGAACCCGACTACTCGCAGGTGAGCACCGCCTGGCTCAGCCACACCCCCGCCCATGGCCACAACGCCGACACGCTCACCCCCGCCGATGCCGATGCCGACGACCATGGCCACGATGGCGGAGGCCACGGGGGCGGCGGGCGCCACGGCAACGGGCCCGGTCACGCCGGTGACCGCGACTACGCCGATGACAATCGCCACGGAGCCAGCGACGCCCCCGCCCCCGCCTCCGTCCATGCCGACACTTCCGGCCCCGCCTATGCCTCCAGCCACCGTGACGGCCACGGCGGCGGCCGGTGCTTTGACGGCCTGCTCGACGGCATCATCACCGACGTGCCCCCCGCCGCCGGCCGTACGGCCGAGGCCGGAACGGCAGGCCGCGGGACCGTCGGCCGGGAGATTGCCGCGCGGACGTCGGGCGGTGGGGCTCCGGCCGTGCGTGGTGAGGGCGGGGTGCCGGACGGGTGAGGTGGGGGCGGACGGCCACCGGATGTTGACCGAACGCTGACGACGACTACACGGGGGACTGCACTCATGAGTGTTGAGGCGACGGCCACGCCCGCTACCACGACGGAGGCGTCCGAGGTTCCTCTGTCGGTCGCGCAGGAAGCCATCTGGATCTACTGGCAGGTCGCCCCGGACGATCCCGCCTACACCGTCTGCCTCCCGCTCCTGCTGGAGGGCGAGTTGGAGGAGGCGCGGCTGCGGCGGGCCGTGGCCAGGCTCGGGGAGTTGCATCCCGCGTTGCGGGGCAGGGTCGTGCCGACCCCGCAGGGGCCGAGCCTGCGCTGGGCGGACGCGCCGCCGATCCCGGTCGTCGAGCGTACGGTGACCGGCCCGGCCGAGGAAGCGGTACGCGAGCGCGCCGCCGTACCGTTCGACCTGCGGCGCGGGCCGCTGCTGCGGGTGGAGGTACTGCACGGGCCCGGGTACCGGGTCGTCCTGTTCGCCGGGCACCACATCGTCCTGGACGCGACGGCGTGCGGCCTGCTGCTCGCCGAGCTGTCCCGGCTCTACGCCGGGCACGACCTCGCCCCGCCCGGCGACGCGGCCGTCCTCGCCGCGTTCGCCCGCCGCCAGCGCGAGCTGTCAGAGGGCCCAGAAGGCGAGCCGCACCGCCGCTTCTGGCGCGAACACCTGGGCCCCGACGTGCCACCCCTCCTCCTCCCGCCTGTCACCGAAGAGCCCCCGGGGGTTGCCGGGAAGTCCTCGGGTGTCGTCAGGGAACGGGTCTATGCCGTGTTGCACCGAGCGGTGGATTCGGGGCTGGTCTCGCGCGTTGAGGAGGTGGCAGATGAGCTCGGCGTACACCGGCTGGTGCCCTTCTATGCCGCCTGCTGCATCCTGATCAGCCACTACACCGGCCGCCCCGACCTGGTGCTCGGTACCACCTACCATGGCCGCCGCGATCCCCTCGTGCAGGACCGGGTGGGCTTCTTCGCCAACACCCTGCCGCTGCGCCACCGCCTGTCCCGGGACCTGACCTACCGCGAGGTGGTTCAGCGGCTGCACCGTGATCTGGTCGGTGCGACGGCGTACGGGGACCTGCCGATGCCGGTCATTCTCAGGGAGGCCGGGCTCGGTGGCGAGGCCGCACGCAAGAGCGCCAACCAGGTGGTGTTCGGCTACTGGGCCGCGCCGCCGGCCGACGTGATCGACATTCTGCGGGTCCCGCTGCGCGGGTCGTCGGGGACCGCCACCCTGCGGATGCTGCCGACGGAGGACGTCGCCGACTACGCGCTGACCGTCTTCCTCCGCGAGGACTCCGCCGGCGCCACCATGAGCTGGCGTGATCCGGGCGGCGTGGTCGGCCCCGCGATGCTCGCCCGGCTCGCCGACGACTATCCGGTGATCCTGGACCGGCTGCTGGCCGCGCCGGACGAGCCGCTGTCGGCCCCGGTGCCCGCGTTCACCGCGTACGTCGATCGGCTGCGCGGCGACGACCCCCCGCCGCCGGCCGTCACCGATACGGGCACGAGCGGGTTCGAGCTGCCCGGCGGCCTGGCCGACGCCGCGCGCGGGCTCGGCGTCACCGTCGAGGGCATGCTCCTCGCCGCGGTCGCCGGGGTGCTGCGCCGCCACACGGCGGGTCCCCGGCTGAGCGTGCTGCTGCCGGAACGCCCGGCGGACCCGGTACCCATGCGTCTGGAACCGGAGGCGACGTTCGCCAGGTTCGCCCGGAACGTCCACGCGGAACTGGCCGTCGCCCGCGCCCTTCGCCTCCCCCCACCCGACGACCTGCGGCGGCTGCTCGGCGACCACGACCCGCACGGCGCGGCCCTCGTCTCCTTCGGCGGCAGCGAGCCGCCCGAGGACGGCCCCCCGCTGCGCTTCACGTTCGATCTGGAAGGCAGGTCAGGACATGTCCCGGCCGCCTTCGCCGGGCACCTGGCCCGGTTCCTTGCCTCCGTGATCGCCGACCCCGCCCAGGCCGTCGAGGACGTCGAGGTGCTGTCGCCGGACGAGTGCCGGGAGCAGACGACCGGCTGGAACGACACCATGACCGGCTACCCGCAGGTGAGCCTGCCGGAGCTGCTGCGCGACCGGATGCGCGCCGCCCCGCACGCGGTCGCGCTGACCCACGGCCGGGACCAGGTGACCTACGGCGAGCTGCTTGAACGCGTCGAGGCGCTGGCCCGCGGGCTGGTGGCCCGTGGCGTACGGCCGGGGGACCTGGTCGGCCTGCTGGTGCGGCGCGGGATCGGGCAGGTCGAGGCGATCTTGGCGGTGCTGTTCGCCGGAGCCGCGTACGTACCGATCGACGTGACCACCCCGGCGTCCCGGCGCGCGTTCATCCTCGCCGACTGCGGCGCGAAACTGCTGGTCACCGACGATGAACAGGTGGAAACGGCCGTCACCCTCGCCGAGCTGCCGGACACAGAAGCCGCCCTGCCCGGCATCGCCCCCGACGCCCCCGCCTACTGCATCTACACCTCGGGCACCACCGGACGCCCGAAGGGCGTGCTGGTCACGCACCGCAACGTGGTCCGGCTGATCGTCAACGACCGCCCGCCGTTCGCGTTCGGCCCGGACGACGTGTGGACCCTGTTCCACTCCTACGCCTTCGACTTCTCGGTCTGGGAGCTGTTCGGCTGCCTCGCGTACGGCGGCAGGCTGGTGATCGTCGGGGCCGAGCAGGCCAGGGACACCGAACAGTACCTCGCGCTGCTGCGCGCCGAACGCGTCACCGTGCTCAACCAGACCCCCAGCGCGTTCGCCCACCTGCTCGCCGTCGCCCCCGAGGCGCGGCTGGACCACCTCCGGTACGTGATCTTCGGCGGCGAACGCCTGCGCCCGCGCATGCTCGCCGGCTTCGCCCGCCGCCACCCCGGGGTGGAGCTGGTCAACATGTACGGGATCACCGAGACCACGGTCCATGTCACCGTCCATCGCATCACCGATCAGGACATCGCGGACGACCGCAGCAATATCGGCGTGCCGATCCCGACCACCACCGTCTACCTGCTCGACGAGCGGCTGCGGCTGCTGCCCGCCGGGGCGGTGGGGGAGATCTGCGTCGGCGGTCTCGGCGTGTCGCCCGGGTACCTCAACCGGCCGGAGCTGACCGCCGAGCGGTTCGTGCCCGACCCGTTCGGCCCCGGCCTGCTGTACCGCAGCGGCGACCTCGCCCGGCGGCTCCCTGACGGCACGCTGGAGGCCCTGGGCCGGGCCGACGGCCAGGTCAAGGTACGCGGCCACCGGATCGAGACCGGCGAGATCGAGTCGTGCCTGCGCGAGCACCCCGCCGTCGCCGGGGCGGCGGTGCTGCTGGAGGCGGACCGCCTGGTCGCGTACGTCCGTCCGGCCGGAGGGCGTGTCGGCGCGGCCGGCCTGCGCGAACACGTCCGCGCGGCGCTGCCCGGCTACATGGTCCCGGCGGCGTTTCACGAGGTCGCCGCCTTCCCGCTGACCGTCAACGGCAAGCTGGACCGCGCGGCCCTGCGCGCGGCGGCCACGCCGCTCGGCACCACCGGCGACGCAGCGGAGGGCACCGCGGGCGAGGTCGCCCGGCTGTGGGCCGACCTGCTCGGCGTGCCCGAGCCCGGCCCCGGCGACTCCTTCTTCGACCTCGGCGGCCACTCCCTGCACGCCACCCAGGTCATCGGCGCGGTCCGTGAGCGCATGGGCGTCGAACTCCCGCTGCGCGTGCTCTTCGAGCGGCCCCGGCTGGGCGACTTCGCCCGCGCCCTGGACGAGTACCGAGCCGACGACCCCGAGGAAGCGGAAGACGACGGCGATCAGGTGCCGCCGTCCGGCATCCAGCGGCAGATCTGGCTGGCCGAGCGGGTCGCCCCCGACGACGGGCTGTACCAGGTCCCCATCGTCCTGCGGGTGCGCGGCGACCTGGACCCCGCCCGGCTCGCCGACGCGCTGGCCCGCGTGATCGCCCGCCACGAGGTGCTGCGCACCCGCTTCACCGAACGCGACGGCGAACTGTGGCAGGTGGTCGGCCAGGGCTGGCGGCCCGAGATCGAGCGACACGACCTGCGCGGCCTGGCCGCCGGGGCCCAGGAGCGCCGCATCCGCGCGATCGTCGCCGACGGCGTGGACCCCGGGTCCGGACGCCCGCTCAAGGCCGCGCTCGCCGGCCTCGGCGACGGCGAGCACCTGCTCATCCTGCGCCTGCACCACCTGGTCTGGGACGAGGGGTCCACCCCGGTGTTCCTGCGCGACCTGCGGCGCTGCTACGACTCCCCGGAGGAGGCCGCGCCACCGGCCCCTTCGACGCCGCTCGCGGGCGACACCCTGCGCCGGGTCGCGGACGTGTGGGCCGCCCTGCTCGGCGTACCGGACCCCGGCCCGGACGACTCCTTCTTCGACCTCGGCGGGCATTCGCTGCTCGGCGCGCGCATGCTCGCCCGGGTGCGGGCCGCCTTCGGGATCAAGGTGCCGCTGCGGACGCTCTTCGAGTCGCCCAAACTGGGCGACTTCGCCGCCGCGATCGAACGCGGGCTCGCCGCCCCCCGAGCGCCGGAAGAGGCGATCCCCGACGCCGACTGGCTGCCCACCTCCGGTTTCCAGGAGCGCATCTGGTTCGCCGAGCGCCTGGAACCGGACACCGCCGTCTACCACGTCCCGCACGCCTGGCGGATCTCCGGGCGGCTGGACCCCGCCCGGCTCGCCGACGCGCTGGCCCAGGTGATCGCCCGCCACGAGATCCTGCGCACCCGCTTCGCCGAGCGGGACGGGCGGCTGTGGCGGGCGGCCGGGGAGCCGTGGCGTCCGCCGGTGGAGTACCACGACCTGCGCTCGTTGCCTGCCGAGGCGGGCGAGGCGGAGGCCGCCCGGCTGCGGGAGGAGGCCGTGCGGACGCCGTTCGCGCTGTCGGCGGGCCGGCCGCTGCGGGTCCTGCTGCTCGACCTGCCCGGCGGCGAACAGCTTCTCTTCCTGTGCGTCCATCATCTGGTGTGGGACGGGCAGTCGGCGCTGCCGTTCCTGCGCGATCTCGCCGCGTGCTACGACGGCCGCCCACCGGCCGGGCCGCCGGCGCGGTACGACGACGTGGTGGCGCGGCTCGCGGCCGGGCGGGACGGCGAGGGGCCGGAGTACTGGGCGGGGGCGCTGGCGGGCGCGCCGCCGTACCCGGACGTCACGCCGCCGATCCCGGCCGAGCCGCACGGCGTGGTGACCGTCCCGCTGCGCCCCGACCTGGCGGACCGGCTGCGCGAGTCGCAGCGGGCGCGCGGCGCGAGCCGGTTCATGATCTTCGCGGCGGCGCTGGCGGCGACGCTGCACCGCCGTACCGGCCGCTCGGAGCTGACCGTCGGCACCCCGGTCGCGCTGCGCGACGATCCGCGCGCCCGGTCCGTCGTCGGGCCGTGCCTCAACTCCGTCGTGCTGGTCTCCCGGGCCCTGCCCTCCGACACGCTGGGCCAGGTCCTGCTGCGGACCCGCGACGCCGTACTCGACGCGGTCGCCCACCACGACGTGCCGTTCGAGGCCGTGGTCGAACGGCTCAACCCACCGCGCAGGCCCGGCTGGACTCCGTACCTGGACGTCACCCTCAACCTCAACGTCGTCCCCGGCGAATGGCCCGCGCTCGGCGGGCTGCAGGCGACCGCCGAGCCGATGGACTGGATCTGGCGGCACGAGCAGAAGTTCGGGCTGACCTTCACCGTCACCGACCGGGGCGACCGGCTGGAGGCCGTGCTGTCCTACCGCGGCGACCGCTACCGGCGCGCGGAGGCCGAGTGGCTGGCGGGCGCGCTCGGCCGGACCCTCGACGCCTTCGGCGACCTGCTGGACCGCCCGCTCGCGGCGATCGAGCCGGACATGGTCCGCCAGGCCCCGCCCGCCGCCCGGTACCGCGACTTCGTCGCCGCCGAGGCCGCCGCCAGGGACGACGCGGCCGGGCTGGGGTACTGGGCGCGGGTGCTCGACGGCGCCCCGCCGTACCTGGACCTGGCCACGCCCGTCGAGCCCGCCCCGCACGGCATGGTGCCGGTCGAGCTGCCGCCCCGGCTCGCCGACCGGCTGCGCGACCTGACCGCGACGCGGGCGGTCACGCCCTTCCAGGTGCTGGCCGCCGCGCTCGCCGCCGCCCTGCACGCCTGGACCGGCAGGCCGGACGTCACCTTCGGCACCCCGATGGCCAACCGGGACCGCGAGGAGTTCGCCGACTTGGTGGGCCCGCTGCTGAACACCGCCGTGGTCCGCTCCCGGCGGGACACCGGGACGACACTCGGCGGACTGCTCGCCGCCGTGCGGGACGCGCTGCTGGACGCGCACGAGCACGCCGCCGTGCCGTTCGAGGCGGTGGTGGACCGGCTCAACCCGCCCCGGCTGCCCGGGCGCACGCCGTACGTGGACGCCATGCTGTCGGTCGAGACCGGACAGCAGCCGATCCGGCTGGGCGAGGCCCGGCTGGAGCTGGACGCCGGTCATGAGGACGCGGCGGTGTCCGCCAAGTTTCCGCTGACCGTCCACTTCCGGCAGGAGGGCGGGCACTTCACCGGCCGGGTCGCCTACCGGGGCGACCAGGTGGCGGCGGCCGACGCCGCGACCCTGGCGGGGCTGATCGGGCGGCTGGTCAGGCGGTTCACCGAGGACCTGGACCGGCCGCTTTCCGGCTCGGTACTGCTGGACGCGGCCGAGCGGGCCCGCCTCGGGATGTTCGAGCACGGGCCTCGGTCCGCGCCGCCGACCACCGTGCCCACGCTGCTCGCCGAGCAGCTCGCCCGCCGCCCGGACGCCCCAGCCGTTGGTTCGCTCACCTATCGTGAGCTGGACGAACGGGCACGGGCGCTGGCCGGGCGGCTGCGCCCGCTGGTCCGCGGGCCGCTGCCGGTGGCCGCCCTGTACGCGCCGCGCGGCGCGGACTTCGTGGTCGGCATGCTGGCGGCCTGGTACGCGGGCTGCGCGTTCTGCCCGATCGATCCGGATCATCCCGACCAGCGGGCCGGGTTCGTGCTGCGCGACACCGGCGCGGTCGCCCTGCTGGCCGCCGGGTCCCCACCTGACACGGACATCCCGGTGCTCGACATCGCGGCGGCCGGCCGCTCCGCCGGATCGTTCGAGCCGGTCACGCCCGATCCGGCCGCGCCCGCGTACGTCATCTACACCTCCGGCAGCACCGGCACCCCCAAGGGCGTGGTGGTCGGCCACGGCAACCTGGCCCACCTGGTGCGGTGGTACATCGACGCCTTCGAGGTCGGCCCCGGCGACCGCGGCGCGCACCTGTCCAGCGTCGGGTTCGACGCCTCGCAGTGGGAGGTGTGGCCCTACCTGGCGGCGGGCGCGCGGGTCGTGCCGCACGAGCGGCCGGTGGTGATCTCCGACGTGGCGGGCTGGCTCGCCGAGCGGGAGATCACCGTGTGCTTCCTGGCCACGCCGCTGGCCGAGGTGGTGTGGGCCGATCCGGTCCCGCTGCCCGCGCTGCGCTGGATGCTGTACGGCGCGGCCCCGCTGACCAGACGTCCGCCCGCCGGCCTGAGCTATGAGGTGTGCAACAACTACGGTCCGACCGAGTGCACGGTCGCCGTGGCGTCACTGCCCGGCCCGCCGCCCGCCGCGGGGCCGCTCAACGTCGTCGGCCGCCCGATCACCGGGGCGTCCATTTACGTGCTCGACGAGGCGGGCGGCCGGTGCCCGGCCGGGGTGCCCGGAGAGATCCACATCGGCGGCGACGGGGTGGCCATCGGCTACCTCGGCAGGCCAGGACAGACCGAGGAGCGGTTCGTCCGTGACGCGCGGACGGGTCAGCGCCTCTACCGCACCGGCGACCGCGGGCGCTGGCTGCCGGACGGCACGCTGGAGTACCTGGGGCGGCTGGACCGGCAGCTCAAGGTACGCGGGCACCGGGTCGAGCCGCGCGAGGTCGAGGCGCACTTGCTGGCCGACCCGCTGGTCGGACGGGCGTTCGTGACCGGCGACGCGGCGCGGCTGCTCGCCTACCTGGTGCCGGACCGCGGCGGCGAGCGCCCCGACGGCCGGGCCGTGCTCGCCCGGCTCGCCGAACGCGTCCCGCGCCACCTCGTGCCGGACCGCGTGGTGTGGCTGGACGACCTGCCGACCACCCCCAACGGCAAGGTGGACGTGGACAAGCTGCCCGCCCCCGCCCGCGAATCCGAGGGAGCCGCCACGGCCGAGCCGGGCACCGACCTGGAACGACGGGTCGCGCGGGTCTGGGCGGCGGTGCTCGACCTGGAGCGGGTCGGCGTCGATGACAACTTCTTCGACGCCGGAGGCAACTCGATGCTGCTCGCCCGGCTGCACGCCCGGCTCCAGCAGGAGCTGGACGCCGGGCTTTCGATGCGCCTGCTGTTCCAGTATCCGACCGTGCGGTCCTTCGCCCAGGCGTACGCCGGGGCGGCCCCACCGGCCCGCGATGACGACGACGGCTCGATCCGTGACCGGGCCGCGCGCGCCCGGCGCTACCGCACCACACGCCCCCGGAGGGATGCAGAGCGATGATGATCGAGAACGCGGTCGCCGTCGTCGGGATGTCGTGCCGGTTCCCCGGGGCCGCCGACACCGCCGAGTTCTGGGCGAACCTGCGCGCCGGACGCGACACGATCAGCAGGTTCACCGACCGTGAGCTGCGCGCCGCCGGGGTGGACCCGCGCGCGGACGGCTCCGGCCGGGTCCCGGCGGGCGGTACCGTCCCCGGCGGCGAGACCTTCGACTGGCGCTACTTCGGCTACAGCCTCGGCGAGGCCGCCACCATCGACCCGCAGCAGCGGGTCTTCCTGGAATGCTCCGCCGCCGCGCTCGACGACGCCGGCATCGACCCGCATCGCTACAAGGGCTGGATCGGCGTCTTCGCCGGGTGCGACCTGGCGAGCTGGGAACTGGACATCGGCGCGGCCGACCCGACCGGCCAGATCATCGGCAGGGAGAAGGACTTCCTGGCCACCCGGGTGGCCTACAAGCTGGGGCTGCGCGGCCCGGCGATCACCTTGCAGACCGCCTGTTCCACGTCGCTGGTCGCGGTACACGAGGCGCGGCTGAAGCTGCTCGGCCACGAGTGCGACGTCGCGCTCGCCGGTGGCGTGTCGCTGCGGCTGCCGCAGACCGGCGGCTACCGCCACACCGAGGGCGGCATCCTCTCGCCGGACGGCCACTGCCGGCCGTTCGACGCGGCGGCGGCGGGCACCGTGCCGAGCGGCGGCGTGGGCGTCGTGGTGCTGCGCCGGCTGGAGGACGCGCTGGCCGACGGCGACCGGATCATGGCGGTGCTGCGCGGCGCGGCGGTCAACAACGACGGCGCGGACAAACCCGGCTACACCACCCCGTCGATCTGGGGCCAGCGCGACGTCATCCGGTTCGCCCACCAGGACGCCGGGGTGGAGCCCGGCGAGATCGGGTACGTGGAGGCGCACGGTACCGGTACCCGGGTCGGCGACCCGATCGAGATCGCCGCGCTGACCGCCGCATTCGGGGACGACGCGGGGACCTGCCGGCTCGGCGCGGTGAAGAGCAACATCGGGCACACCGGCGCGGCGGCCGGGGTGGCCGGGCTGATCAAGACCGTGCTCCAGCTCGCCCACGGCGAACTGGTGCCGACGGCCCACTTCCGGCAGGCGAACCCGGAGATCCGGCTGGAGTCCACGCCGTTCCGGATCTGCCGGGACCACGAGCCGTGGCGGTCGGAAGGGCCGCGGCTCGCGGGGGTCAGCTCGTTCGGCATCGGCGGGACCAACGCGCACGTCGTCCTTCAGGAGGCGCCCGCCGTACGGCGCGGCGCGCAGCCGGACCGGCCGCGGATCTTCCCGATCTCGGCCGCCGACCCCGACGCCCTGACCAGGCTGCGCACCGCGCTCGCCGACCGGGTCACGGACGAGGCGGACGCGCCGCCGCTCGGCGACGTGGCGTTCACCCTCACCGAGGGCCGGCGGACGCTGCCGCACCGGCTGGCCGTACTGGCCGAGGACCGCGCCGGGCTGGCCGCCGCGCTGCGGGACGAGACCGGCGCGCAGGCCACGGACGAGCCGGGCGCGATCCTCGCCTTCCCCGGGCAGGGCGTGCTGCACCAGGGGGCGGGGCGGGCGGCGCACCTGCTGCTGCCGGAGTTCCGGACGTCCTTCGACGAGATCAGTGAGCTGGTGGCGGGCCGGTTCGGCGTCGATCTGGGGGCGCTGCTCGCGGGCTCCGCGCCGCTGACGGACACGGTGTTCGCGCAGCTCGCCCAGTTCGCGCTCGGGTACGCCCTCGGCGCGCAGGTCAGGGCGTGGGGCGTGCGGCCGGTCGCGATGATCGGCAACAGCGTGGGCGAGTACGTGGCCGCGGCGCTGGCGGGCGTGTGGGAACTGCCGGACGCGCTGAGCGTCATCCACGGGCGCGGGCGCGCGATGCGGGCCGCGCCGCACGGGCGGATGCTCGCGATACCGAGGCGGCACGCCGACCTGTGCGAGGGCCTTGCGGGCGTCACGGTCGCCGTCGATGCCCCGCACCAGCTCGTATTGTCCGGGCCGGCCGAGCGGATCGAGGCGCTGCACGAGTCCTGGCGGGCGCGCGGGGTGAGCGGCAAGCTCCTGGAGACCGCGCACGCCTTCCACTCGCCGCTGATGGACCGGGCGGCGGACGAACTTCGCGAGGCCGTCGCGGCGGTGCCCGCCCGGCCGCCGCGCGTGCCGTTCGTCTCCAACCTGACCGGTACGTGGGTCGGCGACGACCAGGTGGGCGACCCGGACTACTGGACCGCGCACCTGCTCGGCACCGTCCGGCTCACCGAGGGCCTGGCGGCGGTGCTGAGCCGCGACGACGCGGACCTGCTCATCGAACTCGGCCCGGGAAGCAGTACGATCCGCGCGGCCCGGCGGCACGCGCTGTGGAACGAGCGGCGTACGGCCCTGCCGTCCCTGGGCCGTTCGGCCGACACCGAACGCGCCGACGTGCTGCGCCTGACCGCCGGGCTGTGGGAACGCGGCGCGGACGTCGGCCTCGCCGCCTTCCTGGACCCTGAGGGGCGGCGCTGCGCGCTGCCCGCCTACCCGTTCGCCCCGCTCCGCTGCGACCGCCCCCGCCCTCGCCGCCGACCGGACGCCGCGCCCCCCACCGGCTCCCCGCTGACCGCCCCGGCCTGGGAGGAGACCCGCGACCGCCTCGACCTCACCACGGGCGTGGCGGCGGCCGACCCCGCCCTCGCCGCCATGTTCGGCGTCCCGCACCTGCCCGGCCTTACGGCCACGGGCGGGCCTGACGCCGGTGCCGGCCCTGCCGGTGGGCCTGATGCGTCGGCCACACCCGCGGACCGGCCCGGCCTCGCGGTGCCGGTCTCGACCGTGCTGGCGATGGTGCCGGATGAAGACATCCTCGCGCGGCTGGACGGGCTGGCGGAGGGCGCGACCGGGGCGATGCTGGTGGTGGCCGGGTACGGCCTGGCCGACCCGCTCGGTACCGGACCGTCGCACCCCGCCGCCGCCGAACTCGCCGCCTGGGTCGCCGCGCGCGGGCGTACCGGCGTCCAGGCCGCGGTGGTGGACCTCGGCCCGGGAGACCCGCCCGCCCACCTGCCGCTGCTCCGGCCGGGCGTGACGTACGGCAGGCGAGGCCGCCGCTGGTGGGCCCTGCTGCCCCGGCCCGTGCCCCTCGACCCGCCCACCGAGGACACCGGCGGACCGGCCGCGCTGCTGGTCGCCGACGTTCCCGCCGGGCGGGCCATCGCCGCCGACCTGGCGAGCGCCGGTGTCCGCGTGGTCGGCAGCGTCACCGACGGCCCGCGCCCCGCCGAACTCGTGCCCCAGGCGGTCGCGGGCGACGCGCCCTGGCGTCCGGCGGACTCCCGCCTGTCCGCGCGCCCCGACCTGATCGCCGCGCTGAACCGGTACGCGGGCGGCCTGATGGGCCGCTTCCTGCTCGACCGGGCCGCCACCCGGCTGACGTTCACCCCCGGCGAGCTGCGCCGCCGTCTCGACCCCGGGGACCGCATCCCGCGCATGGCGGAGTTCATGATCCGCTCGGCGGTCGAGGACGGGTTCCTGCACGAGGGGCCGGACGGCCACCGGGTGGCCGCAGGCGCCCCTGACCTGGTCGCCGCCGCGCTCGACGCCCGCCGGGAGCTGGCGGAGGTCGCGGGCGGGGTCCGCATGCTCGACCGGATCGCCGACGCCCTGCCGTACGTCTTCGACGGCGAACGCGAGCCGGTCGCCGTCCTGTGGCCCGACGGCGACGAGAGCATGCTCCGCGCCCACCTGGGCGACTGCCAGGTCGAGATCTACGACGGGGCGGCGTGCCTGGCCGCGCTGCGCCGTTCGGTGCGCGACATCCACGCCCGCTGGGGCGGCGGCCCGCTGCGCATCCTGGAGATCGGCGCGGGACACGGCGGGTTCACCTGGCCGCTGATCGACGACTGGCCCGGCCGGGAGAACGTCGACTACCACTTCACCGACATCAGCACGCTGCTGGTGCGCCGCGCCGCCAAACGGGCCGCCGACCGCGACATCACGGGCATGCGCTTTTCCACCTTCGACATCACCCGCGACCCGATCGCCCAGGGCCTGCCCGCGGGCGGCTTCGACCTGGTGATCGCCTACAACGTGATCCACGTCGCGCCGTCCGTGCACGCCGCGCTGCGCCGGATCGGCGGGCTGCTCAGCCCGGCGGGCATGCTGGCCATGGTCGAGGTCACCCAGGTGGACCGCTGGAGTCACCTGCTGTGGGGGCTGGCCCCCGGCTGGTGGGCCTTCGACGACGACCTGCGCCGGGACTCGATCCACCTCGACGCCCCGACCTGGGAACGGGTGCTGCACGAGTCCGGAATGCCGCGCGTCGCCCTCGTCCCGGGCGACCCCGAGTTCGACCACACCCTGATCCTCGCCGCCCCCGGCCACCGCCCGGCCCCCGAAGACGCCGACGGCGACCCGCCCACGGCCGGAACGCCTCCCACGGCGACCGCGGCCTTCGGCGCGGGGGTGGAGGTGGCAGATACCGGCGCCGGGACGGTCGCCGTCGCCGATGCCCTGGTCTACCTGGTGACCGGCGGGGACATGGCGGCGGCGGGGCGGCGGTGGGCGGAGCTGCGGGCTCACGGCACGTCGAGGGCCGTGGTCGTCAGCGTGGACGGTACCGATGCCGCCGCCGAGCACGCGCGAGCCGCACTCGACCCACCCGAAGCGGACGAACCACCCGCCTGGCACCACGTACGCGTCCCCCGCCTCGGCCCGCCGGAGATCGCCGCGCTGCCCGCGCTGCTGCGGTCCCCGCTCCCCGGGACGGCCCGGCTGGACGCCGCCGCCCTGCCCCCGGAGATCATCGAGGAGACCCCCGACCCGCAGGTGCCGACCCCTGTCGCCTCGGCCGACGGCCCGCTCGCCGCGCTGTGGTGCGAGGAACTGGGCGTCGCCCGGGCGCGCGACACCGACGACTTCTTCGCGCTGGGCGGCGAGTCGCTGGCGGCCGTCCACCTGCTGGCCCGGGTCCGCGACACGTTCGGGGTCAGCGTGCCGATGCCGGAGTTCGCCCGCCGCCCGACGTACGGCAGGCTGGCCGAACTGGTCGGCGAACAGACACCCGCCACCGTGGAGGCGACCGACCGCCCGCCCAACCTGATGGTGCTGGCCGAGCGCGGCACCGGCGACCCGATCTTCCTGGCCGCGCCGGCCGCCGGGAGTTCGCTGTGTTACCGGCACGTCGCCGCGCTCATCGACGACCGCCCGGTGTACGGCCTGGAGGCCCCCGGCCTGCACGACGGCGGCGTCTCACCGGCCCGGCTGGCCGACATCGCCGCCGCGCACGTCGCGCTGGTCAAGCGGGTGCGCCCGCGCGGGCCGTACCTGCTCGGCGGCTGGTCCTTCGGCGCGATGGTGGCGCACGAGATGGCCCGGATCCTGGCCCGGCAGGGCGAGACGGTGCGACTGCTGCTCGCCATCGACGGCTTCCTGCCCGACACGCGCGGCCGGGCGGTGGCCACCCGGCCGTCCTGGCTGCTGCGCGGCCTGTGGTTCCAGGGCCAGGCCCTGCTCGGGCTCGGCGGCCCGCGCCGGGAACTCAACCTGCACGGGCTCGCCCGCGACGGCGGCAGGGTGCACCGGATCGGCGAGGTCACCCAGGGCGGCCGTGCCGTCGGCGATCTCATCCCCGACTACGCCGGCGTCCACAACCGCAACATCACCGCCATGCTCCGGCACGTACCGCGCCCCGCGCCGTGCCCCGTCGTGGTGTTCAAGACCAGGGCCGACGCCGGGCTGCGCGCCCGGCTGCGCGCCCACCTGGCGCCGCTGTATCCGCGCGGCGTCGAGGTCGTGCCGGTGCCCGGCGACCACTGGACCGTACTCGACCAGCGGCACGCCAAGATCCTCGCCGACCGCATCCGGGCCGCCCTGCCGGCGGCCGTGCCGCCCGACGCAGAAGGAGAGACCGGTGAGTGACGCGTCCACCGTGACGACGTTCCCCTCCGACTTCAACCGCGACCCCTTCCCGCTGCTGCGCGACCTCCGGGAGTCCGGCCCGGTGGTCCAGGTGTCCCTGCCCGACGGCCTGGGCATCACCCGCTGGCTGATCACCCGGTACGACGACGCCGTGGCCGCGCTGGGCGACCCCCGGCTGAGCAACGGCATCGACGCCCCGCTGCGCGACATCGACGACCCGGCCTCGCTGCCGCCGCGCGTCCAGGTGCTGCTGCGCACCTCCGAACTGCTCGGCCGGGCGATGGCCAACATGGACCCGCCCGGCCACACCCGCCTGCGCAAGCTCGCGGTGCCCGCGTTCAACGCCAGGCGCATGGAGGGGCTGCGCCCCAGGGTCAGGCAGATCACCGGCGAACTGCTCGGCACGGTGGCCGGCCGGCCGGAGTTCGACCTGGTGGAGACGCTGGCCATGCCGTTGCCGGTGCGCGTGGTCTGCGAACTGCTCGGCGTACCGGCCCGCGACGGCCAGGTCTTCCGGGACGCCTCCAAGGTGCTGGCGGGCTACCTGCCCGACGACGAGACGGCCCTGGCCAGCATCCGCGACCTGGACGCCTTCGAGAAGCACATCCGCGCCCTGATCGCCGAACGGCGCGCCCGCCCGGCCGACGACCTGCTCAGCGACCTGATCCAGGCGCGGGCGGACGGCCGGCGGCTCACCGACGAGGAACTGGTGGCCATGGCCGGGCTGCTGATCTTCGCCGGCCACGAGACCACCGTCCAGATGATCTGCAACGCGATGATCGCCCTGCTCGGCGACCCGGACCAGCTCGCCGCGGTCCGCGCGGACCACGGGCTGCTGCCCGCGGTCGTGGAGGAGACCCTGCGCTTCGACGGCCCCGCCAACCCGGGCCTGATGCGGTACGCGACCGAGGACGTGGAGATCGGCGGGGTGCTGATCCCGCGCGGGGCCTGCGTCATCGTGGCCACCGCCGCGGCGAACCGCGACCCGCGGGTGTTCCGCGACCCCGACCGTTTCGACATCACCCGCGCCTTCCCCGCGCCGCACCTCGCCTTCGGCCATGGCATCCACTACTGCCTGGGGGCGCGGATGGCCAAGATCGAGGGCGAGATCGCGATCGGCGCGCTGCTCGACAGGTATCCCGGCCTGCGCCTCGGGTGCGCCGTCGAGGAGCTTCGCTGGCGTCCAGGGCTGCTGCGCGCCACGGTCGAACTGCCCCTCCAGGCGGGGCCTTCCCAGAAAGGGAGTGCGCATGAGTGAGACCGTGCCGTGGGTGGTTTCTGGCCCGGACGCGGGTGCGCTGCGGGATCGGGCGCGGCGGCTGGCGGGGTTCGTGGCGGGGGATTCGTCGCTTGGTGTCGCGGATGTGGGGGTGTCGCTGGCGGGGGCGCGTCCGGTGTTCGCGCATCGCGCGGTGGTCGTCGGTGGCGATCGGGCCGAGTTGCTGGCCGGGCTGGAGGCGGTCACCTCTGACGCGCGGGCCGGTGACGTGGGCAAGGTCGCGTGGGTCTTCCCAGGTCAGGGCGCGCAGTGGCAGGGGATGGGCCGGGAGTTGATGGCCACCGACCGGGTGTTCCGGCAGGCGGTGCAGGAGTGCGCGGCGGCGTTCGGGCCGTTCGTGGACTGGTCTCTGGCCGACGTGCTCGCGGGCCGCGCCGATGAGTCGTGGCTGGAACGGGTGGACGTCGTGCAGCCCGCGCTGTTCGCGATGATGGTCGGGCTGGCGCGGGTGTGGCGCGCGCACGGCGTCGAGCCGGACGCGGTGATCGGCCACTCGCTGGGGGAGACGGCGGCGGCGTACGTCGCCGGGGCGCTGTCCCTTTCGGACGCGGCGCGCGTGACCACCCTGTGGGCCAAGGCCCAGGCCCGGCTCTCCGGGCAGGGCGCGATGGCCGCGATCACGACCCCGGTGGACCGGGTGCCGGAGCTGCTGCGGCCGTACGGGGCGCGGATCATCCTGGCCGGGGTCAATGGCGGCTCCTCGATGCTCGTGTCCGGCGAGACCGGCGCGATCGAGGAACTGCTCGCGGCGTGCGCCGCCGAGGGGCTGTGGGCCCGCCGGGTGCCGGTGGACTTCGCCGCCCACTCGCCGTACGTCGAGGCCGTGCGCGAGGAGATCCTGGGCTCGCTGGCCCCGATCAGGCCGCGTCCCGGCGCGATCCCGCTGTACTCCTCGGTGACCGGCGACCTCCTGGACACGCGGGAGATGGACGCCGGGTACTGGTACGCCAACCTGCGCCGCACGGTCCGCTTCCATGACGCGACGCTGGCGCTGCTGCGGCACGGGTTCGGCGCGTTCGTCGAGCTGAGCCCGCACCCGATGCTGACCGGCGGCATCGAGCAGAGCGCGGAGGCGGCGGGCCGCACGCCCGGCGAGGTGGCCGTGACCGGCTCGCTGCGCCGCGGCGACGGCGGGCGGGCCAGGCTGCTGACCTCCATGGGGGAGGCGTACGTCCGGGGCGTGGACGTGGACTGGACGGCGGCGTTCACCGGGCTCGGCGGGCGGATGGTGGAACTGCCCGAACCCGCCCTCGCCAATGACGGGCACAGCGCGGTCGAACGGCACAGCGCGGTCCTGGACCTGGTCAAGGCGCAGGTGGCCGCCCTGCTCGACGACGGCACGGGACCGGGCGGGGTGCCGTCCGACGCGGCCTTCCAGGACCTGGGGATCGACTCGGTCCTCGCGGTACGGCTGCGCGACCGGCTCGCCAAGGCCGCCGCCCTGCCGCTGCCCGCCACCCTGGTCTTCGACCACCCGACGCCCACGGCGGTCGCCGACCTGCTGCTCTCCCTGCTGCCGTCGCCGGAGGCCCCCGCCGCGCCCGCCGTACCGGCCGCCGAGGCCGCGCCGGACGACGACCCGATCGCCATCGTCGGCATGGGCTGCCGGTTCCCCGGCGACGTACGCTCCCCCGAAGACCTGTGGGACCTGGTGATCTCCGGCCGCGACGCGATCAGTGACTTCCCCGCCACCCGCGGCTGGGACCTGGACCGCCTGTTCAGCACCGACCCGGACCGGCCGAACACCAGCCTCGCGCGCAAAGGCGGGTTCCTCGCCGACGCGGAACTGTTCGACGCCGAGTTCTTCGGGATCAGCCCGCGCGAGGCCGCCGCGATGGACCCCCAGCAGCGGCTGCTGCTGGAGACCGCGTGGGAGGCGCTGGAGCGGGCCGGCATCGTCCCGGCGACCCTGCGCGGCAGCCGTACCGGGGTGTACGCGGGCGTGATGACCCAGGACTACGGCCCGCCGCTGTACGCCGCGCCCGCCGACGTGGAGGGCTACCTGCTGACCGGCAACGTCGCCAGCGTCGCCTCCGGGCGGATCTCCTACACCCTCGGCCTCGTCGGACCGGCGATCAGCGTGGACGCGGCGTGCGCGTCGTCCCTGGTGGCGCTGCACCTGGCCGCCGACTCGCTGCGCCGGGGGGAGTGCTCGCTGGCGCTGACCGGCGGCGCGACGGTGATGGCCAACCCGGGGATATTCGTGGAGTTCAGCAGGCTGCGCGCGCTGGCCCCCGACGGGCGCTGCAAGCCGTTCTCCGCCGCGGCGGACGGTACGAGCTGGTCCGAGGGCGTGGGCATGCTGCTGCTCGAACGGCTGTCGGACGCCCGCAGGAACGGGCACCCCGTGCTGGCGCTGATCCGCGGCAGCGCGGTCAACCAGGACGGCGCCAGCAACGGGCTCACCGCGCCGCACGGCCCGTCCCAGGAGGCGGTGATCCGCCAGGCGCTGCACGGCGCGCGGCTGCACCCCGGCGACGTGGACGTGGTCGAGGCGCACGGCACCGGGACCACACTGGGCGACCCGATCGAGGCCGGGGCCCTGCTCTCCGCCTACGGTCAGGACCGGCCCGCCGCCCGCCCGCTGCTGGTCGGCTCGCTGAAGTCGAACATCGGCCACCCGCAGATCGCCGCGGGCGTGGCCGGGATCATCAAGACGGTGCAGGCCATGCGGCACGGCATCGTCCCGGGGACACTGCACGTCGGCGAACCGTCGCCGCATGTGGACTGGAACGCGGGCGCGGTACGCGTCGTCACCGAGGCGACGCCCTGGCCCAGGGTGGACCGGCCGCGCCGCGCGGCGGTGTCCGCGTTCGGGATCAGCGGGACCAACGCCCACGTGATCCTGGAGGAGGCCCCGCCGCCGGAGCCCCCGGCCGGCCCGCCCTCCGTATCGGTGGACGTCGTGCCGTGGGTGGTGTCCGGCCGGGACGCGGGCGCGCTGCGGGACCAGGCGCGGCGGCTGGCGAGGTTCGTTTCGCGGGATCCGTCGCTTCGGGTGGCGGACGTGGGGGTGTCGCTGGCGGGGGCGCGTTCGATCTTCGCCCACCGCGCGGTGGTGGTGGGTGGGGACCGGGCGGAGCTGCTGGCCGGGCTGGAGGAGCTAACCTCCGGTGGGGTGGCCGGTGATGTGGGCAAGGTGGTGTGGGTCTTCCCCGGTCAGGGCGCGCAGTGGCAGGGGATGGGCCGGGAGCTGGCGGCCTCCTCCACGGTGTTCCGGGAGGCGGTGGAGGAGTGTGCTGCGGCGTTCGGGCCGTTCGTGGACTGGTCCCTGATGGACGTACTGGCCGGTCGGACCGATGAGTCGTGGCTGGAACGGGTGGACGTCGTGCAGCCCGCGCTGTTCGCGATGATGGTCGCGCTGTCGCAGGTATGGCGTTCCCATGGCGTCGAGCCGGACGCGGTCATCGGCCACTCCCAGGGCGAGATCGCCGCCGCGTACGTCGCCGGGGCGCTGTCCCTTCCGGACGCCGCCCGGGTCGTGGCGCTGCGCAGCCGGGCGCTGGTCCGGCTGGCCGGGACCGGCGGGATGGCCGCGATCACCCACCCGGTGGCCGAAGTGGACCGGCTGGTCGCCCGGTACGACGGGCGGCTGTCGGTCGCGGCCGTCAACGGCCCGGCCGCCGCCGTGGTCGCGGGCGAGGCCGGCGCGCTGGAGGACCTGCTGGCCGAGTGCGAGGCCCAGGAGATCCACGCCCGCAAGATCGCCGTGGACTACGCCTCGCATTCGAGGGCCGTGGAGTCGATCCGCGACGAGCTGCTGCTGGACCTCGCGCCGATCGATCCGCGCGCCTCCCAGGTACCGCTGCACTCCACCGTGACCGGTGACGTCCTGGACACGCGGAAGATGGACGCGGGCTACTGGTACGACAACCTGCGGCACACGGTCCGCTACGCCGACACCGTGCGCGCGCTGATCCGCGCGGGCCACCGCGCGTTCATCGAGCTGAGCCCGCACCCGGTGCTCACCCTCGGCACCCAGCAGACCGCCGAGAGCGCCGGGGCCGACGTGGTGACGGCCGGTTCGCTGCGCAAGGGCGAGGGCGGCGCGCGGCGGCTGCTGACCTCGATGGCGGAGGTCTTCGCGCGCGGCGTCGAGGTGGACTGGACGCCCGCGTTCGGGGCCGGGGCCCGGCGGGTGGACCTGCCGACGTACCCGTTCCGGCGGGAACGCCACTGGCTGCGCGACACCCACCCGAACGCGGGGGCCCCGGTCGCGGCGGTACACCCCTTCGCCGACAGCGCGGTCGAACTCGCGGGCGGGCACGGGTGGCTGTGCGCCGGCCGCCTGTCGCTCGCCGCGCACCCGTGGCTGTCCGGCCACACGCTGCTGGACACCGCGGTGTTCCCCGGTACCGGCTTCGTGGAACTGGCCCTGCTCGCCCGCGACCGCACCGGCGCGGGCCAGGTCGAGGAGCTGACCCTTCAGGTCCCGCTGGTGATCCCGGAGGACGGCGTTCTGGAACTCCAGATGCTGGCCGGTGCCGCCGACGGGTCCGGCAGGCGGACGCTCAACGTGTACTCCCGCCCCGACGGCGAGGACACCTGGACCCACCACGCCACCGGCGTGCTCGGGCCCGGCGACGCCGCGCCCCCCGCGCCGGAGTTCTGGCCGCCGCCGGACGCGGTACCGGTGGCCATCGGCGACCATTACCGGCGGCAGGCCGAGCGCGGCATCGGCTACGGGCCGGAGTTCCAGGGGCTGCGGGCGGTGTGGCGGCGCGGGGAGGAGGTGTTCGCCGAGGTCCGGCTGCCGGACGGGCTGCCCAGGGGCTTCGGCGTCCACCCCGCGCTGCTCGACGCGGCCCTCCAGGCGGTGGCGGCGGGCGGGCTGCTCGACGGCGGCGACCCGCGCGGGCGGCTGCCGTTCTCGTGGAGCGGGGTGCGGCGGTACGGGGCGGGCGGCGCGTCCGCGCTGCGGGTGCGGCTGACCCGCACCGGGCCGGACGCCATCGCCCTCACCGCGGCAGACGACGGCGGCGCACCGGTCGTGTCCGTCGATTCGCTGGTGCTGCGGCCCATGTCGCCCGAGCAGATCCGCGACGCGCGCGGCGTCCACAAGGACGGCCTGTTCCGCGTGGACTGGGTACCGGCCCCCGCCGCCGCCCCCGCCACCGGGACCTGCGCGATCATCGACGCCGACCCCCTCGGGCTGGAGAAGACGCTCACCGCGGCCGGGCTGACCTGCCGCAATCATCCCTCGCTGCCGGCTCTGGCCGAGGACGGCCCGGTCCCTGATGTGGTGCTGGTGACGTGCCTGTCCGATTCACTCCCGGCGATGGCTCCCGCCGTACGGCAGACCACGGGACGGGCGCTGGCGTTCGTGCGCGACTGGCTGGCGCTGGACCGGTTCGCCGCCTCCCGCCTGGTGTTCGTCACCCGGGGCGCGGTCGCGGCGGACGACGGCGACGACGTACCGGACCTCGCCGCCGCCCCCGTCTGGGGGCTGGTGCGGTCGGCGCAGTCGGAGGCCCCCGGCCGGTTCACGCTGGTGGACGTGGACGACGGCGGGGCGCTCCCCGCCGCGCTCGCCTCCCCGGAACCCCAGCTCGCCGTACGCCGGGGGACGGTGCTCGTGCCGCGCCTGGCCGCCGTGCCCGCTTCCGCTGATGGACCGGCATGGGACCCGGACGGCACGGTACTGGTCACCGGCGGCATGGGCACGCTGGGCGCGGCCCTCGCCCGGCACCTGGTCACCCGGCACGGGGTGCGCCGGCTCGTGCTCGCCGGGCGGCGCGGCGGCGGTACGCCCGAGGCCGCCGAGCTGGACGCGGAGCTGACCGCCCTCGGCGCGCACGTCACCCGGGCCGCCTGCGACGTGAGCGACCGGGACGCGCTGGCCCGCCTGCTGGCCGGCATCCCCGCCGAGCACCCGCTGACCGGGATCGTGCACGCCGCGGGCGTACTCGACGACGGTGTCGTCACCTCGCTCACCCCCGAACGCCTGGACCGGGTGTTCGGGCCGAAGGTGGACGCGGCGCTCAACCTGCACGAGCTGGCGGGGGACCTGCCGCACTTCGTGCTGTACTCGTCCTTCGCGGGCACCTTCGGCACGTCCGGGCAGGCGAACTACGCGGCGGCCAACGCGTTCCTGGACGCCCTGGCCCACCGGCGGCGGCGGTCCGGCCGGGCGGCCGTGTCGATCGCCTGGGGCCTTTGGGCACAGGCCAGCGGCCTGACCGGCCACCTGGGCGAGCGTGACCTGGCCCGGCTGGCGGCCTGGGGCCTGGCCCCGATGCCGTCGGAGCGCGCGCTCGCGCTGTTCGACGCGGCGAGCGCGGGGGACGCGGCGCACGCCGTCGCGGTACGGCTGGACACCATGGCCCTGCGCTCCCAGGCCGCGAACGGTCCTGTCGCGCCACTGCTGCGCGGCCTGGTCCGCGCTCCCCGGCGGACAGAGCCGGGCACGCCGGGCACGCCGGGCACCCCGGGGGCGACCTTGGCGAAGCGGGTGGCCGAGGCGTCCGGCGGCGAACGCGAACGCCTCCTGCTGGACGCGGTACTGGCCCAGGTCGCCGCGGTACTGGGGCACGCCTCGCCCGAACGGGTGGACCCCGGCCGGTCGCTGCGCGAGCTGGGCTTCGACTCGCTGACCGGCGTCGAACTGCGCAACAAGCTGAACGCGGTGACCGGGCTGCGGCTCCCGGCCACGCTGGTGTTCGAGCACCCGACGCCGGTACGGCTCGCCCGGTTCCTGGACGGCAGGCTGTCTGGTGGCGGCGGCGCGGGCTAGCATCGGGGAGGCGGGTGCCGCAGGAGGCGAGGGAGTGCGCTTGTGATGATGGGTCCTGGAGTGGAAGAGCCGTCGTTCTTCTCCCACCACACGTCCTCGTTCCTCGACCTGATGGAGTCCCATCGGGCCGGGCTGCTGCCATGGAACCGCGTTGACGAGCCGTCCGGCGAGGCCCTGGAGATCCCGCACGGCACGACCGTCCTGGCCGCCGCCTTTCCCGGCGGCGTGGTCATGGCGGGCGACCGCCGCGCGACGGCCGGCAACATGATCGTCAACCGGGAGCTGGAGAAGGTCGCGGTGGCGGACGAGTTCTCGCTGATCGCCTACGCGGGGGCGGTCGGCATGGCGGTGGAGCTGATCCGGTTGTTCCGCTTCGAGTTGCAGCACTACGAGAAGGTGCAGGGCCGCACGCTGTCCACGAACGGCAAGGCCAACCGGCTCGCCTCGATGGTCCGGGCCAACCTCCCGGCCGCGGCGCTGGGCATGGTCGCCCTGCCGCTGTACGCGGCCTACGACGAGTCCGAGGGCCGCGGCCGTATCTTCAGCTACGACGTCGGCGGCGGCCCGTACGAGGAACGCGAGTTCCACGCCCTCGGCTCAGGCTCCGTCTTCGCCCGCGGCGCTCTGAAGAAGCTCTACCGGCCCGACCTCACCGAGGCCGAGCTGGCCCGGGTATGCGTCGAGGCCCTGTACGACGCGGCCGACGACGACACCGCCACCGGCGGCCCCGACACCTTCAGAAACATCTACCCTGTCCTGACCGTCGCCACGGCAGAGGGCGCCCGCCGCTACTCCGACGAAGAATCCGCCACCCTAGCCCGCGCCGTAGTCGACACGCGCATGACCCACCCCCACGGCCTCACCGCCCCCACTCTCGGCTAATCGCCGTTTCGTCTGCGACGGTGCAGGTTTGCCGCCTGCCCGGTACGCCCTTCCGAGGACGCCGCCACTGTCGCCCGCGCCGTAGTCGACACGCGCATGACTCACCCCATGGCCTCACCGCCCCCACCAGCGACTAATCGCCGTTTCGTCGTCGGCGGCGCAGGTTTGCCAACTGTGCGGTGCGGCCCCACAGAATCGCGCTGAAGGCCGCGCTCATCCATCCCGCGAGTATCCAGATGCCGAAATAGCAGGCGCCGCCGATCGGCGCGGTCGTGAACGGGTGGCTTATCATCCGCCTGCGTACTCGCCCGGCGAGGGCGGCGCACATGTCGATCATCTTCGACAGGCCGCCGAGCATCACCTCGACTGTTTTCAATTTCCTCGTCTTTGTTTCGGCGGCGCGGTCATATCATCGCGAGATAACGTAATTGGTAGCTCCTTTTCGCCGTGCCCCGCCTTAACGTTACGGCACGGCCACGGGAGGAGACCGCCATGCCCCGAACCCCTCTGTCGATCGCGGGCGCGGTGCTCGCGGTCGGCGTGCTCGCGCTCAGCGCCGCCCCCGCCCCCGCCTCGGCGCAGCCGGCGCCCGGCCTGATCGACGCGTTGCGGCGCGATCTCGGGCTGAGCGCGGCGCAGGCGTCCGACCGGGTGATCAACGAGCAGCGGGCCAGGGACATCGAGCCGGCGTTGCGCGGCGGGCTGGGGGACCGGTTCGGCGGTTCGTGGCTGACGCCGTCCGGGACGCTGGTGGTGGCCACGACCCACGCGGGCGACGTGCCCGCCATCGCCGCGCGCGGCGCTCAGCCCAAGGTGGTGGCCCGCCCGCTGGCCCGGCTCGACGCGATCAAGGCCGCGCTGGACGTGGCCGACGGCCGGGAGAAGGTCGCGGCCTGGTACGTGGACGTGGTGACCAACAGCGTCGTCGTACTCGCCGCCGACCCGGCCGCGGCCGAGGCGTTCGTACGTGGCAGCGGCGTGGACGCCTCCGCCGTACGCGTGGAGCGCAGCGCCGAGCGGCCCGCCCCGTACGCCGACATCCGCGGCGGCGACGAGATCTACGTGGACGGCAAGGGCCGCTGCCTGGTCGGCTTCTCGGTACGGCAGGGCGCCAAGCAGGGCTTCGTCACCGCCGGCCACTGCGGAGCCAATGGCGCCCTGGTCCGCACCCACCCGGGCGGCCCGGCGATCGGCAAGTTCGAGTCGGCGTCCTTCCCCCGCAACGACTACGCCTGGGCGTCGCTCTACCCGGGCTGGAACGCCATCGGCTACATCAAGGGCGGCCCCAGCGGGCAGTCCCCGATCCGGGGCGCCACGGAGTCCTACGCGGGCGCGTCGGTGTGCAGCTACAGCCCGGTCAGCGGCTGGCGCTGCGGCGTGATTCAGCAGCTCAACACCAGCGTCACCTACCCCGAGGGCACCGTCACCGGCCTCACCCGCACCTCCGTGTGCAGCGAGCCCGGCTCATCCGGCGCCCCGTTCGTCTCCGGTGACCAGGCCCAGGGCGTACTCTCCGGCGGCTCCGGCAACTGCGCCACCGGCGGCACCACCTACTTCCAGCCCATCAAAGGGGCCCTGACCGCCTTCCAGCTCACCCTGGTCACCGCCCCCCGCTGAGGAGCCCCCTCCTGCAAAGGCACATCAGAACCTCCGCCGCCGCGTCATTCGTGATCGCACTGGCGAGCGCGCTGGTCGTCGTGCTGCCTGGTACGGCACATGCCGTCACCTTCTGGAGTACGACCGGAAAGACCGGCGTACACGCCCAGGGAGAAGTTCACTGGCGACCGGCCAGCGTCTCCATCACCGGATATGTCAAGGACACCCGCTGCGGCGACAAACGCGCGGCACTACTCCAGTTCGTCTTCCGCCAGCCAGGCGGCGGTTCTGGGAATGACGACTGGGAGAGTTTCCACACCCTGAGCAAACCGTGTAAGACGACCGTGCATATCACCGGTCTGAGCGGTATCAGCCGCGATCGGTACTTCAAGATCGAGGTCCGGGAGTGCCTCGCCACCAGTTACCAGGAAGAGTGCGCGGAATTGGAGACCCTCGCAAATCTTTAGAGGTCCGTCCAGGCGAGGTCGTGGGCACGATCTGCTACGCCATGGCGGACAACCCCAAAAGCGGCAATCAGGGCACGGTGGCTCGCGACGGCGTCGTCGTGGACTCCGACACGACTCCCGGCGGCGGCAACCCCGGGGGACACCTGACGGCCGAGCAGATCCTCACCGAGTTCCTTTACCAGGGCGAGGCCCTGGCGTACTCCTGCGCCGCGGCGGGCCTGCGGCCGGTCGACGCGCGGGCCGTGTCTGGCCCGCCGGACCAGTGGTTGCGGCTACCGGAAGGCGACCGCTGAAGCGGCCTCACGGCCTGGCCCGGAATGATCGGCGGTAGGCGCCGGGGGTCGTGCCCAGGGCGGTGAGGAAGCGTCTGCGCAGGTTGGTGGCCGAGGAGAGGCCGACGCGCCGGGCGATGGCGTCCAACGGCAGATCGGACGACTCCAGCAGGTCCCGCGCCGTGGCGATCCGCTGGGCGAGCAGCCACTGCCCGGGGCTGGTACCGAGCTGGTCGGCGAACCGCCGGGCCAGGGTGCGCTCCGAGAGGCCCGCGTGCGCGGCCATGGCCCCGACGGTCACCTGCTCGCCGAGCCGCCCGGTGATCCACTCCAGCAGCGGCGCTAGCGTGCCGTCGATCTGCCGGGGGTGCGGCGGCGTCGCGTACTGCGCCTGCCCGCCCTCGCGGTGCGGCGGCATGACCATGGTCCGCGCGATGTGCGCCGCGTACCGCGCCCCCTGGTCCCTGCGCACGAGGTGGATGCACAGGTCGAGGCCCGCCCCGGCGCCGGCGCTGGTGGCGAGGTCGCCATGGTCGACGTACAGCACGTCCGGGTCCACCTGGACGTGCGGGAAGCGCGCGGCCAGCTCGTCCGTCAGCGCCCAGTGCGTGGTGGCCCGCCGTCCGTCCAGCAGGCCGGCGTACGCCAGCGCGAACGCCCCGGAACAGATGCTGACCACCCGCGCCCCCCGAGCATGCGCGCGGCGCAGCGCCCCGGCGACCGCGGCCGAGGGCGCCTCGTCCGTGGGCAGCCAGCTCGGCACGATCACGGTGTCCGCCCGGTCGAGCGCGTCCAGCCCGTCCGCCACGTACAGGCCGTACCCGGCCCGCGTCGAAACCGCCCCGGGACGCTCGGCGCACACGCCGAAGACGTACCGCGTCACGAGCCCCGGCCGCTCGACCCCGAACACCTGGGACGCGAAGGCCAGCTCGAAGGTCGATTGCGCCGGGCGGACCAGCGCGGTCACGCGATGCATGGCAGGAAAGTACCGCACGATGTCATTCCAGACACTCGGCCCACCCGCCCCCGCCCGCCACGCTGGTCCCATGACGACACAACCCGACTTCCCCGGCTACGCGTGGGCCACCGCCTCCGACGCCCCGTCCCGCGAACTCTTCCCCGGCATCCGCCTGCGCTCCCTGTGGAAGGGCGACAACGGCGCCCACGCCCACGTCCTGGAAATGGACCCGAACACGCACTGGCAGGGAGTGGACGTCCACACCCCGGGCCCCGAGGAGGTCTTCGTCCTCTCCGGCACCTTCAACGACGGCACCCGCGACTACCCGCCCGGCACCTTCATTCACGCCCCGACCGGCTCCTCCCACATCCCCCAGACCACAACGGGCTGCACCCTCTTCCTCTTCTACCCCGAAGGCTGACCGACCCTGACCCTGACCCTGCCCCTGAGCGGGGGCGTGGGCGGGGATTGGTGTGGCGGTCTGTGGGTACTCCGCGCGAGCATGAGGTGGTTTGTGGGGGTGGCGGCGAAGGGGGCGGTGGGTGGGTTGGTCGCGACGGGGGCGATGAGTGTGTTGATGCTGGCGGGGGGCCGGGCCGGGCTGATGGGGGACCAGCCGCCCAAGCGGATCGCCCGGGCCGCGATGGCGGGTGATCGGCATTCCCCGAAGCGGGGGGAGCGGGTCGTCGGGATGCTCGCGCACGCCGGTTTCGGCGCGTCCTGTGGCGCGCTGTACGGGCTGTTCTGCCGGGGGCGACCCGCGCCGGTCCTGCCCGCGCTCGCGTACGCCCTCGGCATCTGGCTCGTGAGCTACCAGGGATGGGTACCGAAGCTCGGCATCCTCCCCCCGATCTCCGGCGACCGTCCGGGCCGGCCGGTGGTGATGGCGGCCGGCCATGTCGTGTACGGGCTGGTGCTGGCGCGCTGCCTGAACCGGCTCAATCGCGCACGGGGCGGCGATCCCACGACGATCCGCCGGTAGTGGCGGGCAGAGTGGTGGGGTGGACGTTTTCCGGGGTTTCGTGTGGCGGTATGCCGCCGGGGGGTCGTTTCCCGAAGATGTGCCCGCCGTCGCGGCCGAGGCGTTGGCCCGGGGCGTCGATTCGCCGTCGTTGCGGGAACTGGCCGGGCTGAACCGGCGCTCGGATTCGGCGGAGATCTGTGAGCTGTATCGGGCCGCGCTCGCGGAATTGGGCATTGAGGTGCCCGGGGAGCGGGAAGCGGTCCGGTGGGTGCTGCGTGGGCTGGCGGAAGGGCTGGTCGCCGGTGGGGCGGCGGTCGCGGAGGTCGCTCGTGAAGTGCCGTGCGGTGAGGTCTGGATGACGCGGCCGGAATATGAATTCGCTCATCTGGCCTACTACCGCGAGGAATCGGATGACGGTGCTCGCTATGAGCGCGATCTTCAGGACGCGGCCAGGGCGCTTCTCGACGAAGCCGGGTTTGGGCAACATTTGCCGCCGGCCGGAGGTGCGGCGCAGCGAAAGCACGGTAGGGGAACGGGGAGGGGAAAGGAGTTCACGATGGCCCAGCGACATGAGATCAGGTCGACCAAGGAGCACGAGAATCACCCGGGAGAGACCCTCGTCACCACCGAGCACGACGTGATCAGCAATTGGGCGAGGGAACGCGGCGCGGAGCCCGCCACGGTGCCCGGCACCGAGCGTGACGGCCGGCCGGGCGTACTGCGTCTGGACTTCCCCGGGTACGGCGGCCAGCGGCTCAAGCACCTGGACTGGGACGAATGGTTCCGTACCTTCGACGAGCGCGGCCTGCGGTTCATCTACCAGGAGCACCTCAAAGACGGCAAGCCCAGCAACTTCTTCCGGCTGGAGAACCCCAACGAGTAGGCCCCGTTTTCCCGGGATCGCATGCGGGCATCGCGGCCACCGGACGGCGGACCGGTCGTAGGGTTGCCGCTATGCCCCGACCTACTCAGCGCGCCACGTCCAAGCGGATGCGGGAACCGGCCGCTCCCCGGCTCGCCGCCTCGCTCACCGTCGCCCACCTTCCCGAACACGACCTGGAAGACGACGGCGGCTACCGGTCGCTGGAGTTCCGGAATCTGGACCTGTCGGCCCGGCGGGTGGAGGGGGCCGACTTCGAGGGGTGCAGGTTCGTCGGCACGAAGCTGGCGGGCGGGCGGATGAGGCAGGCCGGGTTCAGTGATGTGGAACTGGTCCAGTGCGATGTGTCGAACCTGAAGGCCGGCGTGTCGGGGATGCACCGGGCCCGCGTGCAGGACAGCCGGATGACCGGTACGGCCTGGACGGAGAGCACTTTTCGCGAAGTCGTGTTCGACACCTGCCGGGCGGAGCTGGCCGGGTTCAGGTTCTCGACCTTCAAGCACGTCGTCTTCCGTGACTGCGCCCTGGTGGAGGCGGATTTCCAGGACGCCGAGCTGGCCAACGTGCGGTTCGAGGGGTGTGATCTGAGCGGGGCGGAGTTCTCCAACGCGCGGATGAACCAGACGAAATTCAGCGACTGCGTCCTGCTCGGGGTCCGGGGCGTGGGCAGCTTCCGGGGCGCGACCATCGGCGGCCGGGACGCCCAGGGCCTCGTGTACGCCCTGGCCGGGGCGATGGGGATCACCATCGAGGACTGATCCCGGCGGGCCGGCTTGGGTCAGTCGCCGGCGTCCGGCAGGGGGTAGGTGCGCACGGTCACCCGGTCCACGCCGAGCTGTGCCGGGTACAGCTCCTTGATGGCCTGATCGTTCCCCCCGGCGTACGGCGACGTTTCCATATAGGTGTTGACGGTGGACGCGGCCAGCAGTTCCCGCATTTTGGGGCCGGGGTCCTTCTTCTGCTCCTTCTGCTCGAATTCTTCACCTTCCGGGCTGATTCTCCAGTTGGTCCAGTCGTTCAGCAGATCGCGCTCACCCTTGGCCGGGTGCCACGGGCATGCGTCGTTCAGGCCCCATCCGTAGGTTTTGTAGCCGGACGGGTTGCCTTGATAGAGGAACTGATACACGTAGCTGTTCGCGGTCGCGCCGGCGATGAAGGACTCCGTCGTCGCCTCAGCGTTTACCTGGATGGCGGGGAAAGGGGTTTTGTTCAGCGTTATCGTGCTCGGCGGTGAGGTCTTTGTCGTGAAGGTGGGCTGGAAGTCCCGGGCGCAGGAGGTGACGGAATAGGCGAGTACCACGTCCGTCTCATCGGAGATGATGTGCGCCCAGTAGCCCCGTCCGGCGAAAGTGCTCTGAGTGAGCCTGCGCTTCGATTCCGGGACGATGGTCCGGAAGATCGGGTCGCCGAGCCTCTTCCTGAACATCTCCATGCTGAAGCCCGCCTGTAGTCCGGTGAGCTTGGCGTACTCGCTCTCCCGCCAGTTGAAGGTCTCCGTGTACCACTCGCGGACGCCGTTGAACGATGAGCCGATCGTGATCACCGACGACAGGAGGAGGGCGGCGAAGACGACGATGACGACGAAAAGGTTATGTCTCGTCCAGGATTCGAAACGGCTGCCGACGGACCGTGGGGCACCCGGCTCGCTCGGTTCGCTCGGCTCGCTTGCTTCGTCCGGCTCCGCCGCGCTCGCCGAAGCGGCGTCGGCAGGCCGGGCGGTGTTGCCTGATTTTCTGAGCATTGGCGAGATGGGCACCCTTTGCGCGACGCGTGCTGATTGATCCGTCACCGGATATTGTGCCCGGCACGGTGAGCGGGCGCAGCACAATGCCGAAAGCAGTGCCGATCATACCTGCCTCCACCAGGAAGCCGGACTTGAAAGGCATCCGAATCGTCCGGCGATGGTCTACCCGATGACGACTGATAAAACGCGCATTGCCGTGGTGGAATCGGGTTCGCGGCAGTAGGGGCGCTGGTCGATGACGGGTCGCTGTCGTCGCCGGCAGCCGTACCGTCACATATGCGTTGCAGGATCTCACGCCGGACGCGTCCGGCCGGTGGTCAGGGACGCGCGGCTGCTGGGAGCCCATCAAATGGGCGACGGATATCACATAAGTCGGCGCCGCCGTGGCCGCGGACCTGGCCAGGCGTACGGATGGTCGGCGACCCTGAGGCCATTACCGAAGGCCCTGTCGCGCGTATCGCCCACAACGACCCTGGTCGAACCACCGAGGAGCGCCATGAGTGAGCAGGTGAGCGACAGGCCGCCGCGCGTCGACCACGTCCCGGGCGGTCGGCCGCAGGTTCACCCGGTCGAGGACGAGGCGGTCGGCCAGGGGGACTCCGGCACCCCGGGCGTCCGGGGCGAGGCCGGAGGGTGACGAGCCGGCAGGTCGTTCTTCTCCTGCTCGACCTTGCCCTGATCATCGGCGTGGCCCGGTCGCTCGGGGCGGTCGCGGAGCGGCTGGGGCAGCCGCCGGTGATCGGTGAGGTGCTGGCCGGCGTACTCGTCGGGCCCAGCCTGTTCGGGGCGGGCTTCTCGGAGGCCGTGTTCCCCGGCGACATCAGGCCGTTTCTGGCGGCGCTGGGCAACGTCGGTGTGGCGATGTTCATGTTCGTGGTCGGGCTGGAGCTGGATCGGACCCTGCTCCGCGGCCGGGGCCCGGTCGCGGTGACGGTCTCGCTGAGTTCCCTCCTGGTCCCGTTCACCCTGGGCGCGGCGCTGGCCGCGCTGGGGCTGTCCCGCCATCAGCCCGGCGGGAACGAAGCGGGGTTCGTACTGTTCATCGGCGCGGCCATGGCGGTCACGGCGTTCCCGGTGCTGGCGCGGATCTTGACCGACCGGCGGATGCACCGGACCGAGCTGGGCGGGCTCGCGCTCACCTGCGCCGCGATCGGCGACGTGCTGGCGTGGTCGCTGCTGGTCGTGGTGGTGGTGCTGTCCGGCGGCGGCGGTGGGGAGCTGTGGCTGATCACGCTGCTTCCGGTGTACGCGGCGCTGATGTTCTGGGGCGTACGGCCGCTGCTGCGCCGGTTCCTCGCCGCGACGTCCTCGCGCGGGCCGGTCCCGCTGACCGTCACGCTGGCGGGCGTGCTCGTCTCCGGGGCGGTCACCGAGTGGATCGGGCTGCACTTCCTGTTCGGCGCGTTCCTGTTCGGGGCCGTGGTCCCGAGGGACGGTACCGAGCGGCTGCGCGAGGAGATCTTCGCGCGGGTGGGGGAGTTCAACGCCACGCTGCTGTTGCCGGTGTTCTTCGTCGTCGCCGGGCTCAACGTGGACCTGTCGGGGATCGGTACGGCCGGGCTGGTGGAACTCCTGCTGGTACTGCTGGTCGCGATCGCCGGGAAGTTCGGCGGCGCGTTCGCCGGGGCCCGGCTGCACCGGCTGCCGGTCAGGCAGTCCGCGGCGCTGGCCACGCTGATGAACACCCGCGGGCTGACCGAGCTGATCATCCTGAGCGTCGGGCTGCGGCTCGGGGTGCTGGACCGGCAGCTCTATTCGATCATGGTGGTGATGGCCGTTGTGACAACCGCGATGGCCGGGCCCCTGCTGCGCGTGATCTACCCGCAGCGCCTGATCGAGATCGAGCGCGACCATCGCTACGCCTTGAAGGGATAGTTAGAAGGTATCGCAAACCTTATTGACTCGCTCGTGCTGTTGCAGTTATAACTTCTAACGAACGCATGAGCTTCTAGGGCATGCGTTCAGGAATCCGGAAGAGCCGGCCGAAGGGAACGCCATGACCACCACACCCATACCGCTCACCCCCGCGAGCCGGGCCACGCCGCTCGCGGTGACGATCGCCTCCTGGGCGGTCCCCGTAATGATCGTCGGGCAGTTCGCCATGCTGGCGAGCGTCCCGGTCGCGGTCGCGCTGGTCGGCGCGCTCGTCCGCGTCCGCGACCGGGCGGTCCGGGCGGCGGCCGTGCTCCTCGCCGCGACGTACGCGATCCCGCTCACCATCTGGCTGGCCCGGCCCGACGGCGCGCCCAGCCTGTCCAAGGACATGCACCCCGGCCTCGCGGCCCTGATCGTCGCCGCGTCCGCCGTGCTCATCGTCACCGTTCACCGTTCCGGCCGCCGCTGAACCAGGCAGCCCGGCCCGCCCACGAAAGGAACCCCCATGTTCAGCGATGCCCGATCGACCACCCCTGCTCGGCGGCCCCGGACCGGCGTGCGCGCCGCCGCCGCCCTCACGATCTCCCTCGCCGCCGTCGCCGGCCTGCTCACGACCGGTGTCCCGGCCGCCAACGCCGCCCAGGCCGGCGGCCGTGGCCTCCGGTGCCAGGGGGAGGGCGTCGATCCCGCCGCGCGCATCCGGTACGGGGCCGACGTCGTGATCAAAGCGCCGCTGCGTACGGTCTTCGCGTTGCAGGCCGACGTGGAACGCTGGCCCGCCTGGCAGGCGCCCGTGCTCAGCGCGAAACGCCTGGACTCCGGCCCGCTGCGGGCGGGTTCGCGGTTCCGCTGGACCACCCCGGCACCGGCCACCGCCACGACCCCCGCCACCACGCTGCGCATCACCTCCACCGTGCGGCGGCTCCAGCGCGACGCCTGCATCGCGTGGAGCGGCCCGGCGGTCGGCAAGGGGGTGCGCATCGACCAGGGCGTCCATGTGTGGACCTTCACCAAGGTCAAGGGAGGTGTCCGGGTGCGTACCGAGGAGACCTGGACCGGTGACCAGGTCGAGGCGGACGTCCCCACCGCCACCAAGCTCCTCGGCATGGGCCTCGAAGCCTGGCTGCACGACCTGAAGACCGTCGCCGAAGCCCGCGCCGCCGACCCCCACGCCACCCCTGCCACCTGACCACCCCGCCCCGCCCCGCGGCGCCATGATTGATTCGTGAGCTACGACCTCGCCGTACTCGGTATGCGCGGGCCCGTCGATGTCGAGGCGGCTCGTCAGATGCTCGACCGTTGCCGGTCGGGCGGCGACCACGCGGAAGGCGACCTGGACGAGCGGATCGTCGCCTTCTATGAGGAGTTACGGGCGCACTTCCCCGACCACCCTCCTGATGCCACGAACGGCCCCTGGATGTCGACGCCGTTGGACATCGGCATCGATCATGTGATCATGTGCATGAGCTACTCGGAGCGGAGCGCCCCCGCCATTGAAAAGATCATGGAGCTGGCGGCGCTGCACGACCTGGTCGTCTACGACCCGCAGTTCGTGGAAGTGCTCGTGCCGGTGCCGAATGACTGACCGACCCCGCGCCGTCCGTCTGTGGGCGGCGCGGGGTGGTGGGGCGGGGAAGCCGAGTGGGGTGAGCATAGCTCGTGGGGGCGACAGAAACGGCTCAGCAGATGACGTAGTCCCGGCGGGTGCTGTCGTAGCTACAGGAGTCGAGCAGTTTGCCGGTGTTGCTGCGCAGGGTCGCGGTGTCGGCGTCGTTGTTCCACACGTACTGCTTGCGGCCCCAGTAGTGGGTGGACGTGCCGCTCCGGCCGCTTCCGGTGCGGATGGTGATCGACTTGCCGCCCTTGATCACCGTTCCCGCCGGGAACCGGTACTTGTAGCCGGTCTCGTCGTGGACGATCCAGCCGCCGATCTTCCTCATGGTCCGTGTCACGTTCTTGATGACCACGTACTCGCCGTTCAGGCTGCTGTTGGAACGGCGGTCCACGCCCGGCGAGTCGTAGTACACCTTCACGACCTGGACCGCGGGGGCGGCGGCGGCAGCCTGCGCGGGGGCCGCGATCAGGGGCAGGGCGACGGCGGCGGCGGTGCCTAACACGCCGGCCGCGGCGCGGGAAAGACGCATCTGGATCTCCTGTACATCCAAGGGCTCTTGACGGAGAGAAGACGCGGCATCACGACATGTCGTTTACGGGAAGAACGACCTGGTTGGCGGCTCGGTGAACCTTTCGCCGGTTTTGCGGGAGGTCTCCGGCACCGCGATCACACAGGCGAAGAGCAATTACTACCGGGACGGCAATCGGGAAAGGGCGCTGTAAGGTGATACGGCGGCCTGACCGGCGAGCTGACCCGCACACGAAGAGCAAGGCGGCTCCCCGAAAGCCGCCTTGCTCTTTTGTGCCGCTCAGCGCATTATCTGATTTACGACCGTCAGGGGGCCTTGCTCCCGTAGCCGTACTCCGAGACGACGTTGTCGCCGGTGTCCTTCAGCTTGGCGGAGTCGCCCTTGTCGTTCCAGATGGGGCGCTTGCTGCCGTAGACGAAGCCACCCCATTCGGGATGCACTTCGTTGGTGTAGACGCGGATGCGCTGCCCCGGTTGCAGGACCGTGCCAGGGGGGAACACGAAGTCCTGGCCGGCGTCGTCCGCGCCGAGCGTCCAGCCGGAGATGTTGCCGGCCACCGTGCCCCGGTTGACGATTTCCACGTACTCGTCGGCCTGGGTGTACTTCACCTCGCCCTTGTTGCGGACCGTCGTGATGTGCACGTCGGGCCGCCCGGCGTGGGCGAAGATGGCCACCACGTCGGCGCTGTTGGCGCCGTTCTCCGGGCTGATGAACTGCCGGACGACCTGCCCGCCCTGCTTGAACCCGCTGATGACCACGCCGTACTGCTCCCCGTCGATGGTCACGGTCTGCGGGGAGACGAACGTCGGCAGGTCCACGATGTCATCGGGGGCCGGGCCGGTGTTCGGCGTCTCGTTGTGGTGGAAACGGAAGGTGAAGTCGGCTTCGGTGCCGTCCTCGAAGGCCACCCGTACCGCCAGGTCCACATCGAACTGCGGCTGCGGCATCGCCTGGATGGGGAAGTTCTCGTGGGTGAAGGTGCCCAGCGTGAATTCGGTGCCGTCGGTGCGCACCTGGACGCCGCCGCCCTGGAAGACGTAGCCGCTCTTGCCGCCGCCTGCGGGAATGCCCCAGGTGACGTGCGCGGTCCCCAATCCGTCGAGGTTGGGCGGGGTGGTGCTCATCGACGGCCAAGAACCGGAAGTAGTGGCGGTGCTCATCGAACCTCCTGCGTCAGTGATCAGTGGATCAGAAAAATGGAGGTGCTTGTCTTGATATTGGTTACACGATGATCAGGGTGGTTTGTCAAGTGTTTGTCCGCGCCTTGACAAAAACATCTGGTAAGCGGATTACGGGCCGCATCGGCATCTCGAAATATGTCCTGATCAGATGGAGTCCGGCCGTTTCTGAATATTATTCACATGTTGCTCGCGCCCCTCCGGGAAGGCAGAACTGTCGGTCCCCTGTGACAGGTTGGATCTGACATACGACGATCACGCGAAGGAGGGGCCGCATGGCCGGCTGGGGTGAGTTCGCCGAATCGGCGCCGGAGTTCGCCGCCCGGACCCGGGAGTCGTTCGAGTCGCACAAGCACAAGACCATCGCGACGCTGCGGAAGGACGGTTCGCCGCGGATCAGCGGCATCGAGGCCGACATCGTCGGCGCCGACCTGTGGTTCGGGTCGATGCCCGGCGCGTTGAAGGCCCGCGACCTGCAGCGCGACCCGCGCTTCGCGCTGCACGGCCCGCCGGTGCTGCTCGACGCCGACGACCCGGCCACCACGGTGGGTGACGTGAAACTGTCCGGGCGCGCGGTCGAGATCACCGACCCGGAGCGGATCGCGTCGATGCTGACCGCGCGCGGCATCGCCCCCGACGCTTTCGAGGGGGCGCACTTCTTCACGGCCGACATCCACGAGGTGGTCGTCATCCGCATCGAGGGCGACGAGATGGTCATCGACCTCTGGCGGCCCGGCCGTCCACTACACCGCGTGCGGCGGACATAGGTACACGCCCCTGGCGACATCGCAGGAGCCGCGCTTCGGACGGGCGGCCGAGCGGTCGCGGCCGTCGAAGCCGCCGTAGAGCCAGGCCACCCGTCGGCTCCAACGGCAGGCCGGTCGATCGCCCGACGCCGCCGGGCAGGCCCGCCCGCCGAGGGCGCCGGCCTCGGCGGTGGTCGGTCTTATGGCTTGCGGCGGGCTCGCCGGTTGAGGGCGTCGGCTCCGACGTGGTGGGTCTTACGGCTTGCGGCGGGCTCGCCGGTTGAGGGCGTCGGCCTCGGCGGTGGTGGGTCTTATGGCTTGCGGCGGGCTCGCCGGTTGAGGGCGTCGGCTCCGGTGTGGTGGGTCTTATGGCTTGCGGCGGGCTCGCCGGTTGAGGGCGTCGGCCTCGGCGGTGGTGGGTCTTATGGCTTGCGGCGGGCTCGCCGGTTGAGGGTGCCGGCTCCGGTGTGGTGGGTCTTATGGCTTGCGGCGGGCTCGCCGGTTGAGGGCGTCGGCTCCGGTGTGGTGGGTCTTATGGCTTGCGGCGGGCTCGCCGGTTGAGGGTGCCGGTCCCGGTGGTGGTGGGTCTTATGGCTTGCGGCGGGCTCGCCGGTTGAGGGTGCCGGTCCCGGTGGTGGTGGGTCTTATGGCTTGCGGCCGATGCCGCCCAGTACCGGGATCGGTGCCGGTGGGTCGCTGTCGTGGGGGAAGGGCGCGGAATCGTCCGGAGTGCGCGCGGTGTCCGGGAGGATGTGGTTGATCGGCTGCACCTTCTCCACCGGGCTTGTGCCGGTGAAGAACGCGGCGAGCTGCTCGTCGTCCCGGAAGACCGGCCGGGCGCCGGGGACGGCGTAGTCCTGCTTGACGATCTTCTCCAGCCGGGGCTGCCGTTCGACGTGCGAGATCACCAGGTACGACCCGGAGGGCAGGGCGTCCACCAGCCGTCGCACGATGCCGTGGACGCCCGTGTCGTCAGGGAAGAAGTGCAGGATCGCGATCATCATGAGCGCGATGGGCCGGTCGAAGTCCAGGGTCTCGGCCGCGCGCCGCAGGATGAGGTCGGGGTCGCGCAGGTCGGCCTCCACCATGGCGGTGCCCGGGTTGGTGCTGAGCAGGGCGCGCCCGTGGGCGATCACCACCGGGTCGCTGTCCACATAGACGACCTTGGCCTGCGGGGCGAGCGCCTGCGCCACCTCGTGTACGTTCTCCTGGGTCGGCAGGCCGCAGCCGATGTCGAGGAACTGGTGGACCCGATGATGGCCCACCAGCCGCCGCACCGACCGGACCAGGAAGCGTCGGTTCTCCCACGCCAGCATCCGGACATGGGGCGCCTTGGCCATGATCGCGTCGCCCACGGCCCGGTCCGCGGCGAGATTGTCCTTACCGCCGAGAACGTAGTCGTAGACGCGCGCGATGTTCGCCTCGTTCGTACCGATCGTCATAACGAGCTCCGTCCAGGGGGCGGGAACGCAGGCTGCCAAGTGCCTCTAGTTTGACGTGTAACGGCCCCGGGCGCTGGAGGAGCCACGCACTAGGGCTGAAGCACGTACTTTCCGCGCACCCCGCCCTTGGCGACCGCGCGGTGGGCGGAGGCGACCTCGCCGAGCGGTACGACGGCGTGTACCCGCGCCGGGAGGCGGCCCTCCGCGGCGGCGGCGAGCAGCCCGGCGAGCCGTGCGCCGTCGGGACGAACCGACACCACGCGGACGGTGATGCCGCGCTGCCGCGCCGGCACCGTGTGCGGCTTCACCCCGATGAACAGGCCGCCGTCCCGGACCAGCGCGATGCCCTCGTCCTGGAACGCGGCGGCGTCGGCCACCGCGTCCCACCTGGGGGTCGCCCGCGTGGTGAACTCCGCGCCGAGGCCGCGTACGAACTCCTCGTCCTGGGCCCTGGCCAGCCCGGTGACCCGCCAGCCGCGCTCTTGGGCGAGCGGGACGACGTAGCCCCCGACCGCGCCCGCCGCGCCGGTGACCAGCAGGCTCCGGCCTTCGCCCGCGCCGAGGAGGTCGACGAGCTGGGCCGCGGTCAGCGAGTTGAGCGGGACGGTGGCCGCCGCGGTGAGTTCCATGCCGTCCGGTACGGGCGCGATGTCGTCCACGGGGACGACCACCTGCTCGGCGTAGGCGCCGAAGTCGCGATCCACGCCGCCGACCACCCCCGCGACCCGGGTGCCGGCCGGCAGCTCGACGCCGGGGCCGGTCGCGGTCACGGTACCGGCGAAGTCCCAGCCCAGGCCGGTGTGGTGGGGCTGGTTGATCGCCCCGAGCGCGTGGAACGCCCCGGCGACGACTCCCAGATCGACCGGGTTGATCGCGGCTCCGGCGATCTGGACCCGGACCTGCCCCGGTCCCGGCTCGGTGACGGGCACATCGATGATCTCGATGGAGCCGGGACCGCCGGGAGTGCGGACGACCGCGGTACGGAAAGTGGTGGACATATCGCCTCCTATGGAGAAAACCGATCTATGGCAGAGCCGAAGCTGCTACACCACCATGGATGGGGTTACTCTCCAGGGGGAAGTACGCACCTGGAAGTGCGTATGGCACCGCGAGGTAGGAAGGGAGGCCACCCGATGCCGACCACGACTGCGGCACAGCAGCGGGAGAAGGCCAAGCGGGAGTACGACGCGTTCATGGCGAACTGCCCCAGCCGCCGGCTGCTGGACCGGATCTCCGACAAGTGGGTGTCGCTGGTCCTGGCCGCGCTCGGCGGCGACGGCCCGCACCCCGGCACCGACCAGGTCGGCGAGGAGCGGACGATGCGCTACTCCGAGCTGTCCCGCCGGCTGGCCGGGGTCAGCCAGAAGATGCTCACCCAGACCCTGCGCGCCCTCGAACGCGACGGCCTGCTCACCCGCACGGTGACGCCGACCGTCCCGGTCACGGTCACCTACGAGCTGACCGACCTCGGACGATCCCTCTACCACGTGATGCGCCTGATCAAGGTCTGGGCGGAGACCCACATGGACGAGGTGCTGGCCAACCGGGAGGAGTACGACGCCCGCGGCGCCTAGCCCGCCGACCGGCCGCGCGATGCGAACGCGCCGACCCCGCCACTTTCAACCTATAGCGCACCCGGGGGCTTGCGGCAAGACCCCGGTCGTGCCGCAGAATCGTCGGCCGGAAGGCGACGATCTCAGGGGACGGGGCGGTTCATGTTCGATGTGATCATTGCCGGTGGCGGGCCGACCGGCCTGATGCTGGCGGCCGAGCTGCGCCTGCACGGCGTGCGCGTGGTGGTGCTGGAGAAGGACGCGGAGCCGCCCCCGTACGTCCGCTCGCTCGGCCTGCACGTACGCAGCCTTGAGGTGATGGACCAGCGCGGGATGCTGGAACGGTTCCTCGCGCACGGCACCCGGTACCCGCTCAGCGGCGGCTTCGCGGGCATCACCAAGTCCGCGCCCGGCGGGCTGGACACCGCGCACCCCTACCTCCTCGGCATCCCGCAGACCATCACCGATCGCCTGCTGGCCGAGCGGGCCGCCGAGCTGGGGGCCGAGATCCGGCGCGGCCACGAGCTGACCGGGCTGAGCCAGGACGACGACGGGGTGACCGCCGAGGTCGCCGGCGGCACGCGGTTGCGCTGCCGCTACCTGGTCGGCTGCGACGGCGGCCGGAGTACGGTGCGCAGGCTGCTCGGCATCGGCTTCCCCGGGGAGCCGACCAAGGTCGAGACGCTGCTCGGCGAGATGGAACTGACCGAGGCCCCGGAGGAGATCGCCGCCGTCGTCACGCGGGTCCGGGCCACCCAACTGCGGTTCGGGGCCATGCCGCTCGGCGACGGCGTGTACCGGGTCGGCGTGCCCGCCGAGGGGGTGGCGAAGGACCGTACGGTTCCGCCGACCATCGAGGAGTTCCGGCGGCGGCTGCGGGCGACCGCGGGCACCGACTTCGGCGCGCGCTCGCCGCGCTGGCTGTCCCGGTTCGGCGACGCCACCCGGCTGGCCGAGCGCTACCGGTCCGGGCGGGTGCTGCTGGCCGGGGACGCGGCGCACATCCACCCGCCGACCGGCGGTCAGGGGCTCAACCTCGGCGTCCAGGACGCCTTCAACCTGGGCTGGAAGCTCGCCGCCGAGATCGCCGGCTGGGCCCCTGCCGACCTGCTGGACGGCTACGCCACCGAACGCCGCCCGGTGGCCGCCGCCGTCCTGGACAACACCCGCGCCCAGATGGAACTGCTGTCCACCGAACCGGGGCCGCAGGCGGTACGCAGGCTGCTGGCCGAACTCATGGACTTCGAGGCGGTGAACCGGCACCTGATCGAGAAGATCACCGCGATCGGCCTCCGCTACGACTTCGGCGCGGCCGAGGACGATCATGACCTGGTCGGGCGGCGGCTGCGGGACGTGACGCTGAAGCGGGGCCGCCTGTACGAGCTGACCCGCACCGGTCGCGGGCTGCTCCTCGACCAGACCGGCCGCCTCTCGGTCGCGGGCTGGGCGGATCGCGTCGATCACGTCATCGACGTCAGCGAGGAACTCGACGCGCCCGCCGTACTGCTCCGCCCGGACGGCCACGTCGCCTGGACCGGCGACACCCGGCACGACCTGCTCGCCCACCTGCCCCGCTGGTTCGGTCCCGCCACGACGACCTGACCAGGCCGATGCGACTCCGCAGGTGCGGGATCAGGACGCGCCGACGGGCGAAGGGCGCCGTGCCCGCCGCCGCCATGCCGCCGCGACCGCCCCGGCGCGCGGCCGGCGCGGTCTCGACAGTGCCCGCTTTCGTGATCGGCTCAGTCGTCGGGCAGGCCGCTCTGGACGTGCTGCTGGTAGGTGGTGCCGTCCGGGGCGGCGGACGCCGCCTGGAGCACCGCCGCGCGGATGGCGACGTTCTCCTCGATGGCGCGGGCGGCGACGGCGGGGTCGCCGATCTGGAGGCGCCGGGCGTCCCTGTTGGCCTGCCGGGTCAGCGTCAGGAACGGCATCGCCGCCGATTCGGGGATGCCGAGCTGCTCGGACAGCTCGTCGCCGTAGGCGCTGCGGAGGATGGCGTGGACGAGCCGGGTGAGGTCGGCGGATGACATGAGCGGCTGCGGGTGGGCGGCCAGGGTCCGCACCTGGGCCTCGATCATGGCGGCGGTCAGGGCGCGGGAGTTGTCGTCCGGCGCGTGCTTGGTCACGTCGAACAGGTGCATCAGCTCCGCGGCGCCCTCGTGACCGGTGACGTCGCGGTAGAAGCTCTCGTCTTCGAGCCCGAGCAGGTAGCCGATGTAGTGCCAGTACTCGTACATGCCGTGCTGCTCGGCCTCGGTCAGCTCGAAGCCGAGCGCGGCGATGGCCTGGTAGCTGATCAGGGCGAAGTCCAGCCAGGTGCGGGCCACATCGACCTGGTTGACCGGGACGCCCCACTCGGCGGTGTCCCATCCGCGCTTGAGCGCGCCGTGCCGCATCCGCGCGTGCAGCAGCCGGACCTGGGCGGTGGCCAGATAGCCGGGGGCGCCGCGCAGCAGCCCGCCGGGCATGGTGGCCTGCGCCGTCCACATGCCGGTCTCGGCCAGCCGCCGGGGGGCCATCGTCGTCAGCCTGCCCGTCTGGACCAGCAGCCTGGCGATGGCGGGCGACGAATAGGTGTGCACCAGGGCGGTGGCCATCGCCGACAGCTCGAACCACAGCAGCGGAACCGACAGCGCCGCGGTCTCACCGCGCCGGATCATCTCGGGGTCCGCCCACTCAGGCACGGTCTCCATCTGCCGCAGGAACGCGGCGATGGCCGGGGGAGCGTCGGTCAGGCTCGCCAGGCCGTCGGCGAGGCCGGCGTTGAGCGCGCGGCGGCCCTCCTTGCCCAGCGCGTCCAGCTCGGCGATGACGGCGTCCGCGAGCGGATCGCCCACCCCGAGCAGTCGCACCATGCGGTCGGCCTTCTCGCCGTGCCGCTCGCGCGCGCGGTCCAGATCGACCACACGGCCGGGAACCTGCACGCCCTGGTCGGTTTGCGTCATGAGTCCGCTCCGTTCGTGCTCTTTGGGATGACTACCTTCTTGATCATTCTCTTGAAATGAGAGTACTGTCAATATGATATGAGTCGCAGCCCAAGTGGCGCTACGATGACGCCTGATCCACCCGTCCGCCCACCTGGGGAGGAGCCGCATGGCCGCGGAGCACGCACAGGGTTCGACGCCCGCGCAGCGGCGCAGGGACCGTCAGCGCCAACTGATCATTCGCGAGGCGGCGCTGCTGTTCGAGGAGAACGGCGGCGAGGAGGGCGGCGGCTTCGAGAAGACCACCGCCGAGGCCATCGCCGAGCGCTCGGACATCTCGGTGAGCACCTTCTTCCGGTACTTCAAGACCAAGGCCGACGTCATCTACCTGGACCTCGGCAACGCCATCCCCGACCACATGGACCGGGTCGCGGCGAAACTGGCCCAGGGGCACGGCCTGGCCGAGGCGTGGGTGGCGGGCACGCTCGACGCCCTCGACCGGTTCGCCGCCGACGAGTACAACAGGGCGCGCATCCTGCGCGCGGTCCGCTCACCCAACTTCCACACCCCCCGGGCCATGTGGACGATCCGCTGGACCGACTCGCTCACCGAACTGCTGCGCGCCCACCTGCCCGAGGGCGAGGACCGCGACTTCCGGGCGCGGACCACGGCGGCGGTGTGGCTGAACACCATGTGGACGGCCATCGAACAGTGGGCGTCGGTGGGCCTGGACCGGCCGCTGGCGCCGATCCTGCGAAACGCCCTCGCCCAGGCCGCCACCGTCGCGGCCCGAGCCCGCGACGCCGTACCGTCCGACGACCGAACGACCACCGACTGCGACCGACCACCGGCTGACCACCGACTGACCGATGAACGACTGAGAAGCGACCGCTCCGAAGGCGGGTGGCACCTCGCATAAGGGTCGTTCATCGCGCGTAGGGGTCCGGTGGCACGCCGGTTGCGGCCCGACCCCTAATGTGCCCCCTCTCCGTCGCCGCCGATCTTGCCGCTCCCCTGCGGGGCTGCTTAGCGTGAGGTGCTTCCACGGAGGAGAGAAGGTAATTGGCCGTGAAAGGAATCGTCCTCGCCGGAGGTCGGGGAACGCGGCTGCACCCGATCACCGTCGCGGTTTCCAAACAACTGCTCCCGGTGAGCGACAAGCCGATGATTTACTACCCGATTTCGGTTCTCATGCTGGCCGGAATTCGGGACATCCTCCTTATTTCCTCACCCGACCAGGTGCCGAATTTCGTCCGGCTGCTCGGCGACGGCGCGCAGTTCGGCCTGAACATCACCTACGCGGCCCAGGAGTCGCCCGACGGCATCGCGCAGGCGTTCCTGCTCGGCGCGGACCACATCGGCGGCGGCCCGGCCGCGCTGATCCTCGGCGACAACATCTTTCACGGACCCTCGTTCTCCGATGTTCTGGAGGAGAACGTGCGCGACGTGTCGGGCTGCGTGCTGTTCGGCTACCCGGTCAGCGACCCTGGCCGGTACGGCGTGGGCGAGACCGACGCGAGCGGCCGGCTGATCTCCATCGAGGAGAAACCCGAAAAGCCAAGGTCCAACCGGGCCGTCACCGGCCTGTACTTCTACGACAACGACGTCATCGACATCGCCAAGAACCTCAAGCCGTCCGGCCGGGGCGAACTGGAGATCACCGACGTGAACCTGGCCTACGTACGGCAGGGCCGGGCCCGGCTGGTCGATCTCGGCCGCGGCTTCGCCTGGCTGGACACCGGCACCCCCGAGGCGCTGCTCCAGGCCGGTCAGTACGTGCAGACCATCGAACTCCGCCAGGGCGTGCGCATCGCCTGCCTGGAGGAGGTCGCGCTGCGGATGGGCTTCATCGACGCCGAGCAGTGCCACCGGCTCGGCGCCGCGCAGGCCCAGTCCGGCTACGGCCAGTACGTGATGAACATCGCGAGCAGTTTCCGCGGATGAGAATCCTCATCACCGGCGGGGCCGGGTTCATCGGCTCGCACTACGTACGCACCCTGGCCGAGCGGGACGACTGCACGCTGACGGTCCTGGACAAGCTCACCTACGCCGGCAACCCGGCCAACCTGGACCCCGTGCGCGGCCGGTTCACGTTCGTGCGCGGCGACATCTGCGACGCCGCGCTCGTCGGCGAGCTGGTGGCCGGGCACGACCAGGTGGTCCACTTCGCCGCCGAATCCCACGTCGACCGGTCGATCAGCGGGGCGGACGAGTTCCTGCGCACCAACGTGACCGGCACGCACACGCTGCTCGCCGCGGCCGTCCGGCACGGGCTGGGCACGTTCGTGCACATCTCGACCGACGAGGTGTACGGGTCCATCGCCGAGGGCTCCTGGCGGGAGGACCGGCCGCTGTCGCCGAACTCGCCGTACTCGGCGTCCAAGGCGTCCTCCGACCTGGTGGCGCTCGCCTACCACCGCACGTACGGGCTGGACGTCCGCGTGACCCGCTGCTCCAACAACTATGGGCCCTACCAGTTCCCGGAGAAGGTCATCCCGCTGTTCGTCACCCGCCTGCTCGACGGCGGCACCGTGCCGCTGTACGGCGACGGCCTGAACGTACGCGACTGGCTGCACGTCGCCGACCACGTCGCCGGCATCGAGCTGGTACGCCAGGCCGGCCGGCCCGGCGAGGTCTACAACATCGGCGGCGGCACCGAGCTGACCAACCGCGAGCTGACCGGCCTGCTGCTGGCCGCCTGCGACGCCGGGTGGGAGCGCGTGGAGTACGTCGAGGACCGCAAGGGCCACGACCGCCGCTACTCCGTGGACCACACCAAGATCCGCACCGAGCTGGGGTACCACCCCACCGTTGATTTCGAGAAGGGCCTGGCCGAGACGGTCGAGTGGTACCGGAGCAATCGGCCCTGGTGGGAAGCGCTCAAGAATCGCCTAAGGGTGCCCTAGGGGTTGCCGCCGCCGAGCGGGGCGACCCACCATAACGCCGCAAAGGAGGGGATCACATGCGGATTCGCGAACTCGGCATCGGTGGGGCGTACCTCATCGAACCCAAGGTCTTTCCCGACTCCAGAGGACTGTTCCTGGAAGTCTTCAGCCAGCCCGCCTTCACCGAGGCCGTCGGCCACCCGATGAACGTGGCCCAGGTCAACTGCTCGGTCTCGGCCCGCGGCACGATCCGCGGCCTGCACGCGATCCACCTGCCCGGCCAGGCCCGGTACGTGAGCTGCCCGAACGGCGCCATCCGCGACATCGTCGTGGACATCCGGGAGGGCTCGCCGACCTACGGCGAGCACGTCGCGGTCGAGCTGGGCGAGGACGATCGGCGCGCGCTGTACCTGGCCGAAGGGCTCGCGCACGGCTTCGCGCCGCTCACCGAGCAGGCCACCGTCGTCTACCTGTGTTCAAGTACGTGGTCGCCGCAGTCGTCGTTCGAGGTGAACCCGCTGGATCCGGACCTCGACCTGCCCTGGCCGCGCGACCACGAGCCCGTGCTCTCCGACAAGGACCGCGCCGCGCCGCCCCTGAAGGAGGCCGCGCGGCTCGGCCTCCTGCCCTCCTACGCCGACTGCCAGGCCCGCTACGCCGAACTCGCCTCAGGAGAACCACGATGATCCCGCTTTTCAAGGTCGCCATGTCGGAGTCCGCCCCCGGCGCGGTCGCCGAGGTCGTCGGCAGCGGCCAGATCGGCCAGGGCGCCAAGGTCGCCGAGTTCGAGCGGGCGCTCGCCGACCGGATCGGCAACCCGCGCGTCGCCACGGTCAACAGCGCCACCTCGGGGCTGCACCTGGCGCTGCACATGGCGGCGCAGGGCCACGACGACGACGAGGGCGAAGTGCTCTCCACGCCGCTGACCATGGAGGCCACCAACTGGGCCATCCTGGCCAACCGGCTGCACATCAGGTGGGTCGACATCGACCCCGCCACGCTCAACGTCGATCTCGACGACCTGGCCCGCAAGATCTCCCCGCGCACCCGCGCCATCATCGTCGTCCACTTCGCCGGCTACCCGGTCGATCTCCAGCGGCTCTCGGCGATCCTCGACGACGCCGAGGCGGCCTTCGGGTTCCGCCCGAAGGTGATCGAGGACTGCGCGCACGCCTGGGGGGCCACCTACCAGGACCGCCGGCTCGGCACGCACGGCAACACGGCGGTGTTCAGCTTCCAGGCGATCAAGCATTTGACCTGCGGCGACGGCGGGGCGCTGGTACTGCCGGACGACGAGACGCACGAGCGGGCCACGCTGCTGCGCTGGTTCGGCATCAGCCGTTCCGCCGACCGGCTGCGCAACCCGCCGGACGTCGCCGAGTGGGGCTACAAGTTCCACATGACCGACATCAACGCCGCCATGGGGCTGGCGAACATGGCGTGGGCCGAGGAGGTCGTGGCCCGGCACCAGGCCAACGCCGCCTACTACGACCGGGAACTCGCCGGCGTGCCGGGGCTGGAGCCGACCGAGCGGGCGCAGGACCGCCGGTCGTCGTTCTGGATCTACCCGATCAAGGTCGAGGACCGGGCCGGCTTCATGAAGCGCATGGACGAGGCCCAGATCATGGTGAGCAACGTCCACGAGCGTAACGACACCCACTCCTGCGTCCGCCGCTACTCCGCGCTGCTGCCCGGCCTGGACCGCGTGGCGCGGCGGATCGTCTGCCTGCCCGTCGGCTGGTGGGTGACCGAGGAGCAGCGCGCGCACATCGTCGCGACCGTACGCCGCGGCTGGTGACACACCGGCTCAGGCCAGCAGGTGCGCCGCGGTGATCCGGCGCAGGTGGATCAGCATGTCGTAGGAGTGCGCCAGCCGGATCAGCGGCGCCGCGGCCGGGTACACCGTGCCCACCACCCCGGTCGGGCGCGGGACCTGTAACCACGCCCGCGCCCTGGCCGGCACGGTCCGCAGGTCCAGCAGGTGATCGTCATCGTCGATCTGGTCCAGGGTGTGCTCGTTGCTGTGGCTGGCCGCGGGGCCGACGGTGAAGCTGGTCATGTTGTTGGCCTCGTTCCAGGCGTTGAACGACCCGCGGTGGAAGGTGAAGCCGACGTTGACGTACCGGGGGCCGAGGTACTGCCGCAGGAACGCGCCCAGCACCCTCGGGTAGTGCTCCGGGTCGAAGCTCTCGTAGGCGACGTGCGCGTTGTGCGCCGACAGCAGCATCCGGTGCCCGGTGCGCACCCGCCACCACACCGTGTTCTCCGCCATCGCCATGTCCCGGTGCAGCAGCCCCTGCGCGAGCTGGGCGGGGTCGTCGAGGTCGTGGGAGTACAGGGTCCAGGTCTGGGTGATCACCTTGGCGTGGCGGACCGCCCAGGCGTGCGAGCAGGCGTCGGACCAGGGGTGGCGGCGCAGCAGGGTCAGCGCGCGGCGGGCCAGGAAGACCAGCCAGCGGCGCTCCTCCAGCGGTTTGGCCAGATAGTGGCCGGGCCAGGCGCCGGCCCCTGGCTCGGGCCGCAACTGACGGTAGAGCGGGGCCAGCTCACGGCCGAGCCGGGGCGCGTGCCGCATCGCGAGGGTGAGCACCCGGTCGTACAGCTCCTCGCCCGCGTGGCCGATGTCGGCCCCCATGAACTGCACTTTCCGCTCGTGCTGCTCGTTGTGCGCGCGCATCCACTCGATGAGGTCGAGATGCTCCAGGGTGTTCCAGAACACGTACGACCCCTGGAACTCCTCGTCCATGATCTGCCGTGGGTCGCCCTTGCCGTGCAGCACGTAGTCGTTGAGCCGCAGCCCGGCGCTCCAGTTCGCCTCCAGCGCGAACGTGGTGAACCCCAGCTTCTCCACGAGGTACCGGAAGATCCGATGTTTCATGGTGAAGAACTCGTGGCTGTTGTGCGTCGCCTGGCCGAGCCCCACGACGCACGCGTCTGCGACCAGCTTGCCCAGCGGTTCCAGATCGCTGCGATCCGCGTACGGCTCGGTCGTACGCAACGGATACGCGCTGCGCCGGAGTGCGGTCGTGACGCAGTATTGCGGCGAACCGGACATCGGATCCCTTCCTGGGCTGGAATTCGACCGTTCGCAGTCCATGATCCAAGGACGGCGAAATTGGTGCCATGCAGGACTCCCCCGTCTCCGTGGTACAGCCTGCCCTACCAACGAATAGGGGCGGACTAGGGGTTGGGCGTCGATCACCCGGTTTCTAGCATGGCGGCAGATTCCGACGACGGAAAACGCGTGATCGTCGATTTGACGAATATTCGGGAGCGGGCGAGCGCCAATGAACAGCCAGGACACCACGCTGCAACCACCGACACTGGAACGCACGCTCGCGGACCTCACCGACACCGAGCTCGGGCTGCACCTGATGTCCACCCGGGCGATGCAGTGGTTCCTCGGCTCCAACGGCTCGGACGCCTACGCGATGGTGCTCCGCGGCCAGACCGACGACCCCTATCCGCTCTACGAGCGGCTTCGCGCCCTCGGCCCGCTGCACGCCAGCGCCGCCGGGAGCCAGGTCACCTGTGACCCGGTGGTGGCCGCGAGAGTGCTGGACGGCGCGGACTTCGGGCCGGTCGGCCCGGCGGGCAAGCCGGTTCCGCCGCAGGTGGTGCCGTACTTCGGCGGCGGCGGCGTGCTCGGGCGGGCGGACAGGGAACTGTGGCTGCCACGGTTCGGGGCGGAGGCGTGCGCCGCGCACGACGACCTCATGGCCGGCGTCTACCGGGCGGCCCTCGACCGCGCGCCGCGGCCCGGCTTCGACCTGATGAACGACGTCCTGCGCCCTGCCACGGCCGAGATCACCGCGAAGCTGATCGGTGTGCCCGAGGGCGAGTACGACCGGTTCGCCGAACTGTCCCTGCGGCTCGCGCGGATCCCCGACAGCCTGCTCGCCGCCCAGCGGCTCGACGTCGTCCGCGACCTCGACGCCGCCTTCGCCGGACTGGACGCGCTGCTCGGCGAGGTCGCGGGCGGCGCGGCCCCGGCCGAGCGGGAGGCGCTGCGCGCGATCTGGCTGCTGCTGTCGGCCGAGGGCGTGGACGCCGCCGCCCGGCTGGCCGGCAACGCCGCCCTGGCCCTGCTGGACGACCACGACCAGTGGCGGGCCCTGCGCGAGCGGCCCGAACTGGCCGCCGCCGCCGTCGAGGAGTCGCTGCGCCACGACCCGCCCGTCCAGCTCCAGGCGCGCGTGGCCCGGCAGGACGTCGAACTGGCCGGTCAGAGCATCCCCGCGGGCACGCACGTCGTGGTCGTCGTCGCCGCGCTCGGCCGCGACCCGCAGACCTACCCCGAGCCCGCGCGGTTCGACCTCACCCGCGGCGTCGTGGCCCCGGCCGGCGGCGGGCTGAACGAGTTCGTCGCGCCGCTCGCCAAGCGGCAGGCGGAGGTCGCGCTGCGCGTGCTGGCCGAGAGCGCGCCGGACATCCGGCGCGACGGCCCGGTACTGCGCGGCAGGCGCACCCCGGTCACCCGCGGCCCGCTCACCCTCGCGGTGACCACCCTCTGAGAAGGAGACCTTCCGATGCGTGTCCTCATGACGACGCTCGCGCAGGCGTCCCACTACTACAGCCAGGTCCCGCTGGCCTGGGCCCTGCGCGCGGCCGGGCACGAGGTACGGGTGGCCAGCCAGCCGATGCTGACCGACGACATCCTGACCTCCGGCCTGCCCGCGGTGCCCGTCGGCACCGACCATGTGCTCCAGCAGATGCGCCAAGACCTCGCGATGGCCGGCAACGTGACCTTCCCGAAGATGTACGAGGAACGGGACGAGCCGCCGACCTGGGCCGACGCCCTCGACTTCGAGATCTTGACGACCGCGCTCATGCTGATGGCGGCCAACAACGACACGATGGTGGACGGCCTGGTCTCCTACGCCCGGTCCTGGCGGCCCGACCTGGTGATCTCCGAGCCCTACACGTACGCGGGGGGCATCGCCGCGGCGGCCTGCGGCGCCGCGCACACCCGCCTGCTGTGGGGGCTGGACGCGCCGGGCAGCGCCCGCAAGGTGTTCAACGAGCTGCGCGACCAGCAGCCCGAGCAGCACCGCGAGGACCCGGTCGCCGAGTGGCTGACCTGGACGGCGGCCCGGTACGACGTGCCCTTCGGCGACCACCTGATCACCGGCCACTGGACGATCGACCCGCTGCCCAAGAGCCTGCGGCTGCCCGTGGGCGTGCCCACGCTGGGCATGCGCTACATCCCCTACAACGGCCGCTCGGTGATCCCGGACTGGCTGCTGGAGCCGCCGCGCAAGCCGCGCGTGTGCCTCACCCTCGGCCTGTCCGGCCGGGACTTCATGGGGGCCGACCCGTTCTCCCCGGCCGAGCTGGTCGAGGCGATGGCCGACCTGGACATCGAGCTGGTCGCCACGCTCTCCGGGGCGCAGCGCGAGGGCCTGGAGAAGGTGCCGGACAACACCAGGATCGTGGACTTCGTCCCGTTGCAGGCGCTGCTGCCGACCTGCCGGGCGACCGTCCACCACGGCGGCTTCGGCTCGGTCGGCGGGGCGCTGATCAACGGCGTGCCGCAGATCACGATCGCCGACATGTGGGACACCCCGGTCAAGGGCCAGATGATCGAGAACCAGGGCGCCGGGCTGTTCTTCCGCCCGGAGCGGATGAGCGCCCAGACCGTACGCGAGGGCGTGGAGCGGCTGCTCGACGAGCCGTCCTTCGCCGACAACGCCGCGCGGCTGCGCGGCGAACTGCTGGCCGAGCCCACCCCGGCCGCCCTCGTCGCCGAACTGGAGCGGCTGACCGACGAGCACAGGAGCTGACGGCCGGTGAGCGTGATGGCCCCGACCAGCAAGGGAACGATCCCGTTCGGGCCGTACCGGACCTGGCACCGGGTGACCGGCCGGCTCCGCGCCGGCCGGCCCGCGGTGGTCGTGGTCCACGGCGGGCCCGGCAGCACCCACGACTACCTGCTCCCGCTGTGCGCGCTGGCCGAGCGGGGCTGGCCGGTCGTCCACTACGACCAGCTCGGCAGCGGCGGCTCCACCCACCTGCCGGACAAGGGCCCGGATTTCTGGACCGTCCAGCTCTTCCTCGACGAGCTGGACAACCTGCTCACCAAGCTGGGCATCGCCGATGACTACGTGCTGTTCGGCCAGTCGTGGGGCGGCATGCTGTCGGCCGCGCACGCCGCCCGCCGCCCGCCGGGGCTGCGCGGCCTGGTCATCGCCAACTCGCCGGCCTCGATGCCGACCTGGCTGAGCGAGATGGAGGTGCTGCGCGCGCAGCTCCCGCCCGACGTGCAGGAGACGCTGCGCAGGCACGAGGCGGCCGGCACGACCGACAGCGAGGAGTACTTCCGCGCCTCGCAGGTCTTCCACCAGCGGCACGTGTGCCGGCTGGACCCCTGGCCGCGCGAGTACACCGCGACCTTCCTGGAGCTGCGCGACAACCCGACGGTGTACCACATCATGAACGGGCCGAACGAGTTCCACGTCATCGGCACCCTGCGGGACTGGTCGGTGGAGGACGTGCTGCCGGACATCGCGGTGCCGACCCTGCTGATCAGCGGCCGGTACGACGAGGCCACCCCGGTCACCGTGCAGCCCTTCCACGACCGGATTCCGGACGTGCGCTGGGAGCTGTTCGAGGAGTCCAGCCATGTGCCGCACCTGGAGGAGCCGGAGCACTTCCTGAAGGTCATGACCGACTATCTGGACCGGTTGCGTTGAATGGTTTCGGGGGATTCGTTCGGCAGGCCGCGCGGCGCGGCACCCTGGTGGTCCAGCCCAGAATGGGCTTCAGCGCGCCCGAGCGGATGCGCGCCGGGCTGCTGGCCACCAGGCGGGCCCCCGCCGCCACGGTCGGCACGATCACCGTGGACAGCTACACCAGGATCGGCCACCTGGACCGGGCGCACGCCGCGCTCCGCGACGGCGAACCGCTGAACGGCTACCCGATCGCCTCCCACCCCACCGAGGTCACCCGCGAGGTCCTGGCCGGGATCGCCGGCCCGGACTTCCCCGTGCAGGTCCGGCACGGGTCGGCCGTCCCGCGGGACATCGTGCTCGCCTCGATCGCCGCCGGCCTGCACGCGACCGAGGGCGGCCCGGTGTCGTACTGCCTGCCGTACGGCCGGACGCCGCTGCACCAGTCCGTCCACAACTGGGCCACCGTCTGCGAGAAGCTGGCCGAACTGCGCGACATCGGCATCGAGCCGCACCTGGAGACCTTCGGCGGCTGCATGCTCGGCCAGCTCTGCCCGCCGAGCCAGCTCGTCGCGCTCAGCGTGTGCGAGGCGCTGTTCTTCGCCCAGCACGGCCTGCGCGACATCTCGGTCAGCTACGCCCAGCAGACCAGCCACGAGCAGGACCGCGAAGCCGTGCTCGCGCTGCGCCGGCTGTGCGCCGAACTGCTGCCGCACGTCAACTGGCACGTGGTGATCTACGCCTACATGGGCATGTACCCCACCACGGACGGCGGCGCCCGGAAACTGCTCGGCCGGGCCGCCGCGCTGGCCGTCGAGACCGGCTCCGAGCGGCTGATCGTCAAGACCGTCGCCGAGTCGCGGCGCATCCCCACCATCGAGGAGAACGTCGCCGCGCTGGCCCACGCGGGCGAGGTCGCCGCCGGGACCCGCCGGCTCGTCCGCGTGCCCGCCGCCGACTCGCAGATCTACGCCGAGGCGCGGGCCCTGATCGAGGCCGTGCTCGACGGCGCGAGCGACCTCGGCGAGGCCCTGCTGCTCGCCTTCAAACAGGGGCACCTCGACATCCCCTACTGCGTGCATCCCGACAACCAGGGGCGGACCAGGAGCTTCATCGACGACACCGGCCGGCTCCGCTGGGCCGACATCGGCTCGCTGCCGCTCGGCGGGCTGGTCACCACCGGGTCGGCGCGGCCGGTCACCTCCAGCGATCTTCTCGCCGCACTGTCGTACGTGCAGCGGACCTACGACGACGAGGAACACCATGAAACACTCACGCCCGCTGCTCGCGGCCGGGATCTCGCTGGCGGGCCTGCTGGCCTCGGCGGTCGCGCCGGCGTCACCGGCGTCGGCGGCTGACACGCGGGCGGTACCCGGGCTGCGCGCCCCCGTCCAGCAGATCACCGACCGCTGGGGCGTGCCGCACCTGTACGCGCGCAACACCGACGACCTGTTCTTCGCCCAGGGCTACACCGCGGCCAGGGACCGGCTCTTCCAGATCGACCTGTGGCGCAGGCGCGGCCTCGGGCTGCTCTCCGAAGTACTCGGCCCCGCCTACCTGGCCCAGGACCGCGCCACCCGGCTGTTCCTGTACCGGGGCGACATGCGCAGGGAATGGGACTCCTACGGGCCGGAGGCGCGGCAGGCCGCCACCCGCTTCACCGAGGGCATCAACGCCTACATCGACGCCCTGGACCCGGCCGCCCTGCCCCCCGAGTTCGGCACGCTGGGGTACGCGCCCGCCCGCTGGCGGCCGGAGGACGTCGTCAGGATCCGCAGCAACGCGCTGTCACTGAACGTCGCCAGCGAGGTCATCCGGTCCATGGTCGTCTGCGCGGGCGGCATCGACGCGGCCGACAACCTGGGCAGGCACCAGCCCGAGTGGACCACCACGCTGCCCGACGGCCTGGACCCGTGCGCGGTGACCCCCGACATCCTCACCCCGTACATGCTGGCCATCAGCGGCGTGACCGTGAAGAACGGTCAGGTGCGCACGGTACCGCCGCAGGCCCCGGCCGCCGAGGGCAGCAACGCGTGGGCGGTCGCGCCGCACCGCACGTCCACCGGCCGGCCCATCCTGGCGGCCGACCCGCACCGCTCGGTGACCGCGCCCGCCCTGCGGTACTTCACCCACCTTTCGGCCCCCGGCCTGGACGTGATCGGCGCGGGCGAGCCCGCGCTGCCCGGCGTGGCCATGGGCCACAACGGCACGGTGGCGTTCGGGCTGACGGTGTTCGGCGTGGACCAGGAGGACCTGTACGTCTACCGGCTCGACCCCGCCGACCCCGGCCGGTACCGGTACGGCGACCGCTGGGAGCGCTTCACCACCGTCAAGGAGACCGTGCCGGTCGCCGGCGAGGCCCCGCGCGAGGTCGAGCTGACCTTCACCCGGCACGGCCCGGTCATGAAGGTGGACACCGCCCGCAACCTCGCCTACGCCGTGCGCACCACCTGGCTGGAACCCGGCACCTCCCCCTACTTCGGCAGCCTGCGCCTGATGCGGGCGCGCGACTTCCGCGACTTCGCCGAGGTCATGCGCACCTGGGGCGGCCCGCCGGAGAACCAGGTCTACGCCGACACCTCCGGCGCGATCGGCTGGGTGCCCGGCGGGCTGGCGCCGCTGCGCACCGGCTACGACGGGCTGCTGCCGGTCCCCGGCGACGGCCGCTACGAGTGGCGCGGCTTCCTCGACGGGGCCCGGCTGCCCCGCGTCCGCGACCCCCGCGCGGGGTTCATCAGCTCGGCCAACGAGTTCAACCTGCCGCCCACGCCGCGCGTCGGCTTCGAGTGGGAGCCCCCGTACCGCAAGCAGCGCATCGACCAGGTGCTCGCCGCCGACCGGCGGCACTCCCTCGCCGACTCGATGCGGTTGCAGGGCGACCAGGTCTCGCCGCCCGCCCGGCGGGTGCTGGCCGTGCTCCGGCGGCTCACCGGCGACGATCCGGCCACCCGGCAGGCGCTCGCGCTGCTGCGCCGCTACGACGGCACGGCGAGCGCCGGGTCGGCGGGCGCGGCGCTGTTCGAGCCGTGGTTCACCCGGCACCTGACGCCGGCGTTCCTGGCCAAGGTGCTGCCGCCGCACATCGCCGCGATCCTGCCGCGCTCGGACGTGACGCTGCTCATCGAGGCCATCGAGCACCCCACGCGGTGGTTCGGCCCGGACGGCGCGAAGGTCAGGGACGCGATGCTGCTCGACACGCTCAAGGCCGCCTACGCCGAGGTGGCCGGGCGGCTCGGCGACGACCCGGCGGCCTGGCGGTGGGGCGCGCTGCACCACACCATGTTCACCAACCCGCTCGGCGCGCACCTCGGGCCGTTCCCGCGCGGCGGCTCGCCGTACACGGTGGACGCCTCGCAGTACCAGCCGGGCACGTACACCTCGCACACGGCGGCGGCGCTGAAGATGGTGCTGGACGTCGGCGACTGGGACGCCTCGCGGTTCACCAGCGCACCCGGCCAGTCGGGCGACCCCCGCTCCCCGCACTACGACGACCTCATCGAGGGCTACGCGCCGCTGCTCTACAGCCGTGCCGCCGTCGAGCGCAACGCCGAGAGCAGGCTCACGCTCATCCCCGCAGCAGAGTAGCCGCCAGGCCGCGCAGCTCGCCCTTGTCGACCTTGCGGTTGTGGTTCAGCGGCAGGTCCTCCAGGTGGCGGAACCGCCGCGGGATCATCCCGGCGGGCAGCACCCTGCCGAGCTGTTCGGCCAGCTTCGCGGTCGAGGAGGCCGTACCGGTGTAGAACGCGACCAGCTCGACGCCGCCGTCGGTGGTGACTCCGACGGTGACGGCGTTGGTCACGCCCGCGCAGCCGCGCAGCGCGTGGTCGATCTCGGCCAGTTCGACCCGCAGCCCGTGTACCTGGACCTGCCCGTCCAGCCGGCCCAGGTACAGAAGCGTGCCGCCGGGCAGCTCGCGCACCCGGTCGCCGGTCCGGTACCAGCGGCGGCCGTCGCGGGTGAGGAAGCGGCCCTCGTCGTCGGCCGGATCGACGTAGCCGGGGGTCATCTGCGGGCCGGCCACGCACAGTTCGCCGTCCACGATCAGGTGGTCGTGCCCTTCGTGGATCGTCCCGATCGGCACCACGCCGTTGACGCTCAGCCGCGCGGACTCCTCGCCCGCCCAGCGGTAGGCGCTGATCGTGACGGTCAGCTCGGTCGGGCCGTACAGGTTCTCCACCGTCGAGTGCGGTGCCGCAGCCTGCCAGCCGGCGGCGTCGGCGCAGGTCAGCGCCTCGCCTGCGAAGAAGCTCCAGCGCAGCGCGGGCATCGAGCCGGGGGCGAGGCCCCCGGTCCTGCGCACCAGCGCGATGGCGCTCGGCGTGGAGAACCACACCGTCATCCCGTGCCCGGCCACGAACTCCGGCATCCTGCGGTACGCCTGCGGCGGCACCGCCACCACCGACCCGCCCGCGCCCCACGCGCAGAACACGTCGAACATGGCGCAGTCGAAGTTCAGGTCGAATGTCTGGGAGAAGACGTCACCGGGGGTGAAGTCGTAGCGGTCGTCGAGCAGGCCGAAGTAGTGGGCGGTGCCCGCGTGCGTGATCGGCACGCCCTTCGGCCTGCCGGTGGAGCCCGAGGTGAACAGGATGTAGGCCACGTCGGAGGGGTCGGCGCCGCGCGGCCCGGCGAGCGGGCGTTCCGGCGCGGGCGCGTACACCTGGGGGGCCAGCGCTTTCAGCGCGGGCAGCACCGCCTCCCCGGCCTCGTCGGTGACCAGCGCGGACACGCCGCTCTGCGCCACCATCCCGGCCAGCCGGGCCACCGGGAACCCGGCGTGCAGCGGGACGACCGTGGCCCCCGCGTACAGCGCCGCCAGGATGCCGGCGTAGGCGTCGACGGACTTGGCCGCCAGCACGCCGACGGTCGTGGCGGGCAGCGCCCCGGCCAGCAGCAGCGCGCGGGCGTGCAGCTCGCGGTAGGTGATCGCGTCGGGGCCCACGCGCACCGCGACCCGATCGGGGGCCAGGGCCAGGCCGCGCAGGAAGCGTTCGTGCAGCGCGTTCATGTGATGGTCCTCACGCCGTGGTCTTGGCGGGTGCCGGGCGCATCGCGAGTTTCGGGGTGGCCGCCAGCACCTCGAAGTTCCGGGTGGTCCGCCGGACCCGGCCGAACAGGCTGTCCGGGCCCGCCACGCACACCTGGGTCACGCCGAGTTTCTTCAGCGCGTCCACCACGCCGGGCCAGCGCATCGCCCGTACGAACCCGTCGAGCAGCAGCGACCGCACCCCGGCCCCCGTGGTGATCAGCGAGCCGTCGTGGTCGGAGACCACCGGCAGCGCCGGATCGGCGAACTCCAGCGGGCCGATGACCTCCTCCTCGGCGCGGGCGCGCAGCGGCGCGAACAGGGCCGAGTGCATGGGCGGGCGCATGGTGTAGAGCGGCAGCGCGCCCATGGCCCGCAACCGTCCCTCGAACCATTCCAGGACGTCGGCGCGGAGCGACACCATGAAGAAGTCGTCGTCCACATGACAGGCCAGGTCGTGCCAGTCGCCGCGCCCGTCCAACTCGGCCAGCAGCTCCTCCAGCCGTTCGCGCGGGGCGCGGGCGAAGGAGTGCGTCACGACGTCGGCGTGCTCGGTGGCGAAGTACTCCTCCATCAGCCGCGCCAGCCGGGCCGTCATCAGCACGGCCTCCCGGAACGGCAGGCAGCCCGCGTAGGCCGCCGCCGTCTTGCCGCCGAAGCTCGGGCCGGCGCAGGCCACCGGCGTCAGCTCGAAGCGCTCCTCGGCCCACCGCGTCAGCGCCAGGCAGTTGATCAGGAAGGCGACCTGGGCGTACTCGGAGTAGTCGCCGTCGGTCTTGCTGTACCGGTCGAGGAGGGGATAGCCGAGCACGTCATCGGCCTCGGCGACCAGCTTTCCGGCGATCGGGTCGCGCAGCATGAACCGGCCGACTTCGGAGAAGGGCATCGGGCCCATGCCGGGGAAGACGACCGCGGTCACGTTGTCCATAGTTCAGAAACGTACGAGCCGCCCTCACCCGGCATAACCCCTAACGTGGCCCCCTATGACGATGTGGTGGTCGGCGAGGCCGCGCCCCGCGCGTCCGCCGGGGCGGTGTCCGGCATCCGCATCTTGCGCAGCAGGATGACGACCAGGATCGCCATGATCACCAGCACGCCGGTGCTCAGGTACGCCGCGAAGTGGAACCCTTCCGTGAACGACGCGAACGCGTTCTCCAGCAGCGGCCCCTTGACGCCGGGGGGCGCCTGCTGGGCCACTCCCACCGCGCCGCCGAGCGTCGCCCCGCTGGCCTCGGCCGCCTCGCCGGTCAGTCCCTCGGGAATCCTCGTGGACATCCGGTCGCGGTAGACCGCGATGGCCACGCTGCCCAGCGTCGCGATGCCGAGCGCCCCGCCGAACTCCGACGCGGTCTCCGACAGCGCCGCCGCCGCCCCGGCCCGCTCCGGCGGGGCGGCGGCCACGATGAGGTCGGTGGCCAGCGCGATGACCAGCCCGAGGCCCAGCGTGACGACGATGTAGCCGGTCAGCAGCGCCACCACCGAGGAGCCGACCTGGACCTGGGAGACCAGGGCGAACCCGGCCGCGCCGATCAGCAGGCCGAGGCCGATGACGTAACCCGGCCTGATCCGCTTGGCCAGCAGGCTCGCCAGCGTGACGCCGAGGATCGTGCCGACCATGGTCGGCAGCATCCACAGCGCGGCCTGGAACGGGCTGATGCCGAGCACCACCTGGAGGTACTGCACGGCCAGCATGCCGAGCCCGGCCGCGGCGAAGGTGACCATCGTGTTGGCGACGATCGAGCCGGTGAAGGCCCCGCGGCGGAACAGCGCCGGATCGATCAGCGGGTGGGTCATCCGGACCTGCCGGATGACGAAGACCAGCCCGACCAGCAGTCCGGCCCCGATCGCGACGAGCGAGGTGGTGGTCACGCCGTCCTCGGCGATCTGCTTCACGCCGTAAATGACCGCCAGTACCGCCGCCATCGACAGCGCGGCGCTGAGCAGGTCGAACCTGCCCGGGTTGGGGTCCTTGTACTCCGGCAGCAGGAACGCGCCGAGCACCAGCAGCAGCACCATCACCGGCACGTTGATCAGAAATACCGAGCCCCACCAGAAGAACTCCAGCAGTGCCCCGGCGATGATCGGGCCGATCGCGAGCCCGCCGGAGAAGGCGCCGGTCCACACGCCGATGGCGGTACGCCGCTGGGCGTCGTCGTGGAACATGTTGCGCAGCAGCGACAACGTGGACGGCGCCAGCGTGGCCCCGCCCAGCCCGAGCAGGGCGCGGGCGGCGATCAGCATCTCGGCGGTAGTGGAGTAGGCGGCGAGCACCGACGCGCCACCGAAGGCCAGCGCGCCCAGCATGAGCAGGCGCTTCCTGCCGATGCGGTCACCAAGGCTGCCCATGGTGATCAGCAGGCCGGCCAGGAAGAAGCCGTAGATGTCGACGATCCACAGCAGTTGGGAACCGGTGGGGGCCAGATCCTGGCTGAGCAGTGGCAATGCGAAGAACAGGACCGACAGGTCCATCGAGACGAGCAACACGGGCAGGACCAGCACGGCCAGTCCCACCCATTCCTTCCAGCCTGCCTTGGCTGTGGTGGTGGTCATGGAGGGGACTATACAAGCGTTTTAATCGCTTGTATAGGACGGATGTATGTATAGATCGTATGTATGTATAGTGTGCTCGTGGGACATCGCGAAGACCTGCTGGAAGGCGCCAAGCGGTGCCTGTACGAGAGGGGCTACGCGCACACGACGACGCGCGACATCGTGGCCGCCTCCGGTACCAACCTCGCTTCCATCGGCTACCACTTCGGTTCCAAGGAAGCCCTGCTCACCCAGGCGCTGATCGAGATACTCAGCGACTGGAGCGACAGCATCGAGGGCATCGACCTGCCCGAGCACACGGCCGGCGACCCGATCGACCAGTTCCAGGAGATCTGGGAGCGCGTCACCGGGGTCTTCTCCGAGGGCGCCAAGGAGTGGACGGGCAGCTTCGAGGCGTTCGTCCAGATGAAGCGCTCGCCGGAGGTGCTGGCCTCGATCGCGCGCATGTACGAGGAGGGGCGGCTCGGCCTGCCCAAGGTCTTCGAGGGCGTGGTCGACGTGGACGGCGAGCGCGCCAACCGGGCGTTCGGCGGGCTGCTGCTGTCCCTGCTCATCGGGCAGGCGGTACAGCGCGAGGTGGACCCGGAACACGCCCCGACGGCCCGCGACCTCGCCGAGGCCATCCGCCTCTTCGCCACGGCCGCCGCCAACGCCGAAAAGGCGGCTGACCGCTGGTCGCCGCCGGGGCTCGGGAAATGAGCGGGGGGTAGGGCACCCCTGTCCTCGGACGTGCCGGAGACCCGGGCGGACCCCTGTCGTGGCGCGCGCCTACCCCTGATGCCGCTGCTCGCCGCTCGCCGTCAGGCGAGGCTCAGGTACCCGGAGATCTTCTGCAGGATCACGGCCTGGTGCTGGGCCAGGAAGAAGTGCCCGCCCCGGTAGACGTTCAGCTCGAAGGCGCCGGTGGTGTGCGCGGACCAGGCACGCGCCTCCTCGACCGTCACCTTCGGGTCATCGTCGCCGGTGAAGGCGGTGATCGGGCAGGAGAGCGGCGGGCCCGGCCGGTAGACGTACGTCTCGGCGGCCAGGTAGTCGGCGCGGATCGCGGGCAGCGCCATCCGCAGCAGCTCCGGATCGCCCAGTACGCGGGGATCGGCACCGCCGAGGCGGCGCACGTCGGCCAGCAGCCCCTTGTCGTCGAGCAGGTGGACGCGCTCGTCACGCGGCATCGACGGCGCCCTGCGCCCCGACACGAACAGATGCGCGGGCGGAGTCCCCGCCTTCGTCTCCATGAGCCGCGCCAGCTCGAAGCCCAAAGTCGCGCCCATGCTGTGCCCGAACAGCGCCACCGGCGGCCCGTCCCACGGCCCCAGCGCCTCGAACACCTGCCGGGCCAGCTCGACCAGGTCGCCGACGCACGGCTCGTGCCTGCGGTCCTGCCGCCCGGGGTACTGCACGGAGACCACGTCGAAACGCGCGGACAACTTCTGGGACACCGGGAGGAAGAAAGGCGCCGAGCCACCCGCGTGCGGCAGGCAGATTAACCTGCTCGCACCGCCCGGCGCCGGGTGAAAACGCCTTCCCCAAAGAGCCTGTTCGGTCGTCGTCATTTTCATGCTTTCGGTCGCTCGACATTCGTTAGGGGCAGCATGCCCTCTCGACGTTAGGCGGCACGTCGGAGCACGGCCAACCCCTAGAGGTTTAGGGGTTGGCCGCCGCTGTGGCCGCTCCGTAGCGTTGGGCCGATCTCATTCGCGTTCGCGCAGGAGTGGGTTTTCAGTGAACAATGAAGCAAAGCTCGTCGAATATCTGAAAAGAGCGACTGCCGACCTGAGAGAGGCCAGGCGCCGCCTGCGCGAAGCCGAATTGAGGGAACACGAGCCGATCGCCATTGTCGGCATGTCGTGCCGCTATCCGGGCGCGGCCGACTCGCCCGAAGGGCTGTGGCGGCTGGTCGCCGATCAGGTGGACGCCATCTCCGGATTCCCGGCCGACCGCGGCTGGGACATCGACGCCGTGTACGACCCGGAGCCGGGCCGGCCCGGCAAGTCGTACGTCCGCGACGGCGGCTTTCTTCACGACGCGGCGGAGTTCGACTCGGCGTTCTTCGGGATCAGCCCGCGCGAGGCGGTGGCCATGGACCCGCAGCAGCGGTTGCTGCTGGAGGTTTCGTGGGAGGCGCTGGAGCGGGCCGGGATCGACCCGCATGGGCTGCGTGCCAGCCAGACGGGCGTGTTCGCCGGGGTCATGTACGACGACTACGGCAGCCGCCCCGGCAAGGTCCCCGAGGACATCGCCGGGTACGTCGGCAACGGCAGCGCGCCCAGCGTCGTGTCCGGGCGGGTCTCCTACCTGTTCGGCTTGGAAGGGCCCGCGGTGACGGTGGACACGGCGTGCTCGTCCTCGCTGGTGGCGCTGCACCTGGCCACACGGTCGCTGCGGCAGGAGGAGTGCTCGCTGGCGCTGGTCGGCGGCGTGACGGTGATGTCCACGCCGTCGATGTTCGTCGACTTCAGCCGGCAGCGCGGGCTGGCCCCCGACGGACGCAGCAAGTCCTTCGCCGCCGCCGCGGACGGCGCGAGCTGGTCCGAGGGCGTGGGCGTGCTGCTGCTGGAGCGGTTGTCGGACGCTCAACGTAACGGGCACCAGGTCTTGGCGGTGGTACGCGGGTCCGCGGTCAACCAGGACGGGGCCTCCAGTGGGCTGACCGCGCCGAACGGTCCCTCGCAGGAGCGGGTGATCCGGCAGGCGCTGGCCAATGCGCGGTTGTCGACAGCCGATGTGGACGTGGTGGAGGCGCACGGTACGGGGACGACGCTGGGCGACCCGATCGAGGCGCAGGCGTTGCTGGCCACTTACGGGCAGGGGCGGTCGGAGCCGCTGCGGCTCGGGTCGATCAAGTCGAACATCGGGCACAGCCAGGCGGCGGCGGGTGTCGCCGGTGTGATCAAGATGGTCATGGCGATGCGGCACGGGGTGTTGCCGCGTACGTTGCACGTGGACGAGCCGACGCCGCATGTGGACTGGTCGGCGGGTGCGGTGGAGCTGCTTACCGAGGCTCGGGAGTGGCCGGCGGGGGATCGGCCGCGCCGGGCCGGGGTGTCCTCGTTCGGGATCAGCGGGACGAACGCGCACGTCATCCTGGAAGAGGCCCCGGAGGAGGAGCCCGCCGAGGTTCGGCCGTTCGACGGTGTGCTGCCGGTGGTGGTCTCGGCGCGGAGTGAGAGCGGGTTGCGTGAGCAGGCCGGTCGGCTGGCCGAGCACCTGCATGCGCATCCGGAGTTGGGGCTTTCCGATGTGGCGGTCTCGCTGACGGAGCGGGCGGCGCTGGAACGGCGTGCGGTGGTGGTCGCCGGGGACCGTGCGGCGTTGCTCGACGGGCTGGACTCGCTGGTTCCGGGTGCCGGGCCGGTGGCGGGGCGGACCGGGATGTTGTTCTCCGGGCAGGGGTCGCAGCGGCTGGGGATGGGCCGGGAGCTTTATGAAACGTTCCCGGTGTTCGCCGGTGTGGTGGATGAAGTGTGCGCGGTGGTCGATCAGGTGCTGGATCGGCCGTTGCGTGAGGTGATGTGGGGTTCCGATGCCGCTGCCCTGGAGCAGACGGCGTATGCGCAGTGTGGTTTGTTCGCGCTTCAGGTGGGCTTGTACCGGCTGGTCGAGTCCTGGGGTGTGGTGCCGGACGCGGTGATGGGGCACTCCATTGGGGAGCTGGCCGCCGCGCATGTGGCCGGGGTGTTCTCGCTTCAGGACGCGGCGGCGCTGGTCGCGGCGCGCGGGCGGTTGATGCAGGCGCTTCCTGAGGGCGGGGCGATGCTCGCTGTCGCCGCCACTGAGGCCGATGTCGTTGCGGCGATGGCGGGGCTTGATCTGTCGATCGCCGCTGTGAACGGGCCTTCGGCGGTGGTGGTGTCCGGGGCTCGGGAGGTGCTGGAGTCCTTCGCGGCCGGGGTGGAGTGGCGGTGCCGGTGGCTGCGGGTGTCGCATGCCTTCCACTCGGGGCTGATGGACCCGATGCTGGAAGCCTTCGCTGAGGCGGCTTCCCGGGTGACGTATTCGAGCCCGCGTATCTCGCTGGTGTCGAACGTGTCCGGCACCTGGGCCGGTGAGGAGGTGTGCTCGCCGGAGTACTGGGTCGAGCATGTCCGGCGGACGGTCCGGTTCGAGGACGGCGTCGCGACCATGGCCGCCGATGGTGTGACCCGGTTCGTGGAGATCGGTCCTGATGGGGTGCTCACCGCCCTGAACGAGGAGCGGGTGTTCGTGCCGCTGCTGCGCAAGGACCGGCCCGAGGTCGAGGCGCTGTGGTGGGGGCTGGGCCGGGCCTGGGCGTCCGGTGTCGCGGTGGACTGGAAGGCCGCGCTGGCGGGCCGGGGGCGGCGGGTGGACCTGCCCACGTACGCGTTCCAGCGTGAGCGCTACTGGCTGGAGCCCGCGCACGATGCCGGGGACGTGACCGGGGTGGGGCAGCGCCCTGCCGACCATCCGCTGCTGGGCGCGGTGGTCACACTGCCCGGTACCGGCGGGGTGGTGCTGACCGGGCGGCTGTCCATCGGCGACCAGCCCTGGCTGGCCGACCACGCCGTACTCGGGCAGGTCATCCTGCCCGGGACGGCCTTCGTGGAACTCGCGTTGCAGGCCGCCGACCGGGTGGACTGCCGGCAGATCGAGGAACTGACCCTGCACGCGCCGCTGCCGGTGCCCGATGACGGCGGGGTCGCGATCCAGGTGGTCGTCGAGGGCGCGGATGAGGCCGGGCGTCGCGCGGTCGCGATCTACAGCGGTTCCTCGTCCGCCACGACCCTGCACGCCTCGGGAACGGTGGCTCCTGGCGACGTCTCCGGTGGCTGGGAGGCGGCGGCCTGGCCTCCGGAGGGGGCCGAGGCCGTGGACATCGCGGGAGCGTACGACGAACTGGCCGAGGCCGGTTATGGCTACGGGCCCGCGTTCCAGGGGCTTCGTGCGGTGTGGCGGCGTGGTCAGGAGGTGTTCGCCGAGGTCGGGCTGCCGGACGCGGCCGATGGCCGTGACTTCGGGGTGCATCCGGCGTTGCTGGACGCGGTGTTGCACGCCGCGCTGGTCGGCGACACGGCGGCCGGGCCGTCGATCCCGTTCGCGTGGAACGGGGTGTCGCTGTTCGCGGCCGGTGTTTCGGTGGTGCGGGTGCGGATCGCACCATCGGGGCCGGATGGGATTTCCGTTGATCTGGCGGATGAGTCCGGTTTGCCGGTGGCGTCGGTGGGGTCGTTGGTCGCGCGGCCGGTGTCGGCTGAGCGGCTGGCGGCGGCTCTGGTGTCGCAGGGCGGGTTCCGGGAGTCGTTGTATCGGCTGGAGTGGGCCGAGGCCGGGTCTGCTGCGGGCGGCTTCGATGGGGTGGTCGTCCCGGATCTGGCGGCGCTGGCCGAAGTTCCGGACACCGTGGCGCTGGTGTGCGAACCGGACGGCGGCGCGGTTCCGGAGTCGGTCCACGCTACGGCCGTTCGGGTTCTGGAGACGGTTCAGCAGTGGCTGGCCGACGACCGGTACCGCGACTCCCGGCTGGTGATCGTGACGCGCGGCGCGGTGGCGGTTTCGGCGCAGGAGACCGTGGCGGACCTGGCCGGTGCGGCGGTCTGGGGTCTGGTGCGGTCGGCGCAGACGGAACATCCAGGGCGATTCGTACTGGTGGACACCGATGGGCCGATTCCCGCGCTGGTGGACGGCGAGCCGGAGTACGCGGTGCGGGAGGGGCGGGTGTTCCTGCCCCGGCTGGCACGGGTGCGGGCGGTGGCGGGAGAGCTGCCGCGGTTGCCGGGTCCGGTGCTGGTGACCGGTGGCACGGGCGGGCTGGGCGCGCTGGTGGCCCGGCACTTGGTGACCGTGCATGGCGTACGCGAACTGCTGCTGGTCGGGCGGCGTGGGCTGGACGCGCCGGGGGCTGTGGAACTGCGTGACGAGCTGGCCGGGCTGGGTGCGTCGGTGGAGGTCGCCGCGTGTGACGTGGCCGACCGGGACGCCCTGGCCGGGCTCCTGGCGGACCGGGCCATCGGCGCGGTGGTCCACACAGCCGGTGTGCTGGACGACGGTGTGGTCGAGGCGCTGACGCCCGAGCGGATGGCCGCCGTACTCCGGCCCAAGGTGGACGCGGCCTGGCACCTGCACGAGCTGTTGCCGGACGTGTCGGCGTTCGTACTGTTCTCCTCCGGAGCCGGGCTGATGGGCAGCGCCGGGCAGGCCAACTACGCGGCGGGCAACGCCTTCCTGGACGCGCTGGCGCAGCGGCGGCGCGCGGATGGGCAGGCCGCCCTGTCGCTGGCCTGGGGTCTGTGGGAGCAGGCCGACGGCATGGGCGGCACGCTGGCCGACGTGGACCGGTCGCGGATGAGCCGCGAAGGCGTGCTCGCCCTGTCCGCGGAGGAAGGGCTGGGCCTGCTGGACACCGCGCTCGGTGTCGATGCGGCGCTGCTGGTGCCCGTGCGGTTCGACCTGAACGCGCTCCGCGCTCGCGGCACGTCGCTGCCCAGCGTGCTCAAGGGGCTGGCGGGCAGGCAGGCCCGGAGCGTCACCCCGTCGCGTGGATCGTCGTGGACGCCGCGGACCGTCCTGGATCTGGTCCGTACGCAGGTGGCGTCGGTACTGGGCCACGGGTCGGCAGAGGCGGTGGAGCCGGAGCGGGCGTTCTCCGACCTGGGCTTCGACTCGCTGACGGCGGTGGAACTGCGCAACGGGCTGGGCTCGGTGACCGGGCTGCGGCTTCCGGCGACGCTGGTCTTCGACTATCCGTCTCCGCAGGTGCTGGCGGAGTACCTGCTGGGCGAGCTGGCCGGGACCGGGCGGGTGAGCACGCCTGCTCCGGTGCGGGCGACGGTGGCCGCCGATGACGACCCCGTGGTGATCGTCGGCATGTCGTGCCGGTATCCGGGCGGGGTGGACTCGCCCGAGGGCCTGTGGCGGCTGGTCGCCGATCGGGTCGATGCGATCTCCGGGTTCCCGACGGATCGCGGGTGGGACATCGACGCGGTTTTCGATCCGGAGCCTGGCGTACCTGGCCGCTCGTATGTGCGCGACGGCGGGTTCCTGCATGATGCGGCGGAGTTCGATCCGGGGTTCTTCGGGATCAGCCCGCGTGAGGCGCTGGCGATGGACCCGCAGCAGCGGCTGCTGCTGGAGGTTTCGTGGGAGGCGCTGGAGCGGGCCGGGATCGACCCGCACGGGCTGCGGGGCAGCCGGACCGGCGTCTTCGCCGGGGTGATGTACCACGACTACGCCGACTCCGGCACCGGCGGCAGCGTGGTGTCGGGGCGGGTCTCCTACACGTTCGGGCTGGAGGGTCCGGCGGTGTCGGTGGACACCGCGTGTTCGTCGTCGCTGGTGGCACTGCATTGGGCCGCCCAGGCGCTGCGGCAGGGCGAGTGTTCGCTGGCGCTGGCGGGCGGTGTCACCGTGATGGCGACGCCGGGCTCCTTCGTGGAGTTCTCGCTACAGCGGGGGCTGGCCCCTGACGGGCGCAGTAAGTCCTTCGCCGGTGCGGCGGACGGGACAAGCTGGTCCGAGGGCGTCGGGGTGCTGGTACTTGAGCGGCTGTCGGACGCCCGGCGCAACGGGCACGAGGTGCTGGCCGTGCTGCGCGGGTCGGCGATCAACCAGGACGGGGCCTCCAATGGGCTGACCGCGCCGAACGGGCCCTCGCAGGAACGGCTGGTGTGGCAGACGCTGGCCAATGCCGGTCTGTCGGCGCACGACGTCGATGCGGTGGAGGCGCACGGCACCGGGACCACGCTGGGCGACCCGATCGAGGCCCAGGCGTTGCTGGCCACCTATGGGCAGGGGCGGACCGAGCCGCTGCGGTTGGGCTCGATCAAGTCGAACATCGGGCACAGCCAGGCGGCGGCGGGTGTCGCCGGTGTGATCAAGATGGTCATGGCGATGCGGCACGGGGTGCTTCCGGCCACGTTGCACGTGGATGCGCCGACGCCGCATGTGGACTGGTCGGCCGGGGCGGTGGAGCTGCTTACCGAGGCCCGGGAGTGGCCGCAGGTGGACCGGCCGCGCCGGGCCGGGGTGTCGTCGTTCGGGATCAGCGGCACCAACGCACACGTCATCATCGAGCAGGCGCCGGAGGTGGAACCCGCCGAGGTCGAGCCGTCCGGTGTGGTGCCGGTGGTGGTGTCGGCGCGGACCGAGTCGGGGCTGCATGAGCAGGCCGAGCGGCTTGCCGAGCACCTGCGGGCGCATCCTGAGCTGGAGATCGCCGATGTGGCGTACTCGCTGACCGCGCGGGCGGCGCTGGAACGGCGTGCGGTGGTCGTGGCCGGGGATCGGGATGGGCTGCTGGACGGGCTGGACGGGCTGGATGCCGGCCCTGCCGTACTGGCGGGGCGGACCGGGATGCTGTTCTCCGGTCAGGGGTCGCAGCGGCTGGGGATGGGCCGGGAGCTTTATGAGGCGTTTGCGGTGTTCGCCGGTGTGGTGGACGAGGTCTGCGCTGTGGTCGATCAGGTGCTGGACCGTCCGCTGCGCGAGGTCATGTGGGGCTCGGACGCGTCGGCTCTGGAGCAGACCGCCTATGCGCAGTGCGGGCTGTTCGCCCTGCAAGTCGGCTTGTACCGGCTGGTGGAGTCCTGGGGTGTGGTGCCCGATGCGGTGATGGGCCACTCGATCGGTGAACTGGCCGCCGCGCACATCGCGGGGGTCTTCTCACTGCGCGATGCGGCGGCGCTGGTGGCCGCTCGCGGGCGGTTGATGCAGGCCCTTCCCGAGGGTGGCGCGATGCTCGCTGTCGCCGCCACGGAAGCCGACGTCGCCGAGGCCGTGACTGGGCTTGATCTTTCGATTGCCGCTGTGAACGGGCCTTCGGCGGTCGTGCTGTCGGGGGATCGCCAGGCGTTGGAGGAGTTCGCGGGCCGGGTGGAGTGGCGGTGCCGGTGGCTGCGGGTGTCGCATGCCTTCCACTCGGGGCTGATGGACCCGATGCTCGACGCCTTCGCCGAGGCCGCCGCCAACGTGACGTACGCGAGCCCGCGCATCCCGCTGGTGTCGAACGTGTCCGGGACCTGGGCCGGTGAGGAGGTGTGCTCGCCGGAGTACTGGGTGCAGCATGTGCGCCGGACGGTCCGGTTCGAGGACGGCGTCGCGACCATGGCCGCCGATGGTGTGACCCGGTTCGTGGAGATCGGTCCTGATGGGGTGCTCACCGCCCTGAACGAGGAGCGGTTGTTCGTGCCGCTGCTGCGCAAGGACCGGCCCGAGGTCGAGGCGCTGTGGTGGGGGCTGGGCGGGGCCTGGGCGTCCGGTGTCGCGGTGGACTGGAAGGCCGCGCTGGCGGGCCGGGGGCGGCGGGTGGACCTGCCCACGTACGCGTTCCAGCGTGAGCGGTACTGGCTGAACAGCGGTGGCGGTGTCGGCGATCCCGCCTCGCTGGGGCAGGTGGCGGCGGAGCACCCGTTGCTCGGTGCCCTGGTGGCGCTGCCGGAGTCCGATGGGGTGGTACTGACCGGGCGGCTCTCCGTGCAGGATCAGCCGTGGCTGGCCGACCACGCCGTGTTCGGGCAGGTCATCCTGCCCGGGACCGCCTTCGTGGAGTTGGTCCTGCAAGGCGCGGAACGCGTGGGGTGCGAGCGGATCGAGGAGCTGACCCTGCACGCGCCGTTGCCGGTGCCGGAGGAAGGCACGCTGGCGATACGCGTCACGATCGGCTCCCTGGACGATGGCCGGCGCACCGTCGCGGTCCACTCGTGTGCGGGTGACCCCGAGGCCGACGCGTCGTGGGTCCTCCACGCCACGGGCACTCTCGCCGACTCTCCCGACACGATCGAACCTCGTACGGACCTCACCGCCTGGCCGCCGCCTGGCGCCACTCCGGTCCCGATCGATGGGCTGTATCCCCGGCTGGCCGAGGCCGGTTATGGCTACGGGCCCGCGTTCCAGGGGCTTCGTGCGGTGTGGCGGCGCGGCGAGGAGGTGTTCGCCGAGGTCGGGCTGCCGGACGCGGCGGGGGCCCGTGGGTTCGGGGTGCATCCGGCGCTGTTCGACGCGGTGTTGCATGCCGCGCTGGTCGATGACGTGGCGTCGGGGCCGTCGATTCCGTTCGCGTGGAACGGGGTTTCGCTGTTCGCGCCGGGCGCGGCCGTGGTGCGGGTGCGGATCGCCGCATCCGGCCTGGACGGGGTGTCCGTTGATCTGGCGGACGAGTCCGGTTTGCCGGTGGCGTCGGTGGGGTCGCTCGTGTCGCGGCCGGTCTCGGCCGAGCGGCTGGCGGCGGCTCTGGTGTCGCAGGGCGGCTTCCGGGAGTCGTTGTATCGGCTGGAGTGGGCCGAGGCCGGGTCTGCTGCGGGTGCGTTGGATGGGGTGGTCGTCCCGGAGCCGGCGGCGCTGGCCGAAGCTCCGGACACCGTGGCACTGCTTCACGAGCCTGGTGCAGGCGATTCGGTGGAAGCGGTACATGAGGCTGCGGCGTGGGCGTTGGCCGTGGTTCAGGACTGGCTCGCCGATGAGCGGTTCGCCGCATCCCGGCTGGTGATCGTGACTCGTGGTGCGGTCGCGGTCCGGCCGGATGAGACCGTGGAGGACCTGGCCGGTGCGGCGGTCCGGGGTCTGGTGCGGTCGGCGCAGACCGAACATCCGGGGCGGTTCGTCCTGGTGGACACCGATGGGCCGATTCCCGCGCTGGTGGACGGCGAGCCGGAGTACGCGGTTCGTGAAGGGCGGGTGTTCGTGCCCAGGCTGGCCCGGGTACGGCCGGCGGCCGGGGAGTCGCCCCGGGTGTCGGGTCCGGTGCTGGTGACCGGTGGCACGGGCGGGCTGGGCGCGTTGGTGGCCCGGCACCTGGTTTCCGTGCATGGGGTGCGGGAGTTGCTGCTGGTCGGTCGGCGTGGGCTGGACGCGCCCGGCGCGGTCGGGCTGCGCGATGAGCTGGCGGGGCTGGGTGCGTCGGTGGAGGTCGCCGCGTGTGATGTGGCCGACCGTGATGCGCTGGCGGGGCTGCTGGCGGGGCGCGAAGTGGGTGCGGTGGTGCATGCGGCCGGTGTGCTGGATGACGGTGTGGTCGAGGCGTTGACGCCGGAGCGGTTGAGCAGGGTGTTGCGGCCGAAGGTGGACGCGGCTTGGCATCTGCACGAGCTGTTGCCGGATGTGTCGGTGTTCGTGGTGTTCTCGTCGCTGTCTGGGGTGCTGGGCGCGGCGGGGCAGGCGAACTATGCGGCGGGCAACGCGTTTTTGGACGCGCTGGCTTCGCGGCGGCGGGGTGGTCTGTCGCTGGCGTGGGGTCTGTGGGAGCAGGCCGAGGGCATGGGCGGCACGCTGGCCGAGGTGGACCGGTCGCGGATGAGCCGCGAAGGCGTACGCGCGCTGACCGCCGACGAAGGGCTGGGCCTGCTGGACGCGGCGCTGGGCATCGAGGCTGCGGCCTTGGTACCGGTGAAGCTGGACCTGGCCGCGCTCCGCGCGCAGGGCGAGTCGCTGCCCACTGCCCTGCGTGGCCTGGCGCAGGTCAAGCGGCAGCGGGCCGCCGAGACCACGCCGGACGGGCTGGCCGGCCGACTGGCCGGACTTGCCGAGGCCGAGCGGGAGCGCGTGGTCATCGACCTGGTGCGGGCCCAGGTGGCGTCGGTACTGGGGCACGGGTCGGCCGAGGCGGTGGAGGCGGAACGGGCGTTCTCGGACCTGGGCTTCGACTCGCTGACCGCCGTGGAACTGCGCAACCGGCTGGGTACGGTCACCGGCCTGCGGCTCCCGGCGACGCTGGTCTTCGACTATCCGTCTCCGCGAGTTCTGGCGGAGTACCTGCTGGGTGAGGTCGTGGGCACCGGAGACGTGGCGGCTCCGGTGCCGGCCGCGACCGTGGCCGTTGACGACGATCCCGTGGTGATCGTGGGGATGTCCTGCCGGTATCCGGGTGGGGTGAGCGGTCCGGAGGAGTTGTGGCGGCTGGTCGCGGGCCAGGTGGACGCCATCTCCGGCTTCCCCGCCGACCGGGGCTGGGACATCGACGGCGTCTACGACCCGGAACCGGAGCAGCCCGGCAAGTCGTATGTGCGCGATGGCGGGTTCCTGCATGATGCGGCGGACTTCGACCCCGGGTTCTTCGGGATCAGCCCGCGTGAGGCGCTGGCCATGGACCCGCAGCAGCGGCTGCTGCTTGAGGTTTCGTGGGAGGCGCTGGAACGGACCGGCATCGATCCGTTGTCACTGCGGGGCAGCCGGACGGGCGTCTTCGCCGGGGTGATGTACCACGACTACCTCGACTCCAGCAGTGGCGGCAGCGTGGTGTCCGGGCGGATCTCCTACACCTTCGGGCTGGAAGGCCCGGCGATCAGCGTCGACACGGCGTGCTCGTCCTCGCTGGTCGCGCTGCACCTGGCGGCGCAGTCGCTCCGGCAGGGGGAGTGCTCGCTGGCGCTGGTCGGCGGCGTGACGGTGATGGCGACGCCGGATTCGTTCGTGGAGTTCTCCCGGCAGCGGGGCCTCGCGCCGGACGGGCGGAGTAAGTCGTTCGCGGCGGCGGCCGATGGTGTGGCCTGGGGTGAAGGCGTCGGCGTGCTGGTGGTGGAGCGGCTGTCGGACGCCCGCCGCAACGGGCACGAGGTACTGGCCGTGGTACGCGGGTCGGCGATCAACCAGGACGGGGCCTCCAACGGCCTGACCGCGCCGAACGGTCCTTCGCAGGAGCGGGTGATCCGGCAGGCGCTGGCCAATTCCCAACTGTCGGCGGCCGACGTGGACGTGGTGGAGGCGCACGGGACCGGGACGACCTTGGGCGACCCGATCGAGGCGCAGGCGCTGCTGGCCACGTACGGGCAGAACCGGCAGGAGCCGCTGCTCCTTGGGTCGATCAAGTCCAATATCGGGCACACCCAGGCGGCGGCGGGCGTGGCCGGTGTGATCAAGATGGTGATGGCCATGCGGAACGGCGTACTGCCCCGCACCCTTCACCTGGACGAGCCGACGCCCCATGTGGACTGGTCGGCCGGGGCCGTCGAGCTGCTGACCGAGGCCCGCGAATGGCCGCAGGTGGATCGGCCGCGCCGGGCCGGGGTGTCGTCGTTCGGGATCAGCGGCACCAACGCACACGTGATCATCGAGCAGGCCCCTGAGCTGGGAGAGCAGCCTGCCGGACCGGAGCCGTTCGAGGTCGTGCCGGTGGTCGTCTCGGCGCGGACCGAGGCCGGGTTGCGTGCGCAGGCCGAGCGGCTGGCCGAGCATCTGCGGGCGCGGCCGGAGTTGGAACTGTCCGACGTGGCGTTCTCGCTGACGGAGCGGGCGGCGCTGGAACGGCGTGCGGTGGTCGTCGCCGGTGACCGTGCGACGTTGCTCGACGGCCTGGACGGGCTCGACCTCGGCGCGGGGCCGGTGCAGGGCCGGACCGGTCTGCTGTTCTCCGGGCAGGGCTCGCAGCGGCTCGGGATGGGCCGGGAGCTGTACGAGACCTTCGACGTGTTCGCCCGCGTGGTGGACGAGGTCTGCGCCGTGACCGACCAGGTGCTGGACCGGCCGTTGCGCGAGGTGATGTGGGGCTCCGACGCTGCTGCGCTGGAGCAGACCGCCTACGCCCAGTGCGGCCTGTTCGCCCTGCAAGTGGGGCTGTATCGGCTGGTGGAGTCCTGGGGTGTGGTGCCCGATGTGGTGATGGGCCACTCGATCGGCGAGCTGGCCGCCGCGCACATCGCGGGGGTCTTCTCGCTGCGCGATGCGGCGGCGCTGGTCGCGGCGCGCGGGCGGTTGATGCAGGCGTTGCCCGAGGGCGGGGCGATGCTGGCCGTCGCCGCCGCCGAAGCCGATGTCGTCCAGGCGATGGAAGGACTGGGCCTGTCGATCGCGGCCGTCAACGGCCCCAAGGCCGTGGTGGTCTCCGGGGATCGCCAGGCGTTGGAGGGGTTCGCGGCGCGGGTGGAGTGGCGGTCCCGCCGGCTGCGGGTCTCGCACGCGTTCCACTCGGCGCTGATGGACCCGATGCTCGACGCCTTCGCCGAGGCCGCCGCCAACGTGACGTACGCGAGCCCGCGCATCCCGCTGGTGTCGAACGTGTCCGGCACCTGGGCCGGTGAGGAGGTGTGCTCGCCGGAGTACTGGGTCGAGCATGTGCGCCGGACCGTCCGGTTCGAGGACGGCGTCGCGACCATGGCTGCCGATGGTGTGACCCGGTTCGTGGAGATCGGCCCCGATGGCGTGCTCACCGCCCTGAACGAAGAGCGGCTGTTCATCCCCCTGCTCCGCAAGGACCGCTCCCAGGTCGAAGCACTGTGGTCCGGTCTCGGCCAGGCTTGGGCCTCCGGCGTGAGCGTGGACTGGAAGGCCGTACTCGCCGGTCGGGGCCGCCGCGTGGACCTGCCCACGTACGCCTTCCAGCACGAACGCTTCTGGCTGGAGTCCGCGCACGACGCCGGGGACGTGACCCGCGTGGGCCAGAGCCCCGCCGATCACCCCTTGATCGGCGCGGTGGTCACGCTGCCCGGTACCGGCGGCGTGGTCCTCACCGGCCGCCTGTCCCTCGGCGACCAGCCGTGGCTAGCCCAGCACACCGTGCTCGGCCAGGTCATCCTCCCCGGCACCGCACTCGTCGAACTCGCCCTCCAGGCCGCCGACCAGACCGGTTGCCGTACGGTCGAGGAGCTGACCCTGCACGCCCCCCTGGTGATCCCCGAGCAGGGCGGGATCGCGCTGCGGATATCGGTCGATGCCGCCGGCGAGCAAGGTCGCCGGCCCATCGAGTTCCATTCGCTCCCCGAGCGCGCCGCGCCCGGCACCCCGTGGACCCTGCACGCCACGGGCCTGCTCACCGAAGCCCCGTACACCGCCGCCGCCACCGAAGACCTCACGGCGTGGCCGCCGCCAGGAGCAGAACCGCTCTCCCTGGACGGCTTCTACGCCCGGCTCGCCGCCGACTCCATGTCCTACGGCCCCCTGTTCCAGGGCCTGCGGGCGGCGTGGCGGCGCGGTGAGGAGCTGTACGCCGAGGTGGCCCTGCCCGAGGAGGCGGCGGAGCAGTCCGGGTTCGGCCTGCACCCGGCCCTGCTCGATGCCGCCCTGCACGCCACCGACCTGCTGGGCCGCATCGCGCCGGGCCCGGTGCTGCCCTTCGCCTGGGAGAATGTCTCGCTGCACGCGGACGGCGCGAGGAGCCTGCGGGCGCGGATCACGCGGTCGCGCACCGGCCCGGACGCGCTCGCCCTCACGCTGACCGACGAGGCCGGAACGCTGGTCGCGTCGGTGGGGTCCATCGTCATCCGCCCGGTGACCGAGGAGCACCTGGCGGCGGCGCGGTCCGAGCCGTTGTTCCGGGTGGACTGGACCCGGCTCGACACCCGCCCGCAGGCCCAGCGGCACATCGGTGCGGTACTGGGCGCGGACGCCACCGAGGCCCACCTGGGCGCGCCGGTCTATCCGGACGTGGCGTCGCTGGCCGAGGCGGGCGTACCGCAGACCGTGGCGCTGCTGTGCGACCGGGACGGCGGCGCGCTTCCGGAGTCGGTACACGCGACGGCCGTCCGGGTGCTGGAGACGCTGCGGCAGTGGCTGGCCGACGACCGGTGCCGGGACTCGCGGCTGGTGGTCGTGACGCGCGGCGCGGTCGCGGTGCGGCCGGGCGAGGTCGTGGAGGACCTGGCCGGTGCGGCGGTCTGGGGCCTGGTCCGGTCGGCGCAGGCCGAGCACCCGGGCCGGTTCGTGCTGGTGGACACCGACGGCCCGGTACTTCCGGCCGGGGACGAGCCGGAGCTTGCGGTCCGGGGCGTCGAGGTCTACGTGCCCCGCCTGACCCGGGTACGCCCGGCCGGGGAACTGCCGAGGCTGGCGGGCCCGGTACTGGTGACCGGCGGCACCGGCGGCCTGGGCGCGCTGGTGGCCCGCCACCTGGTGACCACGCACGACGTACGCGAACTGCTGCTGACGAGCCGCCGGGGCCTGGACGCGCCCTGCGCGGCCGAGCTGCGCGACGAGCTGACCGCGCTCGGCGCGGACGTCGAGATCGCCGCCTGCGACGTGGCCGACCGCGACGCCCTGGCCGGGCTGCTCGCGGGCCGCGAGCTGGGCGCGGTCGTTCACGCGGCCGGGGTGCTGGACGACGGCGTGGTCGAGTCCATGACGCCGGACCGGATGGCCAAGGTGCTCCGCCCCAAGGTGGACGCGGCCTGGCACCTGCACGAGCTGCTGCCGGACGTGCCCGCGTTCGTGCTGTTCTCGTCGCTGACCGGGGCGCTCGGCGCGGCGGGCCAGGCCAACTACGCGACCGCCAACGCCTTCCTGGACGCGCTGGCCCAGCATCGGCAGGGCCACGGGCTGGCCGCGCTGTCGCTGGAGTGGGGCCTGTGGGAGCAGGCCGACGGCATGGGCGGCTCGCTGGCCGAGGCGGATCTGTCGCGGATGGCCCGCGACGGCGTGCTCGCGCTGACCGCCGACGAAGGGCTGAGCCTGCTGGACGCGGCCTTGGGCGTGGACGCCCCGGCCCTGATGCCGGTCAAGGTGGACTTCGCCGCCCTGGCCGCCGCCGGGGAGTCCGCCCCGGCCCTGCTGCGCGGCCTGGTGCAGGTCAAGCGGCAGCGGACGGCCGAGGCCACGCCGGACGGGCTGGAGGGCCGGCTGGCCGGGCTTGCCGAGGCCGAGCGGGAGCGCGTGGTGATCGACCTGGTCCGGGCCCAGGTGGCGTCGGTACTGGGGCACGGGTCGCCGGAGACGGTGGAGCCGGAACGGGCGTTCTCCGACCTGGGCTTCGACTCGCTGACCGCCGTGGAACTGCGCAACCGGCTCGGCACGGTCACCGGCCTGCGCCTCCCGGCGACGCTGATCTTCGACTACCCGTCGCCCCGGGTGCTGGCGGAGTACCTGCTTGACGAGGTCGTGGGCACCGGAGAGGCGGCGGCCCTGGAACCGGCGGCGGCGGTCGCCGTCGATGACGATCCCATCGTGATCGTCGGCATGTCCTGCCGCTATCCGGGCGCGGCCGACTCGCCGGAGGAGCTGTGGCGGCTGGTCGCGGACCAGGTGGACGCCATCACCGGCTTCCCGGCCGACCGGGGCTGGGACGTCGGCGCGGTGTACGACCCGGAGCCGGGCAAGGCCGGGAAGTCCTATGTGCGCGACGGCGGGTTCCTGCACCACGCGGCCGAGTTCGACCCGGGGTTCTTCGGGATCAGCCCGCGTGAGGCGCTGGCGATGGACCCGCAGCAGCGACTGCTGCTGGAGGTTTCGTGGGAGGCGCTGGAGCGCGCGGGGATCGACCCGCACGCGCTGCGCGGCAGCCGGACCGGCGTCTTCGCCGGGGTCATGTACCACGACTACGCCGAATCCAACAGCAGCGGCAGCGTGGTCTCCGGCCGCGTCTCCTACACGTTCGGGCTGGAAGGCCCGGCGGTGTCGGTGGACACGGCGTGCTCGTCCTCGCTGGTCGCGCTGCACCTGGCGGCGCAGTCGCTGCGGCAGGGCGAATGCTCGCTGGCATTGGCCGGCGGCGTCGCCGTGATGGCCACCCCGGACTCCTTCGTGGAGTTCTCCCGGCAGCGGGGCCTCGCGCCGGACGGGCGGTCCAAGTCGTTCGCGGCGGCGGCCGATGGTGTGGCCTGGGGTGAAGGCGTCGGCGTGCTGGTGGTCGAGCGGCTGTCGGACGCCCGGCGCAACGGGCACGAGGTGCTGGCCGTGGTACGCGGCTCGGCGATCAACCAGGACGGGGCCTCCAACGGCCTGACCGCGCCGAACGGTCCCTCGCAGGAGCGGGTGATCCGGCAGGCGCTGGCCAACGCCCGCCTGACGACCGCCGACGTCGATGCGGTCGAGGCGCACGGCACCGGCACCACGCTGGGCGACCCCATCGAGGCGCAGGCGCTGCTCGCCACCTACGGGCAGAACCGGCAGGAGCCGCTGCACCTGGGGTCGATCAAGTCCAACATCGGCCACACCCAGGCCGCCGCCGGTGTCGCCGCAGTGATCAAGATGGTCATGGCGATGCGGCACGGGGTGCTGCCCGCCACCCTGCATGTGGACGAGCCCACCCCGCATGTGGACTGGTCCGCCGGGGCGGTGGAACTCCTCACCGAGCCCCGGGACTGGCCGGAAGTGGACCGGCCGCGCCGGGCCGGGGTGTCCTCGTTCGGGATCAGCGGCACCAACGCGCACATCATCCTGGAACAGGCCCCGGAAGAGGAGGAGCCCGCCGAGGCCGAGCCGTCCGGCGGCGTACTGCCGCTGATCGTGTCGGCGCGGACCGAGGCCGGGCTGCGCGAGCAGGCCGGACGCCTGGCCGCGCACCTGCGCGCGCACCCCGGGCTGGAGATCGCCGACGTGGCGTACTCGCTGACGACCCGGGCGGCGCTGGAACGGCGCTCGGTCGTCGTCGCCGCCGACCGGGACCAGGCGCTGGACGGGCTGGCGCTGGTCGCGGCCGGTCAGGGCGTGCGGGGCGGCGGCTCGCCGGTGGGCGCGGCCGGGGTGGTGTTCGTCTTCCCCGGCCAGGGGTCGCAGTGGGCGGGCATGTGCGTCGAGCTGCTGGAGAGTTCGCCGGTGTTCGCCGAGGCGATGGACCGGTGCGCGGCGGCGCTTGCGGAGTGGGTCGACTGGCGGCTGCTGGACGTCGTGCGGGGCACGGCCGGGGCGCCGTCGCTGGAGCGGGTGGACGTGGTCCAGCCGGTGCTGTGGGCGGTCATGGTCTCACTGGCCGAGCAATGGCAGGCGCACGGCGTACGCCCCGCCGCCGTCGTCGGGCACTCGCAGGGCGAGATCGCCGCGGCCTGCGTCGCCGGGGCGCTGAGCCTGCGCGACGGGGCACGCGTGGTCGCGCTGCGCAGCAGGCTGATCGCCGAGCTGGTGACCGGGCTGAGCGGCGGCATGATGTCGGTCGCGCTGCCCGCCGACGAGGCCGAGCGACTGGTCGCGGGCACCGGGCTGTCGGTGGCGGCGGTCAACGGCGCGGGCTCGGTGGTGCTCTCCGGCGACGGCCGCGAGCTGGACGAACTGGCGGCGGCCCTGGAAGGGCGCGGGGTCCGGTACAAGCGGGTCCCGGTGGACTACGCCTCGCACTCGGCGCACGTCGAGGTATTGCGTGAGCGGCTGCTGGAGGACCTAGCCCCGATCCGGCCGCGCCCTGCGCAGGTGCCGTTCTACTCGACGGTCACCGGAGGCCAGCTCGACACCATCGAGCTGGACGCCGCCTACTGGTACACCAACCTGCGGCAGACCGTGCGCTTCGCGCCCGTGGTGCGGACCCTGCTGGGGCAGGGGCTGCGGGCGTTCGTGGAGTCCAGCCCGCACCCGGTGCTGACGGTCGGCGTGTCGGAGACCGCCGAGGCCGCCGGGGTGGACGTGGTGGCGGTGGGCACGCTGCGCCGCGACGAGGGCGGGCCGGAGCGGTTCCTGACGTCGATGGGCGAACTGTGGGCGTCGGGGGCGGCCGTGGACTGGCCCGCGGCGATCGGCGGTGGCCGCCGGGTGCCGCTGCCGACGTACGCCTTCCAGCGCGAGCGCTTCTGGCTGGAGCCGGCACCGGCGGCCGACGTGTCGGCGGCCGGGCTGACCGAGGCGGGGCACCCGCTGCTCGGCGCGGTGGTCCGGCTGCCCGGTTCCGGCGGGGTGGTGCTGACCGGGCGGCTGTCGGTGCGGGCGCAGCCCTGGCTGGCCGACCACGCGCTGTTCGGCCGGCTGATCCTGCCGGGGACCGGCTTCGTGGAACTGGCGATCCGGGCCGGTGACGAGGTGGGCTGCGGCGTGGTGGAGGAACTGGTGCTGCACGAGCCGCTGGTCATCCCCGAGGACGGCGGCGTCGCCATCTCGGTGGTGGTCGAGGCGGCGGACGACTCCGGACGCCGGTCGCTGGCCGTTCACGGCCCGGGCGACATCCTGCACGCCTCCGGTGTGCTGGCCCCCTACGGCGACGGCACCGGCCGGACCGCCGACCTGGCGGCCCTGGCGGCATGGCCGCCCCGGGACGCCGAGCCGATCGACCTGACCGGCTTCTACGACGAGATGGCCGCCCGTGGCTACGGGCACGGTCCCGAGTTCCAGGGGCTGCGCGCCGCCTGGCGTACGCGGGACGGGGTCGTCGCCGAGGTCGCGTTGCCCGAGGGCGCGAACGCCGACGGCGGGCTGCACCCGGCGCTGCTGGACGCGGTGCTGCACGCCGCCCCGCTGATCGAGGCCGGCGAGCGGCAGGACGACGGGCCGCTGATCCCGTTCGCGTGGAACGGAGTGACGCTGCACACGGCGGGGGCCTCGCACGTACGGGCCCGGCTCACGACGACGCCGGACGCGCCGGAGGCGCTGTCCATCGAACTGACCGACCTGACCGGCGCGCCGGTCGCCTCGGTCCGGTCGCTGACCCTGCGCGCGGTGTCGGTGCGGCAGCTCAGCGAGGCCCAGGTCGCGCAGACCGGCGACCTCGCGTCCCTGCTGTACCGGGTGGAGTGGTCGAAGACGTCCGCCAGCGGCACTCCGGCGGGCGACGAGCCGGTGCTGGAATGCCCGCGCCACGACGGCGGCATGCCCGGGGCGGTCCACGAGACCGTGCTCGCCGTGCTGCGGGCCGTCAAGGACCACCTGGCCGACGAAGCGGCCACGGCGCCGCTGGTGATCGTGACCCGCGGCGCGGTGGCCGCGACTCCCGGCGAACGCGTCCAGGACCTCGCCGGGGCCGCGGTGTGGGGCCTGGTACGGGCGGCGCAGGCCGAGCACCCGGGCCGGTTCGTGCTGGTGGACACCGACGGCCCGGTCCTGCTGGCCGGGGACGAACCGCAGGTCGCCGTACGGGACGGCGCGGTGTACGCGCCCGCCCTGGTAAAGGTCCGCGCGGCGGCCGGGGAACCCCCGGCCGTGCCCGGCCAGGTGCTGATCACCGGCGGCACCGGCGGGCTCGGCGCGCTGGTGGCCCGCCACCTGGTGACCGAGCGCGGCCTGCGGAACCTGCTGCTGGTCAGCCGCCGCGGCCCCGACGCGCCCGGCGCGGCCGAACTGCGCGACGACCTGACCGGGCTGGGGGCGAACGTCGAGATCGCCGCCTGCGACATCGCCGACCGCGACGCCCTGGCCGCCCTGCTGGCGGGCCGTTCCGTCGGGGCGGTCGTCCACGCGGCCGGGGTGCTGGACGACGGCGTGATCGAGTCCATGACGCCGGACCGGCTGGCGGCGGTGTTCCGGCCCAAGGCCGACGCCGCCTGGCACCTGCACGAACTACTGCCGGACGTGTCGGCGTTCGTCCTGTTCTCCTCGGCCACGGGCGTGCTCGGCGGCCCGGGACAGGCCAACTACGCCGCCGCCAACGCCTTCCTGGACGCCCTCGCCGAACAGCGCCGGGCGGACGGGCGATCGGCCGTGTCGCTGGCGTGGGGCCTGTGGGAGCAGGCCACCGGCATGACCGGCGAACTCGCCGACCGCGACCTTTCCCGGATGGCCCGCGAAAGCGTGCTCGCCCTGTCGGAACGCGAAGGGCTGGCGCTGCTGGACGCCGCGCTCGGCATGGACGCCGCGACGCTCGTCCCGGTGAAGTTCGACCCGGCCTCGATCTCCCGGACGACCTCGCCGATGCTGCGCGGCCTGGTCCCCGCCAGGCGCCGCGCCACCGGCGAGGACCTGGCCGGCGGGCAGGACCTCCGCCGCAGGCTCGCCGAACTGCCGGACGCCGAGCGCGAGCGCGCCCTGCTCGACCTGGTACGCGGCCAGGTCGCGACGGTACTCGGGCACGCCTCCGCCGACGAGGTGTCCGCCGACCGCGCCTTCAAGGAGGTCGGTTTCGACTCCCTCACCGCGCTCGAACTCCGCAACCGGCTGGGCGCGGCCGTCGCGCTGCGACTGCCCGCCACCCTCGTCTTCGACTACCCGACCCCGGCCCACCTGGCCGCATACCTCAAGTCCGAGCTGTTCGACGACGTCGATCCCGCACAGGACGTGCTCAAGGAGATCGACCGGCTGGAAGCGGCCCTGGCCGGGCTGCCCGGCCCGGCCGGCTCCCGCATCACCGCGCGCCTGGAGGCGCTGGTCCGCCAGTGGCAGGACAAGGACCACGGCCTGGACGGGCCACCCGTATCCGAGACGGACCTGGAGTCGGCCACCGACGACGAGCTGTTCGCGGTGCTCGACGGCGAATTCGGTGTCCGCGGCGACGAGAACCTTTGATCGTTGACAGAGATTGGTATCTTCCATGGCGACTGACGACCAGCTTCGCGAATATCTCAAGCGCGCCGCCGCCGACCTGCAACAGGCCCGCAGGCGGCTGCGCCAGGTGGAGTACAAGGCGCGTGAGCCGATCGCCGTCGTCGGCATGTCGTGCCGCTTCCCCGGCGGCGTGACCAGCCCGGAAGGGCTGTGGCGGCTGGTGGACGAGGGCGTGGACGCCATCTCGGGGTTCCCGGCCGACCGCGGGTGGGACATCGACGCGGTGTACGACCCCGACCGCGGCAAGGCCGGCACGTCGTACGTGCGCGAGGGCGGGTTCCTGTACGACGCGGCGGACTTCGACTCGGAGTTCTTCGGGATCAGCCCGCGTGAGGCGCTGGCCATGGACCCGCAGCAGCGGCTGCTGCTGGAGGTTTCGTGGGAGGCGCTGGAGCGGGCCGGGATCGACCCGCACGCGTTGCGCGGCAGCCGGACGGGCGTGTTCGCCGGGGTCATGTACGACGACTACGCCACCGGCGGGCCGATCCCCGAAGAGCTGTACGGATACATCGGAACCGGCGTCCACCCCAGTGTGCTCTCCGGCCGGGTGTCCTACACCTTCGGGCTGGAAGGCCCGGCGATCACCGTGGACACGGCGTGCTCGTCGTCGCTGGTGACGCTGCACCTGGCCGCGCAGGCGCTGCGGCAGGGGGAGTGCTCGCTGGCGCTGGCCGGCGGCGTCACGGTGATGGCCACGCTGGGGACCTTCGTGGAGTTCTCCCGGCAGTCCGGGCTGGCCCCCGACGGGCGCAGCAAGTCCTTCGCGGCCTCCGCCGACGGGGCGAGCTGGTCGGAAGGCGCGGGCGTGCTGGTACTTGAACGCCTGTCGGACGCCCGGCGCAACGGGCACCAGGTGCTGGCCGTGCTCCGGGGTTCGGCGATCAACCAGGACGGGGCCTCCAACGGGCTGACCGCGCCGAACGGCCCCTCCCAGGAACGCCTGATCCGGCAGGCCCTGGCCAACGCCCAGCTCTCGACCGCCGACGTGGACGCGGTGGAGGCGCACGGCACGGGGACCACGCTGGGGGACCCGATCGAGGCGCGGGCACTGCTGGCGACGTACGGGCGGGATCGTGCCGCAGAACCGCTGTGGCTGGGGTCGATCAAGTCGAACATCGGGCACACGCAGGCGGCGGCGGGCGTGGCCGGTGTGATCAAGATGGTCATGGCGATGCGGCACGGGGCATTGCCGCGTACGTTGCACGTGGATGAGCCGACGCCGCATGTGGACTGGTCGGCCGGGGCCGTTGAGCTGCTGGTCGAACCGAGGGAATGGCCGCAGGTGGATCGGCCGCGCCGGGCGGGGGTCTCCTCGTTCGGGATCAGCGGGACGAACGCGCACATCATTCTGGAGCAGGCCCCGGAGGAGGAGCCCGCCGAGGTTCGGCCGTTCGGTGGGGTGCTGCCGCTGATCGTTTCGGCGCGGAATGAAGCCGCTTTGCGTGAGCAGGCCGGGCGGCTCGCTGAGCACCTGCGCGAGCATCCGGAGTTGGAACCGTCCGATGTGGCGGTCTCGCTGACCGCTCGGGCGGCGCTGGAACGGCGTGCGGTTGTCGTCGCGGGTGACCGTCAGGCGTTGCTCGATGGCTTGGAAGGGCTGGTCCCGGGTGCCGAGCCGGTGGGCGGCCGGACCGGGATGCTGTTCTCCGGCCAGGGGTCGCAGCGGCTCGGGATGGGCCGTGAACTCTATGAGGCGTTCCCGGTCTTCGCCGGTGTGGTGGACGAGGTCTGCGCGGTGACCGACCAGGTGCTGGACCGGCCTCTTCGTGAGGTGATGTGGGGCTCCGACGCTGCTGCGCTGGAGCAGACGGCCTACGCCCAGTGCGGGCTGTTCGCGCTTCAGGTCGGTTTGTACCGGCTGGTGGAGTCCTGGGGTGTGGTGCCCGATGCGGTGATGGGCCACTCGATCGGCGAGCTGGCCGCCGCGCACATCGCGGGGGTCTTCTCGCTGCGCGATGCGGCGGCGCTGGTCGCGGCTCGTGGGCGGCTGATGCAGGCGCTGCCCGAAGGCGGGGCGATGCTCGCCGTCGCCGTCGCCGAAGCCGATGTCGTTCAGGCGATTGAAGGACTCGGCCTGTCGGTCGCCGCCGTGAACGGGCCTTCGGCGGTCGTGCTGTCCGGGGATCGCCAGGCGTTGGAGGAGTTCGCGGCCGGGGTGGAGTGGCGGTCCCGGTGGCTGCGGGTGTCGCATGCCTTCCACTCGGCGCTGATGGACCCGATGCTGGCGGACTTCGCCGAAGCGGCCTCCCGGGTCACGTATTCGAGCCCGCGCATCCCGCTGGTCTCGAACGTCTCGGGGACCTGGGCCGGGCCGGAGGTGGCCGCGCCGGAGTACTGGGTCGAGCATGTCCGCCGGACCGTCCGCTTCGAGGACGGCGTCGCCGCCATGGCTGCCGATGGGATCACCCGTTTCGTGGAGATCGGTCCCGATGGCGTGCTCACCGCCCTGAACGAAGAGCGGCTGTTCATCCCCCTGCTCCGCAAGGACCGCCCCGAGGTCGAATCCCTGTGGACCGGCCTGGGCCGCGCCTGGGCCTCCGGCCTGACCGTGGACTGGAAGACCATCCTCGCCGGTGAAGGCCGCCGCGTGGACCTGCCCACCTACGCCTTCCAGCACGAGCGCTACTGGTTGCAGACCAGCAGTGGCACCGGCGACCCCGCCTCCCTCGGCCAGACGGCGGCGGAACACCCCCTGCTCGGCGCCGTGATCACCCTGCCCGGTTCCGTGGTGCTGACCGGCCGCCTGTCGGTGCAGGATCAGCCGTGGCTGGCCGATCACACCGTGCTCGGCCAGGTCGTACTCCCCGGCACCGCGTTCGCCGAACTGGCCCTCCAGGCCGCCGACCAGGTGGACTGCCGTACGGTCGAAGAACTCACCCTGCACGCCCCCCTCCTCGTCCCCCAGGACGGCGGGGTCGCGATCCAGGTGGTCGTCGAAGGCGCGGACGAGGCCGGTCGCCGGATGGTGGCCGTCTACAGCCGTGACCAGACCACGACGACCCTGCACGCCTCGGGCACGCTTTCCCCCGAGGACCCGCAGGACGTCTGGGAGCCGGTCGCCTGGCCGCCGCCCGGGGCCGAGGTCGTGGACGTCGAGGGCGTGTACGACGAGGACCGCCCCGCCGCCTACGGCCCGGCGTTCCAGTGCCTGCGCGCGGCGTGGCGGCGCGGCGACGACCTGTACGCCGAGGTCGCCCTCCCCGACGAGGTGAAGTCCGCCGGCTACGCCCTGCACCCCGCCCTGCTGGACGCCGCCCTGCACGTCCGCACCCTGCTGGGCGGCGCGGAGCCCACCGCCCCGGCCGCGATGACCGGTCTGCGGCTGCATGCCTCGGACGCCCGCGGCCTGCGCGTCCACATCGCGGGCACCCGCCTGACCGTCACCGACGACACGGGGGAGCCGGTCGCCGAGGCGGCCTCGGTCACCCTGCGCCCGCTGCCGGTCGAGCAGATCGTGTCCGCGCAGGCCGCGCGGGACGGCCTGCTGGAATCCCTCTACCGGCTGACCTGGTCGCGGCACAACGCGCCGCGCGCCGCCGCCCCTGGCGCGTTCCTGGCGACCGGGCCGGACGTGGCGGCGATTCAGGAGGCGCTGCCCGGTACGCCGGTCCACCCGGACCTCGCGGCGCTGGCCGAGGCGGGCGTGCCGGAGACCGTGGTGCTGGTGTGCCCGGCTTCGGCGGGCGAGGTGCCGGGCACGGTCCAGCGAACGCTCGCGCACGTGCTGGCCGTGGTCCAGGAGTGGCTGGCCGACGAGCGGTACGCCGCCGCGCGCCTGGTCGTGGCGACCCGGGGGGCGGTGGCCGTGCAGCCGGGCGAAAGCCCGGCCGACCTGGCGCACGCCGCCGTCTGGGGACTGCTGCGCTCGGCGCAGGCCGAGCACCCCGACCGGTTCGTACTGGCCGACCTCGACGACTTGGCCGCGGCGGAGGTCGCGGCGGCGGCGGCCGAGCCGGAGCTGGCCGTCCGCGACGGCCGGTTCCTGGTACCCCGCCTGACCAGGGCGGCGACGGACGGCGACGCACCCGGGTGGACTCCCGGTGGCACGGTCCTGATCACCGGGGCCACCGGCGGCCTGGGTCCCGTGGTGGCCCGGCACCTGGTGGCCGAGCGCGGCGTGCGGGACCTGCTGCTGGTCAGCCGCCGCGGCCCGGACGCCCCCGGCGCGGCCGAACTGCGCGACGAGCTGGCCGCGCTCGGCGCGGACGTCGAGATCGCCGCCTGTGACGTGGGCGACCGCGACGCCCTGGCCGCACTTCTGGCGGGCCGCGACATCGACGCCGTGTTCCACGCCGCCGGAGTCCTGGACGACGGCGTTGTCGGCGCGATGACGCCCGAGCGGCTGGCGGCGGCCCTGCGGCCCAAGGCCGACGCCGCCTGGCACCTGCACGAACTGCTGCCGGACGTGTCGGCGTTCGTGCTGTTCTCGTCGGTCGCCGGCGTGCTGGGCGGCCCGGCGCAGGCCAACTACGCCGCCGCCAACGCCTTCCTGGACGCCCTCGCCGAACGACGCCGGGCCGAAGGCAGGCCCGCCCTGTCCCTCGCGTGGGGCCCATGGGACGAGGAACGTGCCATGGCCGGGCGGCTCGGCGGCGGCGACACGGCCAGGATGCGCGACTCCGGCGTGCTCTCCCTGCCCACGGACGAGGCGCTGGACCTGCTCGACCGCGCGCTGTCCGGAGGCGTCGCGGCGAGCCTGGCCCCCGTCAAGATCGACCACGCCCGGCCGGGGGCGCTGGCCGCCAGGCTGCGCGGCCCCTCGCGCCGGTCGGCGGCGACCGGCTCCTCGCTGGCCCGCCGCCTGGCCGGGATGGACGAACGCGAGCGCCGCGAACAGGTGCTCGCCCTGGTACGTACGCAGGTCGCGGCCGTGCTCGGCCAGAAGTCCGCGGCGGCCGTCGAACCCGGCAGGGCCTTCCAGGACCTCGGGTTCACCTCCCTGGCCGCCGTCGAACTGCGCAACGCGCTCGCCGCCGCCACCGGCCTGCGCCTGTCCGCCACGCTGATCTTCGACTACCCGACGCCGCTCGCCCTCACCGACCACCTGCTCGCCGAGGTGGCGGGGGCCAGGACCACGCAGGGCCCCCGCGTGACGACCGCGGCCGACGACGACCCGATCGTGATCGTGGGCATGTCCTGCCGCTACCCGGGCGGGGCCGACAGCCCCGAGGCACTGTGGCGGCTGGTCGCGGACGGGGTGGACGCCATCTCGCCGTTCCCCGCCGACCGCGGCTGGGACCTCGACGCCCTGTACGACCCCGACCCCGAACGGCCGCACACCACCTACGTCCGCGAGGGCGGGTTCGTGGACGACGTGGCCGACTTCGACAACGCGTTCTTCGGGATCAGCCCGCGCGAGGCGCTGGCCATGGACCCGCAGCAGCGGCTGGTGCTGGAGGCGGCCTGGGAGGCGCTGGAGCGGGCCGGGATCGACCCGATCAGGCTCAGGGGGACGTCGGCGGGCGTGTTCGTCGGGTTCGGGCTGCCCGACTACATGATGGACGGCCAGTTCAGCATCCCGGAGGACACCGAGGCGTACCTGAGCACCGGCACCTCGGGATCGGTGATCTCGGGGCGGGTCGCGTACACGCTCGGGCTCGAAGGCCCGGCGGTGTCGGTGGACACGGCGTGCTCGTCGTCGCTGGTGGGGCTGCACCTGGCGGCGCAGTCGCTGCGGCAGGGGGAGTGCTCGATCGCGCTGGCGGGCGGCGTCACGGTGATGTCCACGCCGAGTACGTTCGTCACGTTCAGCAGGCAGCGCGGGCTGTCCCCGGAGGGGCGCTGCGGGGCGTTCTCCGAGAGCGCCGACGGCACCAACTGGGCCGAGGGCGTCGGGCTCGTGGTCCTGGAACGGCTGTCGGACGCCCGGCGCAACGGGCACGAGGTGCTGGCCGTCGTACGCGGGTCGGCGATCAACCAGGACGGTGCCTCCAACGGCCTGACCGCGCCGAACGGGCCCTCCCAGCAGCGGGTCATCCGCCAGGCGCTGGCGAACGCGGGGCTCGCGGCCCACGAGGTGGACGCGGTTGAGGCGCACGGCACCGGCACCACCCTGGGCGACCCGATCGAGGCGCAGGCGCTGCTGGCCACGTACGGGCAGGGGCGGGACGAACCGCTCTGGCTCGGTTCGATCAAGTCGAACATCGGGCACACCCAGGCGGCGGCGGGCGTCGCGGGGCTGATCAAGATGGTCATGGCCATGCGGCACGAGACGCTGCCGCGCACCCTGCACGTCACCGAGCCCACCACCCACGTGGACTGGTCGGCGGGCAACGTCAGGCTCCTCACCGAGCCGGTACCCTGGCCCGCCGCCGAACGCCCCCGCCGCGCGGGCATCTCCTCCTTCGGCGTCAGCGGCACCAACGCCCACGTCATCCTCGAACAACCCCCGCACCAGGCGGCTTCGCCGCCCCCGCCGGAGTCGGCGGCCCAGCCCGGCGGGCCGGATCAGCCGCCTCTGGCCGATCACCCGGCGTCGGTGGACCAGCCGGATCAGCCGGATCAGCCGGACCAGGCAGGCCACTCGGATCGGCCGGGCGTGTCCGACCGGCCGGGGCAGCCGTCGGCCGTCGTACCGTGGGTGTTGTCGGCCGCCTCTGAACCCGCGCTGCACGCACAGGCCGCCCGCCTCGCCGCCCACTCCTCCGGGGATGTGCGGGATGTCGCGTGGTCGCTCGCCGCGACCAGGGCGGCGCTGGGGCGGCGGGCCGTGGTCGTCGGGGCGGATCAGGAGGCGCTGGCCGCCGGGCTCGCCGCGCTGGAGCGCGGGGAGAGCGCCGACAACGTCGTGGCCGGTGGGCCCGCCGCCCTGGACGAGAGCGCGGCGGCCGGTGGCGTGGTGTTCGTCTTCCCCGGCCAGGGTTCGCAGTGGGCGGGCATGGCGGTGGACCTGATGGAGTCCTCGCCGGTCTTCGCCGCGCGCCTGGCCGAGTGCGAACGTGAGCTGTCCACGCTGGTGGACTGGTCCCTGACCGCGGTACTGCGCGGCGACTCCGGTGCTCCCGACCTGGAGCGCGTGGACGTCGTGCAGCCCGTGCTGTTCGCGGTGATGGTCTCGCTGGCCGAGACCTGGCGGGCCGCCGGGGTGAGCCCGGCCGCGGTCGTCGGCCACAGCCAGGGCGAGATCGCCGCCGCCTGCGTGGCGGGCGCGCTGAGCCTGGCCGACGCGGTCCGCGTGGTGACGCTGCGCAGCCGCGCCCTGGGCGTGCTCGCCGGGCGCGGCGGCATGGTCTCGCTCGCCGAGGGCGAGAACGCCGCCCGCGAACGGCTGGCCCGCTGGGCGGGCCGCGTGTCGATCGCGGTGGTCAACGGCCCCGGCACCGTCGTGGTGTCCGGCGACCCGCAGGCCCTGGACGAGCTGATGGCCCAGGCCGCCGAGGACGGCGTACGCGTCCGCCGCCTCCCGGTGGACTACGCCTCCCACTCCCCGCAGGTCGAGGAGATCGCCGACGACCTGGCCGCGGCCCTAGCGGGCGTGTCCCCCGTGCCCGGTACGGTGCCGGTGTACTCCACGGTGTCCGGCGAGCGGATCGACGGCTCCGGGATGGACGCCGCCTACTGGTACCGCAACCTGCGCGAGACGGTGAACTTCGAGGCCGCCACCCGGCGGCTGCTCGACGACGGCCACCGCGTGTTCGTCGAGATGACCCCGCACCCCGTCCTCACCGTGGCCGTGCAGGAGACCGCGGAGTCGGCGGGCGTGCCCGCCGCGGCCGTCGGCAGCCTGCGCAGGAACGACGGCGGCCTGGACCGGCTGCTGCTGTCCTTCGCCGAGGCGTGGGTGAACGGCGTCGCCGTGGACTGGCCCGCGCTGACGGCGGGCGGACGCCGGGTGGACCTGCCGACGTACGCGTTCCAGCGGCAGCGGTTCTGGCCCGACGCCGCCCCCGAAGAGGTCGCCGCGACCGGCGCGAGCGCCGTGGAGTCCGGCTTCTGGCAGGCCGTCGAACGCGGCGACCTGCGGGCGCTCGCCGCCACCCTGGAGATCGACCACGAAGGGCCGCTCGGCGAGGTGCTGCCCGCCCTGGCCACCTGGCACCGCAGGCGCAACGCCGAGGCCGTCGTCAACGGCCGGCGCTACGAGGTCACCTGGAAGCCGGTGACCGTCACGGGCCCGGACCGGCTCGACGGTACCTGGGTCGTGGCCGGGCCGGACACCCAGGTCGTGCGCGAGGCGCTGGCCGCGCGCGGGGCCGACGTGCTCACCCTGACCACCACCGAGGCCGACACCGACGGGGACGCCCTCGCCGCCCGGCTCGCCGACCTGCTCGGCGACCGCGTCCCCGTGGGTGTGCTGTGCCTGACGGCGCTGGACGAACAGCCCCTGGCGGACCGGCCGCACGTGCCGGCCGGGCTCGCCGTCACGCTCGCGCTGGTCCAGGCCATGGACGCCCTCGAACTGCGGACGCGCCTCTGGTCCGCGACCAGCGGCGCGGTGTCCATCGGCCGGTCCGACGCGCTGCGCCGCCCCACACAGGCGCAGACCTGGGGGCTCGGCCTGGTCGCCGCGCTGGAACGCCCGGCCACCTGGGGCGGCCTGATCGACCTCCCCGACCTGTCCGGCGGCCTGGACGAGCGGGCCGCCGACCGGCTGTGCCGGGTCCTCGCCGGATCGCACGGTGAGGACCAGCTCGCGCTGCGCCCGTCCGGCGTGTTCGCCCGCAGGCTGGCCCGCGCCACCGTACCGCCCGAGTCCCGGCCGTGGACGCCGGGCGGGGGAGCCGTACTGATCACCGGCGGCACCGGCGCGCTCGGCGCGCACGTCGCCAGGGACCTGGCCCGCGCCGGGGCCACCCGGCTGGTCCTCACCAGCAGGCGCGGCGCGGACTCGCCCGGAGCCGCCGACCTGCGCGCCGAACTGGCCGGGCTCGGCGCGGAAGTGGAGATCGCCGCCTGCGACGTGGCCGACCGTGACCAGGTCGCGGCCCTGCTCGACCGGCTGGCCGCAGGCGGCACCCGGGTCACCGCCGTCGTCCACGCCGCCGGGGCGGCCACCTCGGCGACGATCGAGGACACCACCCCGGACGAACTGGCCGACGCCCTCGCCGCCAAGGCGGGCGGCGCGGCCAACCTGGACGAACTCCTCGGCGACCTGGAGGCGTTCGTGCTGTTCTCCTCCGGCGCGGGCATCTGGGGCAGCGGCGGCCAGGCCGCGTACGCCGCCGCCAACGCCTACCTCGACGCGCTCGCCCGCAACCGCGCCGCCAGGGGACTCCCGGCGACCGCCATCGCCTGGGGCCTTTGGGCCGGGGCGGGCATGGGCGAGAACGTGGCCGCCGACCAGCTCCGCAGGCGCGGCCTGTACGCGATGCCGCCCGAGGAGGCCGTCACCGCGCTGCGCCTGGTCACCGGCCAGGGCGAGGCCGGGGCCGTCGTCGCCGACATCGACTGGGCCAGGTTCGTGCCCGGCTTCACCGCCGCCCGGCAGAGCGCCCTGATCGGCGACCTGCCCGAGGTGCGGGCCCTCGCCGCCGAGACCCCGCAGGCCGGGGTCGACACGGGGCTGGCCGGGCGGCTCGCCGGGGCGTCCCGCGCCGAACGCGACACCGTACTGCGCGAGCTGGTGTCCACGCACGTCGCGGCGGTGCTCGGGCTGGGCGGCGCGGACCAGGTCGAGATGAACCGGGCGTTCAAGGAGCTGGGGTTCGACTCGCTGATGGCGGTCGAGCTGCGCAACCGCGTCGCCGCCGGCACCGGCCTGCGGCTGCCCACCACCCTCGTCTTCGACCACCCCAACGCCACTGCGCTGGCCGCCCACCTCGGCACCCTGCTGCCCGGCGGGGACGACCTGCCCGCCCGCGCCGAGACCGTCCCGGCCGCCGCGCTCGACGACGACCCCATCGCGGTCATCGGCATGGCCTGCCGCTACCCCGGTGGCGCGGACACGCCGCAGAAGCTGTGGGAGCTGGTCGCCGGGGGCGTGGACGCGATCGGCGCGTTCCCCGCCGACCGTGGCTGGAACCTGGACGCGCTCGGCGACGTACAGGTACGCGAGGGCGGTTTCCTGTACGACGCGGCCATGTTCGACGCGTCCTTCTTCGGGCTCAGCCCCCGCGAGGCGGTCACCATGGACCCGCAGCAGCGGCTCATGCTGGAGACCGCCTGGGAGGCCATCGAGAGCGTCGGCATCGACCCGGCCACGCTGCGCGGCAGCCAGACCGCCGTGTTCACCGGCGTCGGCAACGCCGACTACTCCGACGATGTGGAGGACCTGCCCGAGGAGGCCGAGGGCTACCTGCTCACCGGCACCTCGGGGGCCGTCGTGTCCGGGCGGGTCGCGTACGTGCTGGGCCTGGAAGGGCCCGCCGTGACCGTGGACACCGCCTGCTCCTCCTCCCTGGTCACGCTGCACCTGGGCGTGCAGTCGCTGCGCAACGGCGAGTGCTCGCTCGCGCTCACCGGCGGGGTGGCGGTGATGTCCAGCCCGATGGGGTTCACCGAGTTCGGCAAGCAGGGCGGCCTCGCGGCCGACGGGCGCTGCAAGGCGTTCGGGGCCGCCGCCGACGGCACCGGCTGGGCGGAGGGCGCCGGGATGCTGGTGCTGGAACGCCTGTCGGACGCCCGCCGCAACGGCCACCCGGTACTGGCCCTGATCCGTGGCTCGGCGATCAACCAGGACGGCGCCAGCAACGGCCTGACCGCCCCCAACGGCCTGTCTCAGCAGCGGGTCATCCGGCAGGCGCTGGCCAACGCCCGGCTGTCGGCCGCCGACGTGGACGTGGTGGAGGCGCACGGCACCGGCACGACGCTGGGCGACCCGATCGAGGCCGAGGCCCTGCTCACCGCCTACGGCCAGGACCGGGCCGAGCCGCTGTGGCTCGGTACCGTCAAGTCCAACATCGGGCACACCCAGGCGGCGGCGGGCGTCGCCGGGGTGATCAAGATGGTCATGGCGATGCGGCACGAGGTGCTGCCCCCGACCCTGCACGCCGGACAGCCGACGCCGCACGTGGACTGGTCCTCAGGCGGGGTACGCCTCCTCGCGGAGCCCGTTCCCTGGCACCGCAACGGCCACCCGCGCCGCGCGGGTGTTTCGGCCTTCGGTATCAGCGGCACCAACGCCCACGTCATCCTGGAACACCCCGAAGACACTCCCGCCCCGGCCTCCGGCACGGCCCCGGGGTCCGGGGCCACGCCGGTGGTCGGCTCCGGCCTGGGGGCCGACGCAGTCCCGGGCGGTTCTGGGCGTGCGGCCGAGGACGGCGGGGCGGATCGGACGCTGCCCTACGTGGTGTCCGGGCGGAGTGTGGAGGCGTTGCGGGCGCAGGCGGGAAAGCTGCGTGATCACCTGGCCGCGCACCCCGGGCTCGCGCCGGACGCGGTGGCGCGGACGCTGGCCACCGGGCGTACCCACTTCCAGCACCGCGCCGCGGTGGTCGCCGCCGACCGGGCGGCGCTGCTTCGCGACCTCGACGCCCTCGCGTACGGCACGACCGCCGGTGCCCAGGCGCGGCCCGGCAAGGTCGCGTTCCTGTTCACCGGGCAGGGCAGCCAGCGCGTGGGCATGGGCGCCGAGCTGCACCGGCGGCACCCCGCCTACGCGGAGGCGTTCGACGAGGTCTGCGCGTACCTGGACCGCCACCTGGACCGCCCCCTCCAGGACGCGCTCGCCGACCCCGCCCTGATCGACGAGACCATGTACGCCCAGGCGGCGCTGTTCGCCGTCGAGGTGGCCCTCTACCGGCTGATGGACGGCTGGGGCGTGCGGCCCGACCACCTGCTCGGCCACTCCATCGGCGAACTGGCCGCCGCCCACGTCGCCGGTGTCCTGTCCCTGGAGGACGCGACCAGGCTGGTCGCCGCCCGGGGCAGGCTCATGCAGGCGCAGCCGCGCGGCGGCGCGATGATCGCCGTCCAGGCGTCCGAGGCGGAGGTCACCCCACTCCCCGCCGGGGTGGCGCTGGCCGCCGTCAACGGCCCGGCGTCGGTGGTCGTCTCCGGCGACGAGGAGGCCGTCACCGCGTTCGCCGCCCACTGGGCCGACCAGGGCCGCCGCACCCGCAGGCTGCGGGTCAGCCACGCCTTCCACTCCCACCACATGGACGGCATGCTGGAGGAGTTCCGCCGCGTCGCGGCCGAGCTGACCTTCCGGCCGCCCGCCGTCCCCATCGTCTCCAACCTCACCGGCGCACCCGTGCCTGACGAGGAGCTGTGCGCCCCCGACTACTGGGTGCGGCACGTCCGCGAGGCCGTACGCTTCGCCGACGGCATCGCCTGGCTGGCCGATCAGGGCGTCACGACCTTCCTGGAACTGGGCCCGGACGGCACGCTCACCGCGATGGCCCGCCACTGCGTCACCGAGGACGTCTTCGCCACCTCCGCGCTGCGCGAATCGCGCCCCGAGGAGCAGACGATCATCCGGGCGGTGGCGGACCTGCACGCTCACGGCGTGCCGGTGGACTGGACGGCCGTGCTCGGCGACGGCGCGAAGGCCGCGCTGCCGACGTACGCCTTCCAGCGCACCCGCCACTGGCTCACGGGAGGCCCGAGGCGGGCGGGCGGCGCGGAAGGGCTCGGTCTGGACAGCGTCGACCACCCGATGCTGGGCGCGGCACTCAGCCTGGCCGACGGCGAAGGCTGGATGTTCACCACCCGCCTGTCGCAGAACACCCACCCCTGGCTCGCCCACCACGACGTCATGCACATGCCGATCCTGCCCGGCATCGGCCTGCTGGAGCTGGCGCTGTCGGCCGGCCGGCGGATCGGCTGCGACCAGGTGGACGAGCTGAACTTCCAGGCCCCGATCATCCTGCCCGAGACCGGCGGCGCGCAGCTCCAGATCCGGATCGGCGCGCCCGACCCGGCCGGACGCCGCCCGATCAGCATGCACTACCGCCTCGACGGCGAGGCCCGCCCGGACCTGGACGAACCCGGCGAGTGGATACGCAACGCCACCGGCTTCCTCAGCACGTCGGACGGCACGCCGCCGCGCACCGACCTGGCCGTGTGGCCGCCCGCCGGCGCGGAACCCGTGGACACCGGCGACCTCTACGCCCGGCTGGCCCGGCTCAGCTACAACTTCGGCCCGTCGTTCCGCAGCCTGCGGTCCGCCTGGCGGCGCGGCGAGGAATGGTTCACCGAGGTGCGGCTGCCCGCCGAGTACCAGGCCGACGCCGCGCGGTTCGCCATCCACCCGGCCATGCTGGACTCCGCCGGGCACGTGCAACTGGTCGAGGAGGCGGAGAACATCCCCGGCGGCCTGGTGCCCGTGCTGCTGTCCATGCGCGGCGTCCGGCTGTACGCGGACGGCCCGGCCTCCCTCCGGGTACGGCTCGTGCCGCCGGACGCGCACAACCGCAACGACGGCGTCGCCATGGAGGTGGCCGACGAGACCGGCAGGCTCGTCGCCACGATCGAGTCGATGGTCGCCAAGGCGGTCGCGCCCAAGCAGTTCGGCAGCGGCCCGGACGGCTCGCTGCTGCGCGTGGAGTGGAGCCCGGCGGGCGATCAGTCTCCTGCGGAGGGCGCGTACGTGCTCACCGGGGACGGCTTCGACTGGGACGGCCAGGCCCCGGCGACGGTGGTCGCGGAGTGCCCGCAGGCCGGGCCGGGCGACGGTCCCGAGGCCGTCCACGAGGCGACCCGATGGGCGCTCGGGCTGGTACAGCGGTGGCTGGCCGACGACCGGTGCCGCGACTCGCGGTTGGTGATCGTGACTCGTGGTGCGGTCGCGGTCCGGCCGGATGAGACCGTGGAGGACCTGGCCGGTGCGGCGGTCCGGGGTCTGGTGCGGTCGGCGCAGACCGAACATCCAGGGCGGTTCGTCCTGGTGGACACCGATGGGCCGATTCCCGCGCTGGTGGACGGCGAGCCGGAGTACGCGGTCCGTGCCGGGCGGGTGTTCGTGCCCAGGCTGGCCCGGGTACGGCCGGCGGCCGGGGAGTCGCCCCGGGTGTCGGGTCCGGTGCTGGTGACCGGTGGCACGGGCGGGCTGGGCGCGTTGGTGGCCCGGCACCTGG